>CALHTB010000048.1 GCA_938038785.1 uncultured Acidimicrobiales bacterium
ATGCGGCTCACGATAGCTGAGATCGCCAACGACATCGAGACTCGGCTTGCCGGCGACTCTCAACTCTCGACGACAACACAAAACGTCGAAAGCCGCCCGTGAAGGGCGACTTCCGGAGTTCGAACGAAGTTCGATACGTGGTCTTCGTAGAACAGCTTTCAAACCCGGTTGAGTCTTCGCCTAGCGACGTTTGGAGCCGCTAGGCGAGAAACTCGGGTTCGAACGAAGTTCAATACAGCCGCAGGCGAGAAACTCGGGTTCTAACTCACCGAGAAGCCCACGATTGCACCAGTGGGGTCAGTTGCGTTTCGTGCCCAGGTTTCGCCACCTTGGAGCTCGGCAACACGTTTCACGATCGCTAGACCAATGCCGTTTCCTGGGCGGGTCCGAGCGGTGGGAGACCGGTAGAAGCGATCGAACACGAACTCGAGGTCCTCGGGCGGAATACCTTCGCCCTGGTCACGCACCTCGATCTTTCCATGCGCGACCGTGACGGCCACCGGTGCAGCTTCAGCGGAGTACTTGATGGCGTTATCGATCAAGTTCGACACCGCCCGACGAACAAGACGAACACGAATTGGGCGAACGTCCTCGCCCCCATCGACAACAACGTCAATCCGTCGACCGCTGCGCTGCTGATGCTCTGCTGCGACCTCACGAACAAGCGCCGGTAGCGACTGTTCGACCGCGGCCTCGTCTGTACCGCTGGGGTCGGTCGCCAGGACCACGAGCTCGGCAACCAGTTCGCCAAGCTTCTCGACCTCGAGCGCCGAGGTCGAGAGCAACTCTTGGCGCTGGGTGGCGGGCAAATCCGGGGTGGAATCGAGAAGGTCGAGCTTTAGGCGAAGGCTCGTAAGCGGAGTTCGAAGTTCGTGGCTCGCATCGGCGACCAACCGCTGCTGTTGGTCGCGGCTGAGTTCGAGCGCCCCAAGCATCTGGTTGAACGACATGGCGAGGTCACCCACTTCATCGTTGCGATGAACATCGATTGGCGACGGAAGTTCAGAGCCGAATGACATGTGTCTCGCGGCATTGGCCACCTCGGTGATCGGCGCCGACAGCCGTCTTGCCACCAGTGCCCCGAGCAAACCCGCGACTGCGATTCCGGCCAGGCTGGCGGCGATGATTTGTTGACGCAATCGAGCGAGTCCCGACTCGAGGTCTTCGATGTTTCGAGCGATTTGGATAATCCCGTTTTGGCCTCGTCCCCGAATCGGGGCGACCGCCATTCGATAGCGCTCACCGTCTATCTCGATTGTGGAGATCGATGGTGGCGAACCGGGAAGCACACCGGTGACCAACGGAAGACCTTCGTCGATCTGGGTCTCTCTTCCAAAGGTCAGCCGGACTCGGGTGAACAGTCGGTCATCGGCTCCACCGGGGTCACCAAACTCCGAACCTGCGGGCGGAAGGAGGCGGCCAGGGCGTCCGCGGTCGTCGCCGTTGTTGTTTGGGGCGAACTGACGCGGCTGTGCGGCCACCCGTAGCAAGCCGTCGTCGACAACACCGCGCTGTTCGTTTGCTGAGAGAACCCAAAACGCAGTCGCCATCGCAATGATCGCAATTGCCGCAGCAAGCGCAACAGTTAGTGCCAGCTTTGCTTGAAGCCTCATGCAGAAACCCTTGCGACGTAGCCAATGCCCCGCTTGGTGTGGATAAGGCGCGAGCCACCATCGGCTTCCAATTTCTTGCGAAGCGAAGACACAAACACTTCGAGGCTATTCGAGGAGCTGTCGTCATCGAACCCCCAAACTGCGAGCTGAATGTCATGACGGTCGAGCACGCGGTCTTTGTGCTCGAGGAGATGCTCGAGCAGGTCAAACTCGATCTTGGTGAGCTCGAGTTCGGTACCTGCTCGAGTGACACGCCTGGTTCGGCGATCGAGCACGACATCGTCAAGCGCCAGCACTTCGTCGTCGTCGGCCACCGCTACATCAAAGGCTCGGAGCAGCGCCCGAATTCGTGCCAGTAGCTCAGCCAATGCGAAGGGCTTCGGGAGATAATCATCGGCTCCTGCGTCGAGGCCCGAGACTTTGTCCTTCACTTCGTAGCGGGCAGTCAACATCAAGATCGGACCGCCAAACCCCGACCCCCGCAGCTGGCGACACGTTTCGATCCCGTCAATCCCCGGAAGGTTGAGGTCGAGCACGACCAGGTCAACATCACCACTGGCCACGACGCCAAGACCGTCTTCGCCCCGGTCAACGCCCGACACCCGATAGTTCTGCACGTCGAGAACGACCTCAAGAGCCTCGCGGACCCCCTGGTCGTCTTCGATGATCAGCACATGTGCAGCGGCCATACACGCAACAGTATCGACGCAAGCTAAGAGGATCCTGAAGGACTGTGAGAGAAACCTGAAGGTTCTTACCCGTGCTTCAGGGAGGGATCAGCGAGAGCTTGCGCAGCCATCAGATTCTCCTTCCACAGGACCTGTTCGATGATTATCACCGCAACGTGCGGTGCCTCTCCGGAGGATTCGTTGAAGGAAGAAAACCCCTCATGAAGAACCTAAAGAACCTCTCACTCATCGGCGGCGGCGCTCTCGGCGCAGTTGCACTGACACTCGGAGCTGCCGGTGTAGCCGGCGCTCAAGACGAGGGTCCAACGCTCGACGAGCCAGCGCCAGTCGAAGAAACTGTCGAAGACGACGCTCGCCCAGAGCGCGGTGACCGCGACGCTCGACGCCAAGCAATTGTCGACCAGCTCGTCGAGGACGGCGTGATCACCGAGGAACAGGCGGAATCGGTAAGCGAAGTTCGTACTGCCTTGCAAGAGCAGCGAGAAGCCCAACGGGCCGAGCGCCTTGGCGAGATTGCCGACGCAATCGGCATTGATGTCGAAGACCTTGTTGCGGCCAAGGATGCCGGAACTCCGCTGGCCGAGATCGCCGGTGACAACCTCCCGGCAGTTGTTGACGTGCTGGTCGACCGGGCAACCGATCGCATCGAGCAAGCTGTGACTGATGGACGGCTTACCCAAGAGCAGGCAGACGAGAAGCTCGCTGGTCTTGACGAGCGCATTGAAGCTCGCCTCGAGAATGGCGGAGGCTTCGGCAACAAGGGCGAAGGCCGACGAGGCAAGGGGCATCGAGGACACGGCCCTCGCGGCGCCGACGCCCCCGCCGAGACCGCAACTGCCTAGCGCGTGATATTGCCTGATGCTGCCTAAAGCAGCGTGATACTGCCTAACCGATAATGGGTTTCTTACCTTTCCTTCAGGAAACGCTCAGGAACCACTTGCTTGCGTCTCGGACTGTATGGACGGCAAACAGCAAGAGTGAGGCGGCGGACGCTTATCAGGAATCTCGAGCTGCAGGCGCCAAAACGTAGGAATCGGTGCTTCCGGGCACCGATTCCTCCAGTTTTACCCCAACCACAGAGGTATATCTCCTAGAGAACAACGGTCTCTAGGAGAACAACGGTCTGGTGTCTAGCTGTAGAACGGGTTCTCGCCCTGCGAGTGATCGGTCGCATCGATCACTTCGGTGACCTCGGGGATCATGTCCATAATCGAAGTCTTGATGCCCTCGGTGAGGGTCATTGCGCTCATCGAGCACCCCTGGCAACCGCCACCCATGAGCACGTGTACCTCGGTGTCGTTCTCGACCTTCACCAGGCTGGCGAAACCACCGTGGGCGGCCAGCGCTGGGTTGATGCTCTTGTCGAGCAGCTGCTTGACCTTCTCGTCGATGGTGCCGGTGAGCTCGATGTCTTCGGGGGCCAAAACCGGGGGCCGGTTCGGGTTACGGATGACAAGGCCGCCCTGCATTGGGTTGGACGGAATGTCGAGGGTTGAACCCCGCATGTCCTCGACGCTGTCGGCCGGGATGATGATGGTCAGCTGGTCGATCTCGTAGACGTGCGCATCGTCGTCGGCTTCTGAGATCGTCTCGAGCGACAGGTCGTAGTCGAATTCGACCCCACGGGTTCCAACGATCATCACCCGCAGTGCGGTGTTCTCGGCGTCGTCCTCGCCGTCGCGGATCTCGAGCACCTTCTCCATTGCGGCTTCGGTAACAGACAAGACCAGTCCGTCGCCCTCAGCGCTCGGAGCTACCGGCTCATCGCCAGCTGCATCGGTCTCGGTGGTGTCGGTGGCATCACTCATAGGGTCAGGGTACCAATGATCTGTACACAGTTTGCCTACCTATACGGTCTGAAACTGTGTACAAATCTTTGGGTTAGCTGTCGGCCTCTTCGCTGAGCTCGAGCCAACGCTCTTCGAGCGTTTCGATTTCGGCGACGACCGGGGTTAGCAAGTCACTCACCCGCATGAGCTCTTCGTGGTCTGAACCGGCCGCCTCGAGATCAGCGGTGAGGGTCGTGCGCTTCTTGTCGAGGCGGGCCATGTCTTTTTCGACGGTCTTCAACTCGTGACGAATCGTGCTGGCTGATCGCCCACCGGAGTTCTTCGACTTTTTCGGCGCGTCGGAAGTGCGTTTGGTCGAGTCGTTCTTCGACGACGCGTTCTGCGACCGGCGCAGCTTGTCGTACGCCTCGTAGCCACCGGGAAGCCGGCTTACGGATCCTCCCCCGTCGAACACGATCACATCGTCGACAGTCCGTTCGAGAAACGCCCGATCGTGGCTCACCACGATGACGGCCCCCGGGAAGTCCTCAAGGAACCCCTCGAGCACACGCAACGTGTCGAGGTCGAGGTCGTTGGTCGGCTCGTCGAGCAGCAACACATTGGGCTTACGCGCCAAAGTAATCAGCAGCTGCAGCCGTCGCCGTTCGCCGCCGCTCAACAACTCGATGGGCGCGTACTGGGCATCGCTGTCGAACCAGAAGCTCTCCATCAGCTGCACGTCGGGCCAGTCGGGCTTCACTGCATCCTCACCGACAACGGCCTGCCACACCCGCATCTGCGGGTTGAGCTCGATACCGCGCTGGTCGAACAACTCCATGACCACCGTCGACCCGATCGTTACCGTGCCGTTTGTTGGTTCACGTTGACCCGAGATGACATCGAGCAGCGTGGACTTGCCAGTGCCATTCGAACCGACAATTCCCAGCCGTTCGCGCGGGTCGATCGCAAGTTGGACGCCGCGAAACAACGGGTCGTGATCGGGATGAGCGAACTCAACATTGGACAGGTCGATCACATCGTTGCCCAACCGGGGTGTGCCGAAGTGCAGATCGAGCGAACCCGAGCGCGCCGCTTCTTGCGGCCGGGCGTTGACGATCTCGGTGGCGCTTCGGATGCGCGCCTTGGCCTTACTTGTTCTCGCAGGCGCTCCACGACGCAACCAGGCCAGCTCGGTGCGGGCCAGGTTGGCTCGCACCTTCTCGGCCTGAGCAGCTTGCTCTTCGCGAAGGGCGCGACCTTCGAGGTACGCGTCGTATCCACCCTCGTGCACGAAGGCTGAGCCGCGGTCGAGTTCGAGCACACGGTTGGTCACCCGGTCGAGCACATGGCGATCGTGTGTGACCAGCAGCAACCCACCCTTGTAGGCCGACAGCCGCTTCTCCAGCCATTCGATTGCATCGACATCGAGGTGGTTAGTGGGCTCGTCAAGAATGAGCAGATCGCTCGGATGAACAAGCGCCCGAGCCAAGGCAACACGTTTTGCTTCGCCCCCTGACAGCTGTGCAACAGGAGTGTCTTCGCGGCCTCCCATGCCCAGCTTGTCGAGTACTGCATCGATCTCCCACGACTCGCCGCCCACATGGGTAACGGCGTCTCGCACGGTGCCCGAACCAAGGTCGGGGTTCTGATCGAGAGCGGCGATGCGGACGTCGCGACCGCGACGAACCGACCCGCTTTCGGGCTCGCGGTTGCCAATCAGCACATCGATAAGCGACGACTTTCCGGTGCCATTTAGGCCCACCAAACCAATACGATCCCCCGTCGAAATCGTTACAGAAACGTCCCGAAACAGGTCTCGACCCGGTCGAATCATGGTCACATCGGTCGCGTCGATCAAAATCATCAGTTCATAACAGTACCCGGGCGATTCACACCTTTTCGTGGGGCCGGTTACGCTGAACTGCTGTGAGTGATGTATGGCAAGGCCCCGGTTGGTGGTTGGCCTCAGATGGCAAGTGGTATCCCGCTGATGCGGAACCAGGCGCTGTCTATGACGGCAACCTTCCCAGCGATGACGATTCGTCCACGAGCGCGCCCGCGGCGGCTGCAGAAGAACCTGCGGTCGGTGCCGACACGCTGGTCGATACCGAGCACAGCCTCGTTGAACCTGAGATGCCGCTCGGCAGCCCCGATGTTGATGTTGACGCCGACCTCGTCACCACCCCCGGGCTGCCCGATGTCCCAGAGGTTGCTGCGCCAGAAATGCCCGAAAGCCCTGACCTCGGAACCGCTACCATCGCCGAGCCCGAGTCGATGCCCGAGCCGATCGTCGAATCCTCGACGGGTGGCTGGCAAGCAATTGACGACGTCCCCGAAGCCGAACCAGAACCTGACCTCGAAGCCGAAGCGTTCGCTTCGCTAGCCCGCACCGGCCCAACTACCGAAGAAGACGGTTGGACGAGTGCCTTCGAGCAGCGCCAGGCCGACGGAGAGGTACTCGACGATCTTCCCCGGAACGCTGAGACTCTCGAAGCGCCAGAAATGCCTCCGCCGGGAACGATCAGCCTGTCCGACCTCGGTGAAGTACCGCCAGCACCAGCAATCACCCCCATCCCCGATGTGACAGTTCCCGACGTCGCTGTTCCCGACGTCGCAGTACCAGATGTCGCTGTTCCCGATGTCGCTGTCCCAGACATGGCGGTACCCGACGTCGTTGTTCCAGATGTCGTTATTCCAGATGTCCCCATGCCCGAGGTCGCAGTGCCGGACGTATCGACCCCCGACATCGCAGTACCAGATGTCGTTGTTCCAGATGTCCCCATGCCCGAGGTCGCAGTGCCGGACATATCGGCCCCCGACATCGCAGTGCCGGACGTGTCAGCCCCTGACATCGGAGTGCCAGATGTCTCCATGCCCGATGTCGCAGTGCCCGACGTGTCGGCTCCCGACATCGCGGTACCAGATGTCTCAGTGCCCAACCCGAACCTCTCCGCAACAGTTCCTCAGGTAACCAGCCCCGAGGCAACCGTTGAAGAAGTGATGCCACTTGGCGGCGAGGCTCCCGACCGTGCTCAGCCAGCGGTCCCGATAGAACGCCAAGACGCGTGGCGCAAGCCAATTCAGCCCGACATCGAATCGGCGCGAGCCGATCTCACCACCCCGCGCGGGGCACCCGATGTGGTCGACCTCGCCATTCCCCAGGACGCACCCCCTCAAGAGATCGAGGCACCGAAACGAAACTGGCGAATGTGGCTTGGAGTGCTGCTTGCGCTTGCCCTTATTGGTCTCATCGCATGGTTCATCGCAATGCTGTTCAGCGGCAACAGCACCACCGACACCGACAGTGCGAGCACCACGTCTGAAGCGGTGGCAGTAGACGACAGCACAACTGCGCCATCGAGCGACGTCGCCGAAGACGGCGCGACCGCAGTCCCTGACACCACCGAAGATGCCGAGTCTCCAAGCAGTACGCAAAGTCAGCAGGCCTCGGTGTTCGATCTCCGGGCAGGCGATTGCATCGTTGGAGACATCGGTGCTGGCCAGGTCACCAAGGTCGAAAAGGTCGACTGCGAAATTGAGCATCAGTTCGAGGTCTACCGCGAAGCGCTGATCGAGTCGTCAATCACGACCTTCGATGAGACAGCGATCTCGGCATACGCCGAAGAGGTTTGCCGCACTTCACTAGCCGCCTACATTCCCGCCGACGACGACCGAAACTTGAAGTTCAAGTTCTTGCAGCCAACCGAAGACTCGTGGAACCAGCCGGAGGATCCAGATCGCGTCATCACCTGCCTGCTCTTCGACGGCGACGACGACCCCTTGATTGGACGGGCAAATTGAGCGACACCACGATCGATTTCTACTGGCGACCAGGATGTCCGTTCTGCATGAATCTCGAGCGCAGTCTCGAGAAACTCGATCTGCCACTGAACAAGATGAACATCTGGGATAAGCCCGCCCATGCCGAAACAGTTCGGTCGATCGCCAACGGCAACGAGACCGTTCCAACCGTGGTCATCGGCGACGCCAAGATGGTTAACCCAAATGCTGGGCAGGTGCTACAGGCAATCGAAGCCCAGGCTCCCGAGCTGATGCCCGACGGGGTTGAAGCACCACGCCCAGGCAAGTTTGCTCAAAAGCTGAACAAGCTCCTCGGCGGCGAATAGCCACCTGACTCACTAGTTCCTGTGTCGACGCGTTCTGCGTCGACACAGGAACTTTTTGCTTTTTCGACCTCGGTGTCGCATCCAAACGTCCGAAGTCAGCGTATTTGACACCAAAGCTAACTTTTAGTGCTAAATTGGTGTCCCTTAGGGAGGACTCATGCTCGACGAACTTTTTGCGGTGGCTAGCGGAACAAGAGACTGGGCGCAAAAAGGTCTGTGCGCAGACAAGGCCGACTTGTTCTTTGCCCCATCGGGCGAGCGGCGCACCCGTCGAACCAAGCGCGAGGCACTTGCCCGTTCGTACTGCGACAACTGTCAGGTGCTGTTGGCATGCCGCAGCTGGGCCCGAGAAAACCGGGAGCATGGCTTCTGGGGTGGAGAAAGTGAAGAGCAGCGTGCTCGACTGGGCTATCCTCCGCGAAGCCCTTCACGGCGCGCTGTCGCCGAATTGGGGCGAACTGCAGCTCGATCGAGGCTCGGGCCAGAAGACCACGGCGAACAATTGGCTGGCTAATGACCGAAACACTCACCCTCACCGATGCATCCGAGAGGCTTGGCGTGCACTACATGACGGCCTACCGCTACGTCCGCACCGGACGCCTGGCCGCCGTCAAAGACGGAGGTCAGTGGAGGGTAACTGTTTCGGACCTTGAGTCTTTCGAAGCCAACGACACCCCTACCCAGCGCGTCGACGTCACCCCTCCCCGGCTGGTCAAGCGGCTCATGGCCGGAGACGAGAACGGCTCGTTTCAGATTCTCGAAAGCGCCATGGCCTCGGGCGCCGACGCCGAGGAGGTATACCTCGAACTTCTCGGTCCGGCCATGCACCAAATCGGCGAGCAGTGGGCCAGTGGCGACATCTCCATCGCCGATGAGCACGTTGCGTCGTCGACTGCGCTTCGGGTCACCTCTCGCCTCGGTCAGCGGGTCGACAGCCGGGGCCGCAATCGGGGCACGGTCCTACTGGCCTCGGTATCGTGGGACTACCACTTTCTTCCAACCGCAATGATCCGAGACCTCCTCAGATTTCGAGGCTTCAACGTGCTCGACCTCGGAGCCAACACACCGGCCGAGTCGATCATCGACATGGCCAACACCATCGGTGACGACCTCATCGCCATCGGCATCGCGGCAACCAACCCCGATAGCGACGAGATCGTTCGTTCGACGCTCGCTACCGTAAACGCCGAGCTCGACCTGCCAATCGTCGTTGGCGGCGCCGCCTTCTCTGGCGCCGAACACATCCAAAGCCTTGGCACCTGCATCCCGTCGATGTCGGGCAGCGAAGTGCTCGACATCTTCGAGACGATCTACACCGAAGCGCGCTCCCGATAGCGTCACTACATGCCTGAAGGCCACACTATTCACCGCCTTGCCAAGGACCTGAACAAGTCCCTGCGTCCTGCCAAGGTCACCGCCAGCTCTCCGCAAGGCCCGTTCGCCGACGGAGCGTCCACGCTCGACGGCAAGAAACTCCGAGCAGCTGAAGCGTGGGGCAAGCACTTGTTTCTCGACTTCACGGGCGCTCCCCTGCTGCACATTCACCTCGGGCTTATCGGCAAGCTTCGTCCCAAGCCATTGGAGACACCCGAGACCGACGGGGCCATACGGCTTCGCCTCGAAGGCAAAGAAAAGCTGTGGGACCTCACCGGCCCCATGGTCTGCGCACTTATCGACGACGACGATGCTGAGGCTGTCACCGCCAAGCTCGGTCCGGATCCGCTGCGTCGAGACGGCAAGGCCGACGAGTTTGTTTCGCGATTGCTCCGCAAGAAGGTGCCGCTGTCAGCAGCGCTGCTCGACCAGAAGGTGATCGCTGGCATCGGCAACGTCTACCGCTCCGAGTTCTGCTACCTCGCCGGCATCAACCCGAGCACACCAGCGAACGCGCTCGACGAGGACACGGCCCGGTTGCTGTGGGACATGGCCACGAACCAGCTCAAGCTCGGCGTGAAGCTCAATCGCATCGTCACCCGCGAACCAAGCGAGGTCGGCACCACGCCAGCCAAGATCGGCAACGAGGATCGGCTCTACGTCTACAAACGCGAAGGCCTTCCGTGCCATCGATGCGGCGACGAAATTCAACTGCTCGAAATCGCCAAGCGCAAAGCGTGGCGATGCCCAACCTGCCAGCCGTGATTGGACATCCATGAGCACGCATCCCTACGACGCCATCCTCGTCGTCTCGTTTGGCGGGCCCGAAGCCCCCGACGAAGTCGTGCCGTTCTTGGAGAACGTCACCCGGGGTCGAGGCATCCCAAAGGAACGCCTCGAACAGGTTGGTGAGCACTATTTCCTGTTCGGCGGCAAGAGCCCCATCAACGACCATTGCCGAGAGCTGATTGCCGACATCGAGCCGGCCCTGGCTGCGGCTGGCATTGACCTGCCCGTCTACTGGGGCAACCGAAATTGGCGACCAATGCTGACCGACACGGTGCAGCAGATGGCCAACGACGGCATCACCAATGCCATCGCGTTCGTCACTTCATCGACGAGCTCCTACTCGGGTTGCCGCCAATACCGCGAAGACATCGAGCGCGCCCGCGAGGTTGTTGGTGATGCAGCACCGGTCATTCACAAGATTCGCCAGTACTACGACCACCCGGGCTTCATCGAGCCGATGATCGACCACGTGAAGGCGTCGCTCGACGAGGTTGGCAGCGATGCTCGCCTGATCTTCACTGCGCACTCTGTGCCGATGTCGATGGCGTCCACGTCCGACTACGTCGACCAACTCACCGAAGCCTCCCGGCTCGTGGCAAAGGGCGTCGGCCGAGACGACTTCGACCTGGTCTGGCAATCGCGTAGCGGCCCACCCCAGATGCCGTGGCTCGAGCCAGACATCAACGACCACCTCGAGGCCATCCACGCCGAAGGAACCGAAGCCGTGGTGGTGTCGCCGATCGGTTTCATCTCGGACCACATGGAGGTCATGTTCGACCTCGACACCGAGGCCAAAGCAACCGCCGAACGCCTCGGTTTGCGCTATGCCCGCTCCGGCACGGTTGGGAACGACCCCCGATTCATTTCGGCGATCGTCGAGCTCATCGAAGAGCGCAGGTCCAATGGGCCAGTTCGAGCATTGGGCAACCTTGCCGTGCGACCCGACTTCTGCGCAGCCGATTGCTGCCCCGCGCCGCAGCGGCCGCCATCACGCCCGTCGTAATTCAGCTCTCCTAAATCACCCGTGTAAATCACCCTTGTAAATCACCTTGTAATTCCCACCGAGGGTCCCCAACTGTGGGGGCGTGCGCGCGTAACTTCGATTTTGTGAACCACGCACGGATCGCCGAACAAGCGCTGCACTACCGCAACGCCATGGTGTCGGACTCCTACACCGCTGGACGGTTTAACCCTGCCGCGGTCGCGCACGTCGCTGTCGAGTGCGGCGAGCCGATCATCGACTCGGCTATCCGGCAGATCGCTACCGCATGGACGCGCGGTGGGCTCGATCCCGAACTGCTTATCGAGCCATGGTCGGGTCCACAGGTCAAAGAGATTTTCGCAAGCGACCCAAGCTTGCTCGATGCCATCGACGACATCATCCGCACCGTTCACCGCGTGCAGTTCTCACGCCCACGGGTGCTGAACCGATCACGCCGCCAGGGCGCCACCCGCCCCCTCCGCTCGTACCGCTAAACACGAAGAGAGCTAGTTGGTCAGTCGTCCTTCGATGCGTCGAGGTGGAGCTTGACGATCGCGCCACCGTCGGACCGGTTCGCAGCAGAGACCGACCCGCCATGTGCTTCCACGATCGACTTCGCAATTGCCATGCCGAGCCCGGTCGACCCACGATTGTCGCCGCGCCGAAAACGCTCGAACACATGGGGCAAGATGTCCTCGTCGAAGCCCGGACCGTTGTCAGCGATTTGGATCGTGACGAGGTCGCCGGCACGCACAACCGACAGGTCGACCATGTCGGCCCGCGACGCTGCGTTGTGCGTAAGGTTCTCGAGCACCTGACGAAGCAGCGCATAGTCGGCGTCGACGACGATCGACTCGGCCGTGTTGGCCATAACTTCGGTCTCGTCGACGCGAACACTCGATGCGACCTCCTCGATGAGCAGGTCAACTCGCAAGGGTGCTTTGCGTGGTTGGGCCTGGCCAGCGTCAAGGCGGGCCAGTTCGAGCAGTTCACCGACACCCGAGCCAGCTCGCTCGGTGGCCGCCAGAATCTCGGCGAGGGCTTGCTGGTAAGCCGGCGCTTCGCGATCTTTCGAGAGTGCGTGGCTTGATGACGCTCGAATGACGGCGAGCGGAGTTCGCAGTTCGTGTGCGGCGTCTGCAATGAAGTCTCGTTGGCGAGCCATCGCTGCCCGTGTCGGCTTGAGCGCACGGCCTGAGATCCACCACGCCACTGCCGTCGTGAGCAACGTGGCAGCCAAGGCGGCGAGCAGCACGCGGAATCGGAACGACCGTTGGTCCTGTTCGTAGCCGCGAAGATCGATCGCGGTGATGATCACGTGGTTGTCCTCTTCGACCGGCTCGGCATAGGCAAGCCACGCTCCGTCAGAATCAAAATCGGCGTAAGTTGGACCGCCGTTTTTCAGCGCGTTCTCGGCAATCGTCATTAGCGGAGGCTCGATCCACGCGCTTCCGAACGGGTTGCGCCATCCGTCGTTCACGCTGACCCTCCACGTGTTGGAGGGCTGGGTGTTGTTGTCGACCTCTTCTTCGGGCGGTGGCCATAAGCTGCTGAGGGCCAGTTCCCGAACCACGTTCTCGGCCTCGCGCTCGGCCGAATCGAAGATTTGGTCGGTTCCTGTCGAGATTGCCATCCAGGCCAGCAACCCCACCGCAAGCGCAGCGAGCAACGCATACATTGCGGTGAGTTGAAGGCGGATTCGGTGCAGGTTCATGAGGTGCTTTGTGGTCGCAGGCGGTAGCCAACACCACGGACGGTTTCGATCGGATCGTCTTGTCCCGATAGCTCTAGCTTGCGACGCAAATTGGCAATATGCACATCGACGACATTTGACAGGCCGTCGTAGTTGGCGTCCCACACGTGTTCGAGAAGGTCGGTTCGAGCGTGGGTGGCCTCTGGTGCCCGCATCATCATTTCGAGCAACGAGAACTCCCGCGCGGTCAGCGGGATCGTGATCGACGACCGCGAAACCCGACGGCTCGCCGGGTCCATTTCCAGAGTTCCATGGATGAGGATCGGGGCCTGCGCCGATGTTGGACGCCGCAACAATGCGCGCATGCGAGCGGTGAGCTCGGGATAGTCGAACGGTTTGGTCAGGTAATCGTCCGCTCCAGCATCGAGGCCTTCGACCTTGTCGCCCAAGCCGTCCCGGGCAGTGAGCATAAGCACGGCGGTGCCATCGCCGTTGCTACGCATTCGGGCGCAAAGGTCTCGACCGTCACCATCGGGCAGGCCTCGATCAAGCACCACAAGGTCGTAGTCGTTGGTGTCGACGGCGTGCATTGCGTCAGCGAGCTTGCCCACTACGTCGGTGGCGTAACCGTCCTCGACCAGACCGCGCCGAAGTACCTCGGCCAGGGGCGCGTCGTCTTCAACGACGAGGATTCGCATACTCCCAAGGTACAGAACTCTTCATGAAGAGATCATTAAGGCGTTCTTCACCATCCTTTCATAGGCCGTTGCGTATATCTGGGTCATGGCAACCGCAGAGCAAGTGGCACACACCCTTCGCCGAACCAGCTTTGCTGTCCACCCTGGGCAGGTCAGTTCGTTCGCCGATACCGACATTCACGACGTGATCGATGAGATCCTGAGCGACGAAGGTTGGGCGCTATCGGAAGAAGAAACCGCCTCCCGAAACCTTGAGGACGCCCAGTGGGACACGCTCCCCAGTGAGTGGATCGACCGGATGATGCAGCCTGACGCCAAGCTGCACGAACGGATGGTGTGGTTCTGGCATAACCACTTCACGACTAACCGCCAGGAGACGAAACGCTCGCTGGTGTGGCGTCAGCATCAGACCATTCGCCGCCATGCCATGGGGAACCTCCGTGACTTGGCACGGGCGATCATCACCGACGGAGCGATGTTGCATTTTCTCGATGGCTCGGGGTCCCGAGGTGACGCCCCAAACGAGAACTTCAGCCGCGAGTTCATGGAGCTCTTCATGCTTGGCCGCAATGCTGGGTACACCGAGCGCGACGTGCGCGCTGGCGCTCGTATCTTGTCGGGCTGGTACGTGGACTGGGAAACCGACGATGTTGGGTTCAGCAACGAAGACAACTACGCCCGACCGGTCGAGTTCCTCGGACAACGGAAACGCTGGAACCTCGATAGCTATCTTGACGCCGTCATGGCGCAACCAACGTGTGCTGGCCACGTGGCCGGCAAGCTTCACGACTACTTCGTTTCGACCCCACTGACCGACGAACGCCGTAACGAACTTGGCGAGGTGCTTCGATCGAACAACTGGGAACTTCGCCCGCTGATGTCGGAAATGTTGCATCACGACGACTTTGTGAACGCCCTCGGCGTCCGCACCCGCGAGCCGGTGGAATGGCTGACTGCTGCGGCGGCAATCTTCGACCTGGAGAACGTTGGCGAAGATGAGGGGTTCAAGTTCTGGCAGATCTACCAGACCGGACAGGTGCCGTTCGAACCGCCCAACGTGGCGGGCTGGGTGAACGACGAACGCTGGAGCTCGGCCAGCCAAGTGATGGTTCGAGGCAACACCGTCTTGAACTGGCAGGTGAGCGATCGAGTCATCAACTCGGTGACACCCACACCCGAAGCCGTGCTGGCCCACTGCGGGATCTTCTCACCGTCGGAGAGCACGCTCAACGCACTCCATGAAGCTCTTGCAGTCCAAACCGAATACGACCACGGCCTCGAGCTCTTGTTGACAATGGCTGTGCTTTCGCCCGAATTCGCAACGATCTGAACTGAGGCTGATATGACGAACCACACTCCAAGCTGGTATCCATCGAGCGCTGGCGACCCCTCGCCGGACAACCTTCCCGTCGTTGTTCCGGCTACCGACATCGAGCGAATCAACACCCTGCCTATCAACACGGTGCCCATCAACACGGCACCTATCTACACCGCACCACGGTCGAGCAGGCGCAAGTTCCTCGGCTTCGCCGCCGCCGGAGCCGCCACTGTTGGGGCCGGGGCGATCGCGCTCAACCGAACCGACTCGATCCCAAGCGTTGAAGAAGCCACCGAAGCCGTCGCCGACGCACTTCCCACCCCGACAACTCGACCACTGGTGGCCAGCGAAGATGTGGCTGGCCGGACGCTGGTCGTCGTCGAGCTCCAGGGCGGCAATGACGGCCTAGCGACCCTGGTGCCGCGCAACGCAGGTGTTCTCTACGACCGACGCGAGAACCTGCACATACCCGACGAGGAGCTCATTGACTTCACCGACGAGTATGGCTGGAACCCGGGCCTCGAGGCTCTCGCCGGACACGGCATTGCTGCGCTCGTCGGCCTCGGCGCGACCGACATGCCCGATGGCAGCCACTTCGAGATGGAGCGCCGCTGGTGGGCTGGCAAGTCTTCTGGCGTCGACCTGCCCGGTACGGGATTCCTCGGCCGATTGTGCGACCAACTTGTGGTCGACCAGCCCGTGACCGGCGTGTCACTCGGTAGCGGGCCCAGCCCAGCAATGCGCGGCGAGAAGGCGGTAACCGTTGGCTTGAGCGACCCTGAAGCATCGTGGTTCTTGCGAAACGAAGATCCGTGGTTCGTCAACCTTCGCAACGGAATGGCCAATATGGCACTCGAATCCGAGCCAAATTTCGGCCCGATGAGCCATGCACGTGGAGGGCTCAACGACACGTTGGCGTTCGCCGAGACCCTCCAAGAGATCGACAACGACGCAATTCGCGAGCGTTACCCCGACACCAATCTCGGCCGATCGCTTGGAACAGCCGCCCAGCTGATTAGCCAGGAGGCTGGCTTGCGTGTCTTGCACGTCTCCCTTGGCGGCTTCGACACCCATTCAGACCAGCGTGGCACCCACGAGAACTTGATGCGTGAGCTTGCCGAAAGCCTCGATCCGTTTCTCGTTGACTTGGCCGAACGGGGCCAAGCCGAATCAACCCTTGTGTGTACTACCAGCGAGTTCGGTCGCCGCTTGGCCGCCAACGACGGCGGCACCGACCACGGTGCTGCGGGCATGGCCATGCTGGCCGGCCCGGTCGCCACCGGCGTCTATGGCGAAATGCCGTCGCTTACCACCCTCGACGACGGCAACCTCATTGCTTCGGTCGACTTCGAGCAGTACTACGCCACCATTGCCGAGAAGTGGTTCGGCATCCCGTCGTCGGAAGTTCTCGACTCGGGGGTTGCTCCTCTCGAAGGCCTCCTGACCGTGTAGGCCTGATTGGCGGTGGCTGGTCCCGCGCACCGGCCATCGCCAATCCCCGGCACAATGGGTTGGTGTTGTCTCGCCTGACTCCCCTCGCGGTCTGCTGTGCGCTGATTGCCTTTGCCTGCACGAGCGCACCGGTCGAGGACCTCGTTGGCACACCCACTACGACCGCGGTCACCTCGACCACCAGCACAACGCCGGATGGGGCGACGACGTCTACTGCCGAACCATCGACGAGCTCGACCACGTCCGACACGAACACATCAAGCACAACCACGTCAAGCACGAGCGCCGAGGCATCCACCACGACCGACGCCGAGACCACCACGACCGATGCGGCTGATTCGGTCGATTCGGTTGCCGGTGGTGAATCGGTTGGCGATCCCTACTACCCCACCATTGGAAACACCGGCTACGACGTGCAGTCCTACGATCTCGACCTCACCATCGACATCGACGGCGTCGACCGGCTGGCAGGTATCGCAACGATCGAGCTTCTTGCCACTGACCCGCTCAACTCGCTGTCCTTCGACTTTGTCGGGCTGGACGTGTCCGAGGTGTTGGTCGACGGAGTAGCAGCCGAGTTCACCCAAGGCGACGACAAGCTGCGAATCTCCCCGGCCGCTGCGTTCGCAGCCAACAGCGACCACGTCATCACGGTCACCTACGGCGGCACTCCCACGACCCTCGACTCGACCACGCGTATCGGCCAGATCGGCTGGTTCGACCGGCCAATCACGAGCGTCGCGATCGGCGAGCCAATGGGTGCACGCACCTGGTATCCAGTGAATGACCATCCGAGCGACAAAGCCACCTATGCCTTCACGCTGCGCGTGGACCCCGAGCTTGCCGGCGTGGCTAACGGTTCGCTGGTCGATACGACAATCGTTGACGGACGTGAAGTCACCCGCTGGGAAATGAACGACCCGATGGCCTCGTACCTTGCCACGGTGACCGTTGGGAACACCGAGTACGTGGAAGCTGACAGCGACGGCATAACTCCGGTCGACAACTCGTTCCCGGTCGACCTGGTCAATGTTGGGCCCGGTGACTTTGACCAGACCGACGAAATGCTCGAGACGTTCACCCAGCTCTTCGGGCCGTACCCGTTCGATGAGTATGGCGTCATGGTGATAGACGCCGACTTTGGCTTTGCGCTCGAAACCCAGGGCCGCAGCATCTTCAGCGCCATGCTGGTCGACGGCGACGGATCGATCGAGCGAATTGTCGCCCACGAGCTCGCACACCAATGGTTCGGCAACCACGTCAGCCCGGCCACTTGGAGAGACATCTGGTTGAACGAAGGTTTTGCCAGCTACGCCGAAGACCTCTGGCTCGAATTTGGGCGCGGCCAGAGCCTCATCTCCCTCGAGGAACGCCTGCTGCAACGAGCCACAATCGCACCAACCCCAGCCCCAGGTGACCCCGGCCCTGCGGGCCTGTTCGACCCGAGCGTGTACCGGCGAGGCGGGCTCACGATGCACGCGCTGCGTCTCGAGGTTGGCGACGATGCGTTCTTCAAAATCTTACGTGAATGGAGCGTTCGCTTCGGCGGCGGAACTGCGTCAACGGCTGACTTCTTGGAGCTAAGCGAAGAGCTCAGCGGCAAACAGCTCGACGACTTCTTCGCCGCCTGGCTCGGAGACGGCCCACTACCAGCGCTCAATTCCTGAAAATTTGTGCACTTGTCCACCTCAGCGGTGGCGAAGTGCACAAATTTTCCGAGTTGGGCCGTGAGACGTACGCTCTCGGCATGGTGATCGAGCGGTTAGACACTCGAATTGTTGAGGTGCCGTTGCCCAGGCTGATTGGAACAGCCATTCACCAGATGCGGTCGGTCGGCTGCGTGCTCACCACTCTCACCACCTCCGACGGCGTCACGGGCGAAGGGTTTGCCTTTGCGCTCAACGGCGACCGTATCCGCGCCTTCGATGAGGCAATCAAGGGGCTCGCCCCCTATGTCGTGGGCAAAGACCCTGGCAGCGTCGAGCAAATCTTCGAGGACATCTGGGCCGCACTGAACCCGAGTGGACACGCGGGCATTGGCATCAGTGCACTCTCGGCGATCGACGTGGCCCTATGGGACATCGTGGGCAAGGCCTCGAACACCTCGCTGGCCACGCTCTGGGGTTCCGAACGCACCCACGTCGACACCTACGCCAGCAGCGGCCTCTGGCTCAGCGACTCGATCGACGATCTCATCGCGGAAGCGGGGCGCTTCATCGAGCAGGGCTTCACCGCAATGAAGATCCGCCTCGGCTCGCCCGACGCATCGACCGACGTCGAACGGGTACGAGCGCTGCGCGACGCCGTGGGAACTGACATCGCCATCTACTCCGACGTCAACCAGGGGCTGGATGTCGAGGCAGCAATCACGCTTGGCAACCTGCTCGAACCGTTCGAGCTCGCCTGGATCGAAGAGCCTGTCGTCTACTACGACTTCGCTGGCCACGCCCAGGTGCGAGCTGCGCTGAACACCCCGATTGCCTCGGGGGAAACCGAATACACCCGGCTCGGCATGCAGCGATACCTCGACGCCGATGCGGTCGACGTGTTGATGCCCGACCTACAACGAATGGGCGGCTACACCGAGTTCCGTCGAGCCTGCACCATCGCGGCCACCCACAACGTCCCCACGTCGAGCCACTTCTTCACCGAATACAGCCTCGCGCTTGCCGGAGCGATCCCCAATTGTGCTCTGGTCGAACACGTCGACTGGTTCCAGCCGCTGTTCAACGAGTCGATCGAAATCGAAAACGGCCAGCTGGTCATCCCCGACCGCCCCGGAACTGGGTTTACGTTTCGGGATTGAGCTCGATGGACTCGAGCGTGCAGGTCGGTATCGGCGACGCCACTACAGCACCCAACGCATCGAGGTCAGGGGCTGCGATGACCACACGCGGGGCAATTACCTCGGGAGACAGCTCGATATCGGCGCTCTCGAGGAAGGTTGTGTCAACGTCATAGCTGAAGGTGACGTTAACACGAGCGACCGTGACCTCACGATGGAAGTCGGTCCGGTCAAATGTCGCAAAGTATCCGTCTTCGGTGCATTCGGTGCGCAACGGCTGTGGTTCTTCGTCGCCGAGGAATAGCCAACCCAACACGCCCACAACAGCCAGCAGCGCAATCGGCGCTCCAAGGAAGAGCATCATCAGCTGGCGGCGATCGTTGTTGCTCTGCGCAGGTGTGTACCCGCCACCGGAAATGTCGAGGGTGTCTTGGGTGTACTCCTCCTTGGGCTTGGGCTTGCGGAAGCCGCCGTAGCTCGCGGTGTGCACGTCGTCGAGGCCGCGCACCTCGATGGGCTTGCTGCCCGGCATCTTGAATCCGCCAATCGATGACCTGCCCCGATTTGGATCGTTTGGTCCCACTTCGTCCACGGTGTTGTTCCCTTCGCCTAAGAGGAAGAGTACGTCGCTTGTTCGGCGGGCCCGCGGTTGGTTCGCCGGGGAGACCTCCCCATTTCGTAACGCCCAAATCGCGAGCAAGATGATGTCATCAAGAGCGGGGAGTTGCGGCGGCGGGCCGCAACTCTGGTTTCGAAGATTCCCGAAATCGGACGAAACCTGCATCTCTTACCCAATTCCAACTCGAAGTGGGAATGAACAGATCCGCTCGACAGTTCTACTTAGTAACTCCGCAACAAGCGGATAAAGCGGGAAAGGAATCCCATGAACACAGAAAGCACCGAAGTACAGAACGACCTCATCGATCTCACCAATGAGCGCATCGACAACCTCGCCGCACTCATCACCGTGACCGCTGAGCAGCTCGATGATCGCATCACCGCCGAGAAGGCACTCGAGTCCGATGCTCATCGCACCTCCGAGCTCATCGAGCTCGTCTTTGGTTCCGAGACCCCATCGGTCGAGAACTACCTCGCTAGCCGAACCCTCCAGGCTGCGTAAGTCCCCTCCACATAACTCGACGAATCGAGGTTCCCTCCCCCGATTCGTCGCAAGACACAGACCGGATCCGTTTCCCCCTCCTTGCGGATCCGGTCTTTGTCGTTTTCATGCACCCCACCTCCGTCGCGAGGTTCGCTGAAAGTGGCGCACCACGAGTAAATCGGCACGCTACGGTCGAGACGTCCGATGATAAGATGCGAACGCCTGTTCGTACGCGGCAGCGATAGCTTCCGTCATCGCAACCCAAGTTCTCGACCCAATTGGAGCATCCGTGCCCGACCAGCCTGGTCTCTTTAGTAACAACTTCGCCGCCGAGGTGATCGACACCCCTGTCGCCGACGAGATGAGCGAGAGCTTTCTCGCCTACTCCTTGTCGGTCATTACCGCCCGCGCTATCCCCGACATTCGTGACGGGTTGAAGCCGGTGCAGCGGCGCATTCTGTATTCGATGCTGCAGCAGGGCATCCGGCCCGATGCCGACTTCCGCAAGTGCGCCGGTGTTGTGGGCGACACGATGGGCAAGTACCACCCTCACGGCGATTCGGCCATCTACGAGACGCTTGTACGGATGGGGCAAGACTTCTCCCGCGGGCTCACGTTCATCACCCCACAGGGAAACTTCGGTTCGCTCGACCATCCGCCCGCCGCCTACCGATACACAGAGTGCAAGCTGTCCCAAGCCGCCATGGACATGGTTAGCGAAATCGACGAAGAAACGGTCGACTTCACCCAAACCTTCGACGGCCTTCGCGACGAGCCAACCGTCCTTCCCGCGCTCATTCCGAACCTGTTGGTCAACGGCACCACCGGCATTGCGGTCGGCATGGCCACAAACATGCCTACGCACAACTTGCGCGAGGTGTACGCAGCCATCGAGCTGGTGATGAAGAAGCGTCGCCCGAAGCCAACCGTCGACGAACTGATGAAGGTTCTTCCGGGCCCAGACTTCCCGTCGGGCGGCATCCTCATCGACGACTCGCTGCGCGAGGCGTACGAAACCGGGCGTGGCACGGTCCGCATCCGCGCTAAGGCCGAGACCATCAAGCTCACCCGGGCCCGCGAGGCGCTCGTCATCACCGAGCTTCCCTACATGGTTGGCCCAGAAAAAGTCATCACCAAGATCAACGAGCTTGCGTCGGTTGGCAAACTCCCCGGCGTCGACGAGCGCGAGGGCGCGAAGAACCTGTCGGATAAGAACAATCCGCTGCGCATCCAGATCGACCTTCGTCCCGGCGCCAGCTCGAAGGCCGTGCTGGCCAACCTCTACCGAATGACCCCGCTCGAAGAGACCTTCGGCATCAACAACGTGGTGCTCGTCGACGGCGTGCCAACCACCGTTGGCCTGTGGGATCTGTGCAACCACTACATCCAACATCGCCTCGAAGTGATCGTCCGTCGGACCGAGTTCCGCCTCGCCAAGTGGGAAGCACGGCTTCACATCGTTGCGGGCTTGCTGATCGCGCTCGACAACATCGACCGGGTCATCGAGATCATCCGAGCGTCAAAGGACGCGGCCGAGGCGAAGTCGTCACTCATGAGCGAGCTCGACCTGTCCGAGGTGCAAGCCACCCATGTGCTCGACATGCCGCTTCGTCGCCTCACCGCTCTCGAAGTGCAAAAGCTTGAAGACGAAGCGTCCGAACTCGAAGAGAAGATCACCGATGCCCAGAAGCTGCTGGCCAGCGAACAGCGTCAGCGCACCGTGGTGCTTAACGAGCTCAAGGCCGCGGTCGACGAGTACGGCGTCGACCGCCGCACCGTCATTACCTCCGAGGACGAGTTCGCAAATATCGACCTGACGGTGCTCGACGGCGGAGGCGACGACGACATTCCCGACACACCATGTGTCGTTACGTTGTCGACGAGCGGCATGGTTGGCAGGGCGCCAACCGAGGGAGCTAAGCGAGCCACTCCAGGGCGACACGATGTTGTTGTCGCCAGCCGCATGGCGTCGACACGCGCCCCCATCTTTGCGGCCACAACCGATGGCCTGGCCCGGCTCGCTCTCGGCCTCGAAATTGGTGAGGTCGGCGGCAGATCTCGCGGCACCGATACCCGCAAGTTGTTCGGCACGAACAAAGGCGAAGAGGTGCTCACGATCATGGCGCCGAAGTCCGAGGGTGCCGAGAACTTGGTGCTCGTCACCGAGAACGGCGTAGCCAAACAGCTGAGCGCCGAAGAGGTCGCGGGCACGCGACCAGGCCAGAAGCTCATCAACCTCAAGCCCCAAGATTCGCTCGTTGCCGCGTTCACCGCACCCGCCGGTGCCGACATCGCGATCGTGGCCAGCGATGGCCAGGTGCTTCGCACCGCAGTTGACAACGTCAGCGTGCAGGGCCGTAACGCGTCGGGTGTTTCAGGCATGAAGCTGAAGGGCAGCGCCAAGGTCATTGCCGCCGGCGTCATCTTGAGCGACGAACCGATTCTCACCGTGACCGACAAGGGCACGGCCAAGCTCACGCCGTCGTCAGAATTCGAAGCGAAGGGCCGAGGCGGCAGTGGTGTGCGTGTCACCCGGTTCACCGACGAGAAAGCGCTGGTCTTCGCCCACATCGGTAAGACCGAGGGCATGCTCGCCATCGTCGGGTCTGACGACGACAAAACCAAGCCCGCACCCGACCCGGTGCCGATCGAGCTCGAGCTCACCAAACGAGACCTCGTCAGCACAACCACCGACCAACCAATTCTGGCCGTAGGCGTCGCTCGCTTCGCTCGCTAACCGAGTTTCTCGCCTTGGGGCTCGAAACATCGCGTTCGGGAAGCACCCCTCTTAGAGCAACAACCACTCCCACTAAGATCAGATCAACTACATGGCAACAATGACCAAAAACTCCCCGAAAAAGTCCAACTACGATGCCGATTCGATCGAGACCCTCGAGGGCCTCGATGCGGTGCGCAAGCGCCCCGGCATGTACATCGGCGGCACCGGTTCGGCTGGCCTCATGCACCTCGTGTGGGAGCTGATCGACAACGCCGTCGACGAGGCTGCTGCGGGCGAAGCCAACAAGGTGTTCGTCACATTCCATCGCGACGGGTCCATCGAGGTAGCCGACAACGGCCGCGGAATCCCGGTCGACAAGCACAAGAAGCGCAAGGTTTCAGCGCTCGAAGTTGTGCTCACCGAGCTGCATGCTGGCGGCAAGTTCGGTGGCGGTGCCTACGCATCGTCGGGCGGCTTGCACGGCGTTGGCGCATCGGTGGTCAACGCACTGTCGGTGAAGCTCAAGGCAGAAGTCGACCGCCAAGGCCACACCTGGGCTCTCGATTTCAACGAACGGGTCGCAGGCCATTTCAGCGGCTCGTCGTTCAAGAAGGGCCACGAGCTCAAGAAGATCGCCAAGACCAAGAAGACCGGAACCCGCATCCGCTTTTGGCCAGACCAAGACATCTTCGACCCCGAAGCGTCGATTGAATGGGACGAGGTCGTCCGTCGAGTCAAGCTCGCTTGCTTCCTCGTGCCCGGTCTTCGCATCACCCTCGAAGACAAGCGGAGCGGCTCGAAGAAGGCCCCGGTCGAGTTCCTTAGCCGTGGGGGCCTCAAGGACCTCGTCAACGATCTTGTTGGCGAGAGCACCACAGTCACCGACGTCATCACGTTGTCGGGCATTGACACCTTCGAAGAGAAGGTGCCGGTCAACGGCAAGATGAAGATGGTCGAGCGCGAGTGCACCGTCGACGTCGCGCTTCGTTGGGTCGAGGGCTACGACACGAACATCGTCACCTTCGTAAACACCATTCCAACGAGCGAGGGCGGAACCCACCTCACCGGCTTCGAACGCTCGATGAACCGCGCCGTCAACGATGTCTTGCTCAAGGACATGCGCAAGCTGGCGAAGCTGGCAAAGAACAACAAGCACAAGGCGGTCAACGACGACGTGCAAGAGGGCCTCATTGCGGTATGCAAGGTCACCTTCCCCGAACCGCAGTTCCGCGGGCAGACCAAGCAAGAGCTCGGCACGCCCGGTGTGCAGAAGATCGTGTACGAAGTGGTCAAGCAAGGCATGGTCGACTGGTTCAACGGAGTCGGTTCGAAGAAGACCCACGTCAACGGCATTCGCGACAAGATCGCAAACGCCATCCTTGCTCGCCACACCGCCAAGCAGGCGCTCGACAACAAGCGCAAGGTAGCAAGCCTTGGCAGCACCGGCATGCCCGGCAAGTTGGCCGACTGTCGAGTGCACGGCCCCGATAGCGAGCTGCTCATCGTGGAGGGCGACTCGGCGGCTGGCCCGGCGATTCGTGGTCGCGACGCCCAATACATGGCCGTCCTTCCGTTGCGCGGCAAGGTGGTCAATGCTGGCAAGGCCACGCTCAAGCAGGTGCTCGATAACAGCGAAGCACAAGCGCTGTTCACTGCCATCGGCGGCGGTTCAGGCAAGGACTTCGACCTCGACCAAGCCCGTTACGGCCGCATCGTGATCCTGTGTGACGCCGACGTCGATGGCAGCCATATTCGGTGCCTCGTGTTGACGTTGCTCTACAAGTACATGCGGCCGCTGATCGAGGCCGGCCGCGTCTTCGCCGCGCAACCTCCGTTGTTCAGCACCAAGGTCGGCGGGCAGACGTATCGAGCGTTTAGCGACGAGCACCGAGACCAACTCACCGCCGAGCTGGCCAAGGGCAACCGCAAGGCCGAGAACATCAAGTGGCAACGGTTCAAGGGCCTTGGCGAGATGAATGTCAACGAGCTCGAGCACGCTGCGCTCAACCCCGAGACCCGCATCCTTCGACGCCTCACCATCGACGAGGCCGAGAAAGAAAAGCGCCGCGCCGAGAAGATGTTCGACGTGCTCATGGGCTCGGACGTTGCGGTCCGGCGCGACTACATCATCAAGAACTCCGACGAGTTCGACGCAGCAGCCCTCGACGTCTAACTCTAAGTCCCGAAAATTTGTGCACTTCGCCACCTGAGACGTGGTCAACTGCACAAAATTTCGAGAAGGATGGCAATGTCAGATCAACCACCGGCTCCCGACCCGATCAGACTGTCGATCCAGAAGGCGGAGGAGCTCGCCGAGGCAGGAAAGTGGCTCGAGGCGATGGACGGTATTAACGCTGCCCTTGAGGTCGACCCGACGTCGAAGACAGCGCATCTGGCGCACATTGCGATCATCGCTGAAATCCCCGAGCTCACGAACGTGAACTATCGAAAGGCGTTGCTGGCCCGGGCGGCCCAGTCAGCGAAGGTGCTGGTGTTTGCCCACCCCGACGACCCCGAGGCCCACGAAGCAAAGGCCCGGGTCCATCTGATGGCCAAGGAAAACGCACGGGCACTTGAGGCAGCCGAAGCCGCCCTGAAAATCGACCCGAGTTATGAAGCCGCGTACCGAATCCTCGATCAAACGCAAAGCAAACTCAGCAAACGGCTGAGCAAAATGTCGAGGCACAAAAAGAGCCGCTGGTAGGCCGCGAACGCTAGGTCGGGCCGACCCCGTGCATCGCTCTGTGGCCATGAGCTAGCTTCATCCGTATGGCTATCCGATCCGTAAACGAGATGATGGCGGCAGCGCGGGCTGAGATCTCCAACCTCACCCCGGCCGAATCCAAGCGGCGTGCCGACGAGGAAGGCGCCCTCCTCGTCGATATTCGTGATGTACGTGAGCTTCAGAAACTCGGAGTCATCCCTGGAGCAAAGCATGCACCCCGGGGCATGCTCGAATTCTGGGTCGACCCAGAGTCGCCGTACCACGACCCGTTCTTTGCTCAGGACTGTGAGTTCATCTTCCATTGAGCCGCCGGAGCCCGGTCAAGTTTGACCGCCAAGTTGCTTCAGGACATGGGGATGGCCAAGGTCTCCCACATCGACACCGGCTTTACCGGCTGGGTCGAGGACGGCCTCGAAGTCCAGCCCTACGACGAGTGGAAAGCCGCCAAGAACGGCTAGTAAACCTGGGCTCAGCGCCGTGCGTGTCACACCCCACTGCTAGAACTACATACATGACATTTACCGATCTCGACACGAGCGAGAAGCTGTACGACGTTGGTGGCGAACGCCCCCACGATGCGGCTGACACGCGAATCGACGATCGGCTTATCGTCAAGCCCGCGGGCCCACCGCCGTATTTGTCTCCCTCGAGTGCGTCCACGTTCCGGTCGTGTGCACGTCGCTGGAAGTTCCGCTACATCGATCGCCTCCCCGACCCCGCAGGAGAAGCCGCCATCGCAGGCACCTTTGCCCATCGCGTACTCGAGCTGTTGATGGAAGAGGCTGGCCCGTCTCGCACCACCGACCGAGCCCGCGAGATCGCCCGCGAGGTGTGGCCCGAAACTGCCGAGCACGACGACTTCCTGGCGCTCGGCCTCGACGATGCCGAGCAGCGTCGGTTCCGGTGGTTGGCATGGACGGCTATCGAAGGCTTGTGGCGGCTCGAGAACCCCGCCGAGGTTGAGGTGGTTGCCAACGAGCAGAAGGTCGACACCCATCTGGGCGACGTGCCGTTTCGCGGCATCGTCGACCGCCTCGAACGCGAACCTGGCGACGCCACTGGCCTGGTCGTCAGCGACTACAAGTCTGGGCGAGCTCCATCTCGACGTTTCGCCGATGCTCGGTTGGAGCAGGTACTGCTCTATGCAGCAGCGGTCGAAGCATCCACTGGCGAACGCCCAAAGGCTGCCCGGCTCTTGTACTTGGGCCAGTGCATCATCGAAACCGAAGTCACCGAAGAGCTCATCACCACCGCGGTCGATGCGCTGGGCGAAACGTGGACGATGCTCAACGATTCGGTCACATCGGAGACCTACCAGGCCTCCCCCGGGCCCCTGTGTGGCTGGTGTCCCTATGCTGGCGAATGCCCCGAGGGCCTCGCCGAGCTTGAGCTACGGCACTCGTCAGGCCGCATTCGAGCCTCGGCACCTTCGCTTCGCTTTGTCGCTGCGGCGAGCTAACCGGCCAACATTCACAACACATTGCGGTCGGCCCGCTACGTAACGCGGCATTTTTGGTCGGTATCATCACATCTATGTCCAGTCCCGAGCCGGTCGCGCAACCTCAGGTCGCCTCGATCACCCGCGCCGCTCCCCCAGCGCTGACCACTCGTTCGACCCCACAGATCGACCACCTTTTCTCCTCGATGGTGGGCGCCGCGTTCGATCTGATGGAAGAGCTAGGCCCGGTGAGCTTGGCGGCCTACCTCCACGTGCCCCACGATGACCAGCCATTGTTCTTCGCTCGTCACCCAAAGCTCGAACTGCTAACCCCAACCGAGAACTTCCGGTTGATGCACACCATCACCATGTTGTCGAACGGCCGCAAGCCGGTCGCGGCCTTCAGACACGGCGCCCTCAGCGGGCACTACGTGCGCACAACTGGCCCCGACTCCGACGGCCTCTTTGTGTACGGGCCAATCCAAGCCCCCGAGACGGCCAAGCGAATCACTGCCATCTCGCGGGCGTTCGCCAGGGTGCTTCACCAATTCCACCTCGACGACGGCGGGGCCGGGTTCGAACCACCGTTGCTCTCACTCGACCAAATCGAAGATGTCTCCCAGGCAACCATCACCATCGAGCTCGACGGCCAAGGCTTCCAAGGCACAGCGTCAGCCACCCGCCCTGAGGACGCCGTGGCGAAAGCCGTCATCGTTGCCATTGCACCCGATCACACGTTCAGCGAGGTCCGCACCATCGACGTCGGCACCCGGTCGGCGGTGCTCGTTGTCGCTCACGACCCAAAGGGTGTGCTTCGTTTGGGCCTTGCAATCTCCGATGGCGACGTGCTCCAGACCACCGCCGAAGCAGCCAAACGCTCACTCATCGATATGAGAAACCCTGACGTCGAGGCGTCCGGTTAGCTCCACGAGGCAATTGCGGCCCGAGGCAACAGCCAGCGGGCTGCAGGCGTGACTTTGCCGTGCTCATCGAGCACGCCGGTCACTTCCCACGAATACAGCATCTGCTCGAACGCCCACGCCAGGCGAGGGGCATCTTTCTTGGGGATCGTCGTGGTGATCTCGGGCGCCTTGTTGATGAACCGCACCAACGCGTCGCCGTCGATGTCGGTTCCCGGGGCGGCGCGCGACATTCCGAGAATCACGCCGATCCAGTCGGCTGGCTCGAGCTCGATCAGCGCAGCGAACTGCGGATCGGTGTGTGGATCGAGGTTCTTCGGGGCCAGGTAGCTGCCGACGAGCTCGATAAATCCGTCGATGTCGAGCTCGTTGGTTGGGTCGAGCTCGGCAATGTCGTACACGGTGAGCGCGTCAGGGTCATCGCGAGCGACCCGGGCCGCGAACTGATCGAGAGCGTGCGACACCTCTTCGGGCTGATCTTCGGCGAGCTGTTTGCGAAGCGCCGAACTGAGCAACTCCACCGAGTAGCGGTCGTCCTCCACATCGCGTTCGGGCAAGGTGCGGTCGGTGGTAGCCCCAGCGAACTCGGTGAGCTCATCGATCGAGAAGCCGACACGTCGCACGACGAGCGGCAACGTGGCCTCGGCTGCAGCTGATAGCTGCCCGAGGGGTTGGCCGAGCGCCTCGCGCACGATCTCGATCGCTCGGCGAGGTTCGAGGTCTTCGACCTGCATGCCATCGTGGTCGGCTTCGACAGCAGCGATGGCCAAACCTTCGGGCCCGACAGCAATACCGACAATGGCGTCGGCTTCGATCGAAACCGACAGGTCGTGGCGTTCGCCCGATGGGGCGGTGTATTCGAGGATGACTCCGGCATCGCTGGCGCCGCTTTGATGAATGCGCACCGCCTTGGTGAGTTCATGGCGTCCGAAGTCGGCAAGCCACTCGGGTTCGTCGGCCGCAGCTGGCGCATCAGCACCATCGATCCACTCGATGAGCTGCGCGGCCAGGGGTGCCCGGTCGGCGACTTTGCTGGCCAGGCGGCCTTCAGCTCCGTCGAGCGCAAGCCACTCGGCCACCGCACCTGACGCCCACGCCTCGGCCACAGCAGCCGACTCGACGTCGGCCAGCACAGACGCAGCTCCGAGGAGCTCGTCGAGGTAGCGGTCACGGATTTGATCTGGTGTCGGCATTGGAGGGCGAGGCTAGCGTGCACTCATGCCAGAGTTGCCCGAAGTCGAAACGATTCGACGCCAGCTCGAACCGCTCGTCCGTGATGCGGTCATCGTGGCGGCCGATTCGCATTGGAGCGACAAGTTCACACCCGCCCTCGATGCGGTCGGTTCGACGATTACCGGAATCGCCCGGCGCGGGAAGTATCTCCTCTTTCAGCTCGACGACGACCACGAACTGGTGGCTCACCTGGGGATGACCGGCTCGTTCCATCTCGAAACCGGCAACGGCTCCGATCCGTCGTGTGCAGCTCACGGCAAACACACGCGGGCGGTGTGGGCGTTCGATGACGGGAGACACCTGGTGTTCGACGACACCCGGCGGTTTGGACGTCTCCGCGTCGTGCCAAAAGGCGACTATGGCGACATCGCGACGCTGCACCAGATGGGCCCCGAGCCACTCGATGGTGACTTCACCGGAGCGTCTCTCCACGCTGCCATTGTTGGCCGCTCGCGCTCGATCAAGACGCAGCTACTCAGCCAACGGCCTGTTGCTGGAGTGGGCAATATCTACGCCGATGAGGCGCTGTTTCTGGCCGGAATCGACCCGCGGGCACGTCGTGTTGGCCGCGAACGGTGCGATCGTCTGGCCGACTCGGTCAAGCAGGTTCTGGCTACGGGAATCGACAATGGCGGCACGACATTGCGTGATTATGTCAACGCCGAAGGCGACGAGGGGCAGAACCAACACGCCCTTCTCGTGTACGGCCGAGGGGGCGAGCCGTGCACGAATTGCGCCGAGCCACTCAGCACAATTGTGATCGACGCAAGGACAACGACGTTCTGCAGGCGCTGCCAAAAGCGCTGATTTGCGCGGAAATTCTCTCCCGTGGCGTTATATCGGCAGGCGCTCTGCGGCTACTATGACCCACGAGATGACCGCCCCGTCCACATCCGCGATTGAGAGAATCGGCACCTTCCCGCCGGTGACCCCAGCCGACTGGCGAAACATGTTCTACGGATCACCCACACCGGTGAATCCCGAAGCCGCCCAAATGGTCTACGACATCTGCTGGTTCCTCGTGAAGGACGGCAACGTCGCCACTCGCCTCACCATCGTGACGTTCCGGGTGGCGCTCAGTCGATTCAACGATCACCACTTGCCCGCTCCAGCGGCATACACGGCATGGCTTGCCTCGATCGCCAGCAACGAAGCCCACCGCTATCTCGAAGAAAACCCGACCCGCCGTCTCAGCTCGGCGCTGCTTGAAGGCAGCGAAAATCGGGCGTCGTTCTACCTTGCTGACACGCTTTCGGAGATGCGAGCCGACTACAAGCTGGCCCTGTTGTTGCGCTACCGCTACCAAACACCACCGAAGTTCATCTGCATGGCGCTCGATATGCGCCCACGCCGCCTCGCGCGAGTCTTTGTAAAGGCCCGAGCTCAATTCGCCGAAAACAGCTCGATCGCTCCCGCCCGCCTTGGGCAGGTCGATCCGCCCCGAACACGAAGCCTTCCCCAGGTCATCGAGCCGTATGCAAAGAAGGACATGCGCCGAAAGATTCTGGGTTACGAATGGCTTCCTTCGGAATTTCCGATTATTCCTGAACGCGACGAACGTCGAGCACGATGGGTCACGGCGGTACTTACCTTGGTTATCCTTCTAGCTATCGGCGCCGTTATTACCAATCCGTGGGGAGCCGAGCGACCGAGCTTCGAGTCCGACCCCCCAGCTGTGGAGCAAATTGATGGCTAAGTCCGAGATCGCACCCCCCACAACTTCGCGTCAGCGCATGACGCGGGTGGTATTTGCATTGTTGATGGTGTTTGGCATGCTCGCCACCACTACCGCGCCCGTCGACGCGCAAGGCACCAAGACCGACGATCAGCTAGAGCTTGAGTCACGCGAGGCTCGCCTGCTCGATGAGGTGACAAACGCCGAGCGGACTATCGACGAGCTCAACATCGAGCGCTCGCAGGTTCTCGTCGACATCGACGCCGGAACCGCAGCGATCGAAGGTTCCGCAGACGCACTCGAATTCCTCGCCCTCGCCCGCCGCCAGCCTGCTCTGGTTCGGGTCAACATGGCGCTCGAACGATTTGTTAGCGGCCAACCCGCCCAGACTGCCTTTGCGCGCGAGCTCCAAGCACTTGAACACGATTCGAGCCCATTGCAGAACCAAGAAGTCTTTGGCTCGGTAGTTGAAGCCGCAGACAGCGAGCTAGCTCGCATCGACGGCGAGATCACGTCACTTCAGGCCAACGTGCCCGAGCTGATGGCTGCTCGCCAAGAGCTTGCGAACCGGCTGATCACCATCGATGCCACCGTGCGCGAGCTGCAGGTCGGCATGGACGATGCCAACAACGAGCTTGCAACGGTGAAGCAAGCACTCGCGTGGTACCGCAACTCGGGAAGCCGTTCGCAGCTCACCGGCCGTAACAACCCGCACGGCAACAACCGGGCGGCGTTGGTAGTGAAGATCGACAACGTGCCTCGAGCTCGTCCGCAAGCCGGTATCAACGACGCTGACATGGTCTTCGTCGAGCTTGTCGAAGGTGGCCAGACCCGTTACGCCGCGGTCTTCCATTCCGAAGAGGTTGGCACCGTCGGTCCAGTTCGCTCGATGCGCACGACCGACATCAACCTCGTTCGCCCATTGAACAAGCCGTTGTTCGCCAACTCGGGTGGCAACTCTCGCACCACCAGCGCCATCAACGCTTCGCCGCTGGTAAACATCGGACATGCCACCAGTGCTGGTCGGGCGTACTTCCGCAACAACAGCCGTCCAGCACCGCACAACCTCTTCAGCTCGACCGCAGCGCTGCGTCGTGCCGGTGGAAGCGCTCCTGGCGTGCCGCCACAGATGTTCACCATCCGCCGCCCAGGCACCCCGAACCCGAACAAGACCGCCGCCACCAAGGGCGTCAACGTCAGTTACGAGAGCACGAACGTGAGCTACACGTGGAACGGTTCTGGTTGGGCTCGCTCTCAGGACGGCCGGGCCACGGTTGACACCGCTGGCGTGCGTACCGCACCGGAAACGGTCATCGTGCAGTTCACCCCGTACGGCGTAAGCCCCGCCGACCGCAACTCGCCCGAAGCCAACGTCATTGGCAAGGGCCGGGCGTGGATCTTCACCGAAGGCAAGCTCATTCGCGGCAGCTGGCGTAAGCCAAACGCAAACGCTGTTCCGCTGTACTTCGACTCCGAAGGCAACCCGCTGCAGCTGCTGCCAGGCCGGGTGTGGATCGAGTTGCCAAGGCCCGGCGACGCCACCCTTCGCAACTAGCCACGGCCTTCACGGCGTCTTTCGGCGCGACATGGTTGACTCGTTCTATGACGAACGCGCCGCACACCATTACAACGATCGAACAACTTGAAGCTCTCTACGGCGACGTCTCGCTTGGGGCCCGAACCAAAGAGCAGACGTACCTCGCTCCGGTGTATCAGCAGATGATCGCAGCGTCGCCGTTCTGCGCGCTTGCGACGGTTGGGCCCAGCGGAACCGACTGCACGCCTCGTGGCGACGGGCCCGGCTTCGTCCGGGTTGTCGACGAGCACACCCTCGAGCTGCCCGACCGCAAGGGCAACAACCGTATCGACAGTCTTCGCAACATTGTCGAGGACGGACGAGTGTCGCTGTTGTTCCTCATTCCACACCGCATCGACAGCATGCGGGTGAACGGACGCGCCGTCATCATCACCGACCCAGACGTCCTCGAATCACACGCGATCGACGACAAGGCCCCCGCAATCGTGCTTCGAATCACCGTCGACCAGGCCTATTCCCAGTGCGGCAAGGCCATGATCCGTTCGCAGCTCTGGGAGCCCGACACGTGGCCATCGGTCGACGGGCTTCCGACACCGGGGCAAATCTCGAACAGCTTCAAAGACTTTGAGATGGACATCGAGGCATACGACGCCAACTACGAGCAGGGCCTACGCGACGAGCTGTTGTAGCTCTCAAAAGTTCACATGCATTGGTGCCTTGTAGACCCTGCGTACGGCCTGCGACGCAATACGATTAGAACCTATGGCTCGACTCCCCTTTCGTTGTGACGATGACGTGATCTGCAAGGGCCTCGACGCTCTGCGAACCGAGCTTGAGGTGCCCAAGGCGTTCCCCGACGAGGTCATTGCCGAGGCCGAAGCGAGCGCTGCTGCCGGCCCGCAGATCCCCGACGGCTCAGCCGCAACGGTGGTTACCGATCGAACCGATATCGAGCTGGTTACGATCGACCCACCAGGTTCGATGGACCTCGACCAAGCCGTGCACACCTCGAAGACCGACATGGGCTGGCGCGTCTACTACGCCATCGCCGACGTGGCCGCCTGGGTGAAGCCCGGTGGCGCCATCGACCTCGAAAGCCAAGCTCGGGGCTTCACGATGTACTCACCCGACAGCCGTTCGCCGCTGCACCCAAAGGCCATCAGCGAAGACGCCGCCAGCCTGCTGCCAGATCTCGACCGGCAATCGCTGCTGTGGACTATCGACCTCGACGAGCGCGGCGAGATCGTCGACGCCAACCTCGAACGAGCGTTGGTCCGGTCGCGGGCAAAGTTGTCCTACCGGGCAGCTGAAGATCTCATCGCCGACGGCGACGACATGCTCAACACGCTCAAACAAGTTGGCCTGCTCCGTGAAGCCCTCGAAGTAGAACGCGATGCGGTGTCGCTGCGGCTTGCCTCCCAAGAAGTCGTTCCGACCGAAACCGGCTTTGCCTTGGAATACGACGAGTCGCTTCCGATCGAGGGCTGGAATGCCCAGATCAGCCTGCTCACCGGGATCGCTGCAGCGAAGATCATGATGGACGGCAAAGTTGGCATCCTCCGCACGCTGCCGCCGCCGCAGAACCGCACCATCAAAGAGCTGCGTCGAATAGCGAAGGGCCTCGGCATCGAGTGGCCAAGGTCGGTGACATACCCGGCCATGGTGCGAAGCCTGAACCCCAACAACCCAATCGATGCTGCGATGATCGCCCAGTCAGCACGAGGTCTTCGAGGCGCTGGGTACGAGGCCTTTGATGGTGAACTACCCAAGCTCACCCAGCACTCGGCCATCTCTGCCGACTACGCCCATGTGACAGCGCCACTGCGCCGCCTCGGTGACCGTTACGCCAACGAGTGTGTGCTGGCGGTGCTCGCAGGCGTACGACCTCCCGAGTGGGTGCTCAACACCTTGCCCGAGCTCCCCCGATTGCTCGGTGCTGCTCGAAACCGTGAGGGTTCACTCGACCGGGCCATCTTCGACATGGTCGAAGCCGCGCTGCTGGTCGACCGAGTTGGCGAGACATTCCACGGCTTCGTCACCGCAGTCGACGAGAAGAAGAACCGGGTACGCGTCCAACTCAACGACCCAGCCGTCGTGGCCTACGCCGACGGCCACACCGAGCTCGGCACCGAAGTTCTCGTACGGGTCGACGCAGCAGACATCCACGCCCGAAGGGTCAATTTCACCCTGGTGTGAGGCGCCGACGATACCGCCCCGCTAGGTCCGGAGAGTCCAGTCTTAGATGTCATACCCCGTGATTAGTGTTTGGGTATGTTCACTTGGGAAGTCGGTTCGAATGGTTCGCTGCGGGGGCGGCCATTGCGATATTTGCTGGTGCGGTTACTGCACGACGCGTCGAAGGGTCCTGATGGGCCCGGTAGCGCTGGTGCGGTGTTGACGGTTCGTGAGTTGGTGGCCGGGTGTGAGGCAGCCGGTGTTGTCTTCACCGACCGTGCTTCGAAGCTCGTGTCTGATTCGTTGCGCTGGGAGGTTCGGCGTGGTCGTGTCCGTCGAATTGCTCGTGGGGTGTATGTGTTTGCCGATGCACCTCGGTCGACGTTGTGGCGGATCCGCAAGCGGACGTCTGAGTATCTTGTTCGCCTAAGCGAGATTCGTGAGGCCCGCTGGTTAGCTGCCGAGCGTGGGCGCGCACAGGTGGGCTCTGCCCCGGTGCCGCTCGGAGGGTCGACTCGGTCGCTTCCGCTGCGCTGTTGATTACTTCCACGCCGATTCACTCCGCCATCAGGGCAACACCTCGGGTGCTGACGCGCCCTGAGTCGAGATCATCTGCAGTTTTCGAGCTCGCCGGGCACGGGTGGCCGTTCTTGCACGCCCTTTTGGCTCGCTAGCCGAGTGTCAATGGTGAGGAAAGCACGGCCGGAGGGGTCCGCGCCCCCATTCCTGCCCGCGTCATAGCGACAACATGCGGCGACGACCTTTCGGGGTTCACCCGCAAAAAGACAACTCGAATTGTCGCTACGACGCGGGCACTTTCAGAAACCCACGCCAATCGGGGGACAGGCCCCATGACGCATGACGCAAGAAGACAACTGGGAATTGTCGCTACGACGCGGGCACTTTCGGAAGCGAACGGCCTTTCGGACGCGTGGCGACAGCCGTAAGTACTGAGAACGCCTCGCGTGGAACCCCTTTAAGCGGCTGTCAGCTCTCGTTGACTTGATGGAACGACTCAACGAGCTCTATAAATCGCTCAAGCGTCTTCGACGTATCAACGAATGACGCTCCACTCAAATGGTCAAGAAGTAGCCCTTCAGAAAGGCTGACGTGACCGCTCCGCCCAGAAGCACTTCGTCGGGGTCGTCATCAGGGCGAGCGGCAAGAGGAGGAAAAATGACGATTGGACATGTAAAGCTAGGTGACCTCGTCAAGGCTGCTCGTCGAGACAATCTCGAATCGATGGCACTGCTGCCTGACGGAGCTGATGTGTCGACTGTAGGCAAGCTTCCCTTCGTCGTTGCGCAGAGCCACACCAGTGCCCAGCGAGTGCTGGTGGAGGATGCTGAGTCGTATCGAAAGCCTTGGGTGGTGCGACAAGTAATCGTCGATGGCCTTGGCGAGAACCTCTTCACCCTCGACGGCGACCGCTGGCTCGCTCGCCGCAAACCGGTCGCGCCGGTCTTCGGGCTTCACAACCTCGACGCCCTGGCCTCGCTCATGCTCACCACGGTCGATGAGGCTGCATCCACGTGGCACCCAGGCGAGATCGACATTCAAGAAGCCATGACCGACCTCACAATTCGCGTCGCCCTGAGGGGTCTTCTGGGCGTCGAAGAAAACAACAACGAGCTGGCGATCGAGGTTCGGCGAACGTTCGAGGAGATTCTGGAGTGGATTACCTATCGATTCAACTCGCCACTGTCGCCGCCGCTCCTCGCGCCGACCCCTCGCAACCGACGCCTGAGGAAATCCAAAGCCAATCTTCAAGCGGCGATGCACGAACTTGTCGCCCACCGGCGAGCGCAATCCACTCGGTCCATGGACATCTTAGGCCAGCTTCTCCAAGCCCAGAGTGGAGACGGAACCGAGCTCGCAGACAAAGCCATCGTTGATGAGTGCATCGGCTTTATGTTCGCCGGGCACGAGACCACCGCTTCGACGCTGACGTGGGCGCTCTACGAACTGTCGCTACGCCCCGACCTCCAAGCCGCCGTCGCAGCTGAAGGCGGCGCTCTTGGAATGGCAAATGAAGGGCTCGTCACCTCCCTTCAGTCGATGCCGACGACCGAAGCCGTCATGCACGAAACGCTACGAATGTATCCGGCAGGAATTTCCATCGTTCGATCCGCGAAGCGAACCACCGAGCTCGCCGGCAAGAAGCTCCGCAGAGGCACCCTCGTCATGATTCCGGTGTATTCCATCCAACGATCCGAATCTCTGTGGGAGAACCCCAATGAGTTCAACCCGAATCGTGAGTATGACGAACGGGCCGAGGGATCCCTGCCGTTCGGACTTGGCCCTCGCCGATGCCTCGGAGCACGATTTGCGAGGACCGAGTTGCTGATTGCACTCAGCCGAATCTGTCGACAATGGGAACTGACGTTCACCCAAGACGAACCGCCACGCCCGATCACCGCACCGTCTCTGCGAGCCGAAGGAACACTGAACCTCGACATAGCACGCCGAGGCTAGTTCTTACGTTCCTGGCCAGGCGTTGGGTACGACGAAGCAGCGTTCTGCCTCGGTGCCGTCGCTGTCGCGGAGGCTGACCATCACGGGGTAGGCGGGGCCGTCGAAGTGATCGTTGAGCTGGGCCAGAAAGTCTGCTCGGCTGACGATCTGGGCATCGTGTAGCGGTGCGAACCAGTGGGGCTTCTGCACAAAGTGAAAACCGACATCACCAAACGTGTCGAGGTTGGCGACATCGCGCTCGCTCACCCACGCTCCACCGAGACAGGCCGGGTTCATGCGATCTGGAAGATCGGCAGGCTCGGGTGCGCCAACCTGTTTGAAGACCCGGCCCTTCACAATGCCAACGCGCTTGGTGACGTCGGGGACGTGTTCCTGGCTGAGCTCGAGCTGCACATCGAACAGCTGATTGGCCTTGCGTTCGAAGTTGTCACGGGCAGCAGGGCCTGGGAAATGACTGCCAGCCTCGTTCGGGTAATGCAGGAAGAACTTCACAGCGACCTCGCAGTGGGTGAGTTCGCCCTGTTCGTCTCGATAGAGGAAGTCGATCTCGCCGAGGGTCCGGCGGTCAGCGTCGATGATCTGCATACCGACCTCGACCACGTCGACCTTGCGGACGTGCGCTAGCCAGTAGTGCATCAGGTGCTCGAAGTATCGCCCCACCCGATGCTCGCCACGTTCGGCCATGAACGCTTCGAGGTGCTCGACGTCTACTTCATTCGCATCAAACGGCACTGCGCCGAGAGCTCGCGGGTCATCGACCAACGACGGCGATGTCAGCACCCACTCGAGGTCTGCAAGCGGTTGGCTCAACTAGTGACGGCCTCAGGCTTTGGGGCGTACAGCTCGGCAGCTGTCGTGCCATCGCTGGCGACGGTGAGCAGCTCGTAGCCGTCGTCGGTAACAACCAGCGTGTGCTCGAACTGGGCGCTACGGCGGCCGTCCATGGTGAGCGCCGTCCACTCGTCTTCCCACAAGTACAAGCCAGGGTCGCCGAGCGTGAGCATGGGCTCGACCGTGAAGGTCATGCCCGTCAGCAGCTCGGTCTTGGCCCGGCTGTCGTAGTAGTGCGGGATCTGAAGATCGGAGTGAAACTCGGTACCAACACCGTGCCCGATGAACTCTTTGACCACACCCAGGTTGTGGGCACGTGCATGGCGTTCGATGGCCCGGCCGATGTCGTGCACCTTCGAACCGTTGCGCACGGTCTTGATGCCCTCCATCATCGACACATACGTCTCGGCGACGAGCAGGCGGGACATCTCGTCGACATCGCCCACGAGGAACGTGCAGCTGTTGTCGCCGTGCACGCCGTCCTTGTAGACGGTGACATCGATGTTGATGATGTCGCCGTCGGCGAGCGGACGGTTGTCGGGGATGCCGTGGCAAATGACTTCGTTGATCGAGGTACACACCGACTTGCGGAAGCCCCGATAGTTGAGCGGTGACGGGTAACCGCCGCGGCGGATGGTCTCGTTATGAACGATCTCGTCGATCTTGTCGGTGGTGATGCCCGGCTCGACGAACTGTCCAGCGTGAATGAGCACCTCAGCGGCGATTGCCCCGGTGCGGCGCATGGCGTCGAGCTCGTCGGGAGTGCGGGTAAGCGATGACACCGACGGCCCGGGGTCACCGGTTGCGGCGTACGGGGGCTTGACGATGTCAGCGGGCACGGTGCGGCTTAGGCCAATAATTCCGGGGCGCATCGGAGGATCAGAGGCAGGGGCGAGTACCACCTGCTTCTTGCGACGTCGCTTTGCCATGAAAACCTCCGAGTAATCAGTGATCCCCAGTGTAGAAGCTGCTGGCGAGGCTCGTCGGAGCGGCGTTACGGTTGCCACTGCGCCCAGCGCAGACAACACCCAGAGCAAACCCGGAGAAGAACATGATCGTTCGATCGCTACAAGACCTCGAGGCGAACGGAAACACTGCCGAGAAGCCCGGCGTGTGGCACAGTGCCCGCTATCTGTTGCGCGGCGACGATGTGGGCTTCTCGCTGCACGCAACCTCGGTGAGTGCCGGTGCGAGGTTCACCATGGAGTACAAAAACCACATCGAGGCGAACCTGATCATCGAAGGCTCGGGAACCGTCACCGACGTCGCCACGGGCGCAGTACACGAGCTTGGGCCCGGCGTGATGTACACCCTCGACAAGCACGATCGCCACGTGCTCGAGGCCGCCACAGACATGCGTATCGTCTGCGTCTTTACACCGGCCCTACTCGGCCCCGAAACCCACGATGAGGACGGTTCGTACCCGCTCCTCTAGACGAGCTACTCGTCGTCGTCGCCGCCAAAAAACGTAGTACCTACGAGAACTTCAACCACGCTGTGCAGCGGCACAGCGGTGCCTGCTGGCGGTTCGGTGCTCACGACCATGTCTTCGAGCTCAAATCCGTCGATTCGGGCGACTTTTAGGTCGGCCTCGAATAGCCGCTGCAGAGCGTCGGCTAGACGCATGCCGCCAACCTCAGGAATCTGCACATCTGAGACCGGAGAAGTTGGCTCCGCCTTTTTGGCCGGACTGGATTGTGATGGTCCCGCAGCACCAGCCACCGCAACGCCACCAGAAGCGGCAGGTGCAACACCAGCAGCGGCCGGTGCCGACGCAACTTGCTGGACAACGACGGTCTCGGTTGCTCGAGCCCTTGGTTGGCGCTTCAGCGTCTCGCCGATCTCGCTCAATGACTCGGCCACAAGAAGCATCGGGTCTCCGTCGCTTCCGCCGCGTCGCTGGATCCGAGCAAAGGACTCCTTGATGGCGTCCCAGCGTTCTTGGTCTTCGTCGCTCAGGGTTCCCCGTAGCTCACCCAGCTTCAGCAGGTTCGCCTCGGTGCCGCTGGTGAGGGTTTGCGCTTCGCCTGCATAGTGATCGTCGATGAGGGTTTCGATCTCCGCGTCGTTCATCACCGGAAGCACCTTCTCGGCAAGGCGGGCCATGTTTCGATACGAGCCCTGCAGCTGGAACGGCGGTTCGGTGCGGTGGTCGTCCGACATCGATGCCGACGCGATGTATTGCATGTTCACCGACAGCAACACCTTTTGTACGTGGAGCAAACGCTCCATCGTGGCCACCATGTCGTTCAGCTCTTCGCTCGTATACGGGTGCTGGAGGTTCTGGGGCGTACCACTACCCCGCTTTGCCATCTCGACCAGGGCCGGAACATCGGCAAGGTCGCGGGTCGTCATTGGTTTGAGCACCGGGCTCGACGCAATGGCGTTCTCGATATACGACAACGCAAACAGGTCGTCCTGGCCCGACAACACGTCGCCAAGGTTGTAGGTGTCGGCACGGTTCGCCAACATGTCGGGAATCGCGAACCGCTCCCCCGACTCGGTGTACGGGTTACCTGCCATGACTACGGCGAACCGTTTGCCCCGCAGGTCGTAGGTCTTGGTCCGGCCCTTCCACACGCCTTCCATGCGGCGCTGAGCATCGGTCATCGAAATGAACTTCTGCAGTAGCTCGGGGTTCGTGTGCTGAATATCGTCGAGATAGAGCAACACGTTCGAGCCCATCTCGAGCGCAAAGTTGATCTTGTCGACCTCTTGGGCAGCTGTTGCATCGGGAGCTTCACTCGGATCGAGCGAGGTCACACCAGTTCCAAGGGCCGGCCCGTTCACCTTGACGAACACCATGCCAAGGCGGTTGGCCACGTACTCCATGAGCGTCGTCTTGCCGTAGCCAGGAGGCGAGATCAGCAACAGCAATCCCATCTGGTCGGTGCGGCCGCTATCGAGGCTGCCGAGCTGCTTGGCGAAGTTGTCACCGATCATTGGCAGATAGCTCTGATCGATCAGCTGGTTGCGCACAAACGCGCTCATCACCTTGGGCTGGAACTCGTCAAGGCGCAGTTCGTCACGGGTCGTTGCGAGCGCCTTGCTCCGAGCAGCTTGATAGGCCTCGAACGCAGGGCGTTCGTCGCGGCGATACCGGCGAACGGTCGTCAGCATTTCATCGGCACGTCCGTGAAGCACGCCGTTGTCGATCTTTTGGTGGGTGCCGAGCAAGCCAGTCACATCGATGCCTAGCGCAGGCGCATGCGGGTCTCGTGGCACGTCGTCGCCGGCGATCATGACGATCGCTTCCGGCACGACCGGCAAGCGGTCGGGGTCTTGAGCGGAAGCGAACGCCGTAAGCCAAGCCTCGGTCAGCTCAAGACGATCGTCGAGGTCGGGTAGCGACGCAATCTCGGCGGCGGTCCGGTCGCCTGCGGTTTGGTGCAGGCGAAACGCGTCGGCCAGAGCTATTGCATCGGCGCTCGTGTCGAAGCTCAGTACGTCCTCGGCAAGTTCCTCGAAGAGGTACTCAGCGCTCGTCGCCGGGTCGTTAGCGTGGCCGTGCTCGGCCACATCGACAGCGAGCTCGGCGATGGTGTCGGCAATGGCCGGCGACCGAGCAAATTCGGATCGCAGCCGGCCAAGGCTCCGACAACGCGCCGCCCATGCGTCGCGTTGTCCGTCGTCGAGGCCATCAAGCCAAAAGACGATTGCGTCGGCGCGAACGTTGGCGTCATAGCGCAGCAGTCCTGCGTTGCTGATGGGGTCGAGCAACGCATCGAGCAACAGCGCAGCGTCATGGTCGTGAACACCACGCTCGTATCCCTCGTCAACGCGTTGCTCAGCCGCAGTACGAGCGAGGGTGGCGAGGCCATCGGCTTGGGTTTGCAACGACCGAAGGTCGTCGAGGGTGTGCTCACCGGTTCCGCCAAGCGCATCGAGAAGGATCGTGCCAGCCAAGTACATGGCCCGGCCAACGTCGGCGTTCTCCGAGGCCAGGTGTTGGGTCCAGAAACGTTCCGACCCGTCGAGCACCTCATCATGCAGCGGCTGGCGGTAGTCGGTGCCGGTGAGGACCGCGTTGAGCTCGTCATCGATCACACCAACGGTGAGTTCGAGCGGTTCGGTGTCAACCGAGAACCGATGGTTGCCAAGGCGGATGACGTTGCCGCCCTCTTCGAAGATGTCAGAGCGGTCACGAAGCGACCGGCCAGCGTCTTCTCGGGCGGTGTCGAGGCGACGGAGAAGTTCGTCAGCTGACACGGCTTGGTCGAGCTCTCGAAGGTCCTCGGCGAGCGATCGGACCTTGCCGACCATCGGGTCGGACACAAACCACGAGTTCAGTTCGTCCGTACTCTCGAAGCGTTCGATTCGTCGGCCCACACCGCCGAGGATCCGGTCGGCGGCGTCTATGAGGCGCTGTGCGTTTCGTTGGCGCTCGTCGAGCAGCGACTGCTTTCGTGACGAAAGGCTCTCGTACACCTCGTCGCGGCGATGGCCAATCTCGACGAGCTCATCATCGAACTCGGCAAAGCGCGATTCGAGCTCTTCGAGCTGAAGCAACAGACGGCCCAGGGCTTCGTCGGCCAGAGCGGGGGTCGTTGCCCTTGCCAGCTCGCCCGACACGGCTTGGGACAAAAGCGTCATCTCGACGCTGAACGCCGCCGCGCCTTCCGAGGTTGCGAGCGACTTGCGTTGGTTCTCGCCGATCGCCCGGCATCGATTCAAGCCAGCCATCACATCGGACAGTCGGCCGAGGATCTCAGTGCGAACGGTTGGGTCGTCGATCTCTAGGCCCGACACGACTTGGGTAAGCACGTCGAGGCCCTCGCCCAGGGCATCGAGTTCGGCTCGTGGTTCGTCGAGCTCGGGCGTACGAGTGGCCGAGGTGAACGCGTTCTCGATCGATTCGAGGTCGGTGTGGAACGACACGAACGCTTCATTTCCTGCGAAGAAACTGGCCGCGCTGGTGGATGAAGCCTCGAAAGCTGCGACGACCTCGGCTTCGAGGGCATCCATGGCGTCGAGGTCGATGTAGCGAACATCGCGCAGCGTGATCAGGTGGCCCTGCTGCTGGCGCAGACGCCGGAGCGCACCCACGTGCTCGCTGGCGTTTGCGGACGGCGCAGCTTCGATCTCGTCGACGAGCGCCGCAACCTCGGCACGAGCCTCGGCCAGAGTCGTTGCCGCAGCTGCGTGGAGGTTCTGCACTTTTTCGAACTCGTCGATAATGAGCGTGGACGTTGCCGCGATTTCGGTGAGCGGCTCGGCGAGATTTCCCGTCTCTTCATCGCTGAGCCAGAAGTAGCCGTTGAGAACACGGGACGCCGAATTCTGCAGGTCGGCGTACACCGCAGCTGAGGGTTCGGCCTCTTCGGTTTGGCGGGCGATATTGAGCGAGTCGGAAATGCCTCGCACCAGGTCGGCGTTACCCAAGCGCTGGAGGGCCGAGTCACCAACGGGCTGTTTGGCGTGAAACTCGTCGGAAACGAACGGTGTGTGCCACACCTGCATCGGGTGCACCCGGGTTGGTTCGGCATCCTCGCGGAAAACGATCAGGCTGCCGTCGTCGAAAATCGAGTAGCCGTGTGCTGTGATGGGCTGAGATGCCTCGCGTCGGATCAAGTTGTATGCAAGCAAGATCGACAGACCAGACGCCCGCTCGTGGAAGACGTACAGCACGTCCTCCCCATTTGGCGAACGCCGGATCGCCTCAAAGCCCATTCCGGCGGTCTCTACCTCGAACAACTTGGCTTCGCCTGTGCGAAGCACAAAGCCGCTCGGCGTGATGATGCCGTGGTCCTCGGGCAGCTGCAAACAGCTGGTCAGAATCGAATCGTTACGAACCGCTGTACGCGTGAGGGTGTTGACCACAAAGCCACGAGGGTTCTCTTCGCGATACGGCAGTACCGACAGCACCACCAGGTCGCCAAGCACGGCGTAGGAAATCAGCGAATCAGCCAGCGACTGATCGGCGTCGTCGACCGGTTCGGTCAACAGCGTTTCGCCCGCAGGGGTGTTGTCCTCGAGACGGATCGACAGGTCGCCGCCCGTTGGGTCGACGAAGACGACGTCACCGATGTTCACATACGGCGAGCGGCCATCGACGTGATCTTCCCGGGTCGCCTGCGCCCACTCGAAATCGAACTGTTCGGCCCGGACGTAGTCGCGCTCGCCTCGGTTGTCGAGATAGGAGACCTCGCCATCGGCGTTCACCGACCAGCGAAAGACACGAATGTCCTCGAGGCTCTTCCCGGTTTGGAACGCAGCAAGTAAGCGGCCTTCGCGCCGCTGCAACTGAAGTAACCGAGCATCCTTGTAGTAGGTGTACAGCTCGCCAAAGTCACGTTGGAAGTTTGGGTCGTGAAGCCAGTTGTCATCGGCATTGTCGGGCGCGGTGTCGAACCGCAACTCGCCATTGGCCGATGAATAGTGGTGGAGGCTGAAGACGTCGTCGACGGTTGTCTCGGTCTTGAGGCCGATGAACACGTTGTAGCCAAAGAGCAGGTCGCCTCCCACCGCAACGATGTCGCGAGGGACGGTGTTGTTCTCGGTGCGGATGCGCTCGACGCCAGCAACCTCAAACTTGCTCGACCCAAACGCTTCGACTCGTTGCGCGTTCAGTGCGTCGCTGCGTTCTGCGAGCGTCTTTGCATGCCCGAGCAGACGGGCGCGCAGAAGCTCGTAGGTGCCAGCACCTGCCTCGTCGTGAACCTCTGGGGAGCCCCCAGAGCTGGGGTCAGACATTGTCGACTTAGTCCGAAAGCTTGTCGGCGAGGGCCTTTAGTGCAGCCGCCGCAGACATGTCTCGAAGATCTTCGGTCTTGACGTTCTCGAGCAGGCTGCCGATTTCATCGACGAGTTGCTCGCGGCTCTCACCGGAGTGCTTCACAAAGCCATCGACGGTCTTGCCCGCAGTGACGGCCCCCATCAGACGGTCGATAAACATGTCCGAGCCACCAACGATGTCGATGTTGGCGCTTTCGAGTCCCTTGCCAACCACGTTGGCTTGGGCTTCCGCGATGCCGATGCCAGCCTCGATCTCGGCCAGGTTGATTTCCTTTTCGACCTCGAGCTTGCGTACGAACTCTTCGAATTCTTGGCCAACGCCTTCGAGCTCGCGCATCGCCGCAGCCTTTTCTTTGAGGCCAGCGGCTTCGCCACGAAGCAGCGCTTCCATCGCTGACGCCTCGGCGTCACCGGTCTTGGCAATCGCCCCTGCTTCAGCTTCGGTGACCCGAACCTCAGCGAGGCCAACCTTTTCGATGGCGACGGCGTCGGCTTCACGAACCTGGGCTTCAGCGAGGCCGGTTGCGGCCGCCTCAGCTTGGGCTGCTTCGGCAAGACGAATGGTGGCCCGTGCATCGAGGTCGCTGGCTTCGAGGTCGGCCTTTGCGGCGACGACGCGCTCGGCGGCCAGGTGGGCTGCGGCCTGTTCGGCGGCTTCGGCTCGCTTGATGTCCTTTACGAATTCGCCCTGCGCTTCGGCTTCAGCCTGGATGACTACAGCGTCGCGTTGACGGTTGGCCTCTTCGACCACTCGCAGCGTGGCGATTGCTTCGACTTCTTCAGCGACGGTCTTCTCGACCGCAACTCGCTCGCGTTGGATCTCGGCGATCTCGGCCTTTTCCTTCTCGACCGACTTCTCCGCTGCGGTGACCTCTACCTCAGCGGCGACGATCTCGAGCTTGCGAGCCTTGGCCACACGCTCTTCCTCGACCGCAACGATGCGTTCTTTGTTCTTCTCGGCAACCGCAACCTCGCGGTCGAGGTTCTCTTGGGTGATTGCGACTTCTTCGTCGGTGGCGAGGCGAGCCCGCTCGGCCCGGAGGCGCTCTTCGTTCTGCACCTTGACGGTCTCGGCCTGTTCACGAGCCTGCACGGTTGCGATCTCGCGGCTCTGACGTGCTTCGGCGTCGGCCTGTTGACGCATGAGTTCGAGGACCGCTTCGCGGGTCTCGACGTCTTTGGCGGTGATCTGCTTCTCTTCTTCACGCGACGCAACGTTGGTGGCAACGTGTTGAATCGCGGTGAGCTCGGTGATCTTGCGGATGCCCTGGGCGTCGAGAATGTTGTTCTCGTCAAGGTTTCCGAGTGGGGTCTGCTCGAGGTAGTCGATTGCTGCGTCCTCGAGGACGTAGCCGTTGAGGTCGGTGCCAATGACCTCGATGATCTCGTCACGGAAACGGCGGCGCTCGGTGTAGAGGTCCTCAAAATCGAGTCCCTTACCCACGGTCTTGAGCGCTTCAGAGAACTTCGCGACGAAGAGCTCTTCGAGCGTTGCCTGGCTGCTTGCACGCTCAACGCCTATCGACTGGGCCACCTTAATGACGTCCTCTTCGGCCTTGTTCACACGAACGAAGAAGTTCACTTTGATGTCTGCGCGGATGTTGTCGCGACAGATCAAGCCCTCTGTTGCGCGACGGTCGATCTCGATCGTCTTGACCGAGGTGTCCATGATCTCGGCCTTGTGAATGATTGGCACAACAAGTCGGCCAGTGAAACTCACGACCACGCTCTTGGTCGTACTGACGACCAGAGCCTTGCCCTGCGGCACCTTCTTGTACAGCGAGCTGTACACAACGGCCATGAGAATTGCAAGAACGGCCACAACGCCGATCACAATTCCCACAATGATCAAGATATTGAGAAGCACAAGTCCACCTTCCAACCGTGCTCTCTCGAGCACGGCAACTATGTGCGTTCCATGTCGGCAGATACCCGGAAGATTTCAGAATCTTCGTCCACGTCAAAAATGAGTGTTCGCGAACCGGCGGTTAGTTCGTTGGCTTCATCGCAGCGCACCTGAACCACAAGCGAATCTCCTTCGGCCGTGCGAACCTCTGCCTGTCCGAACGTGTCGGTGACCTTGAGCGTGGTTACGGTGCACGTTGACCCGACGAGGTCACCACGCCGAAGCGCCCGCGTGGGGATAAAGACTGGCTCGAGTCGGGTAGCGATGCGATTGGTGAGAAAGCGTGCCCCAACAAGGGAGGCCGCAGCAACCACAAGCCCGATGAGTAGCCGTGAGGTGCCAGAGACTTCACCAATGACGGTCATGGCGATCATCGACAACGCCCAAGCAAAGATCGACAGCAGGTTCAAGGCAAGAAGGATGGGCATACCCGTGATGCCCAAGAACTCCATCGCGCTACGCAGAAAGCCCGAACCAGAGTCCGAGTCGAGATCGGCACCACCATCGACATCAACCTCGACGTCGAGATCAACGTCAACATCGGTATCGAAATCAAGATCGAGTTCGCCCAAGGAGTCGAACCCCGACCCAATCAGCGTGGTCACGACCCAAAAGCCGAGGAAGAACAACGAGCTAACCGTGAAGATGACCGCGGGGAACGACACCAGATTGTTCGTGAACTCACTCATAGGCACCTTTCTACCCTGCCCATCGGCCACAGCCCGGCGTGCTTTACTGCTTCCTGTTGCTCTATGCCCCCGGTAATCGGTGGTTTGTCACTATCGTTCGGGGGTGCGTTCTTCGCCCGCTTCCTCGATGTCGCGCCGGTTGCTCTGGCTAGCGGTGACATGCGCGCTCGCACTAAGCGCGTGTGCTGAAGACGAGCGTCGAGGCATTCGCCTGACACCAACCTCGACGGTGGAGACGGGCGTGCGAGTCCTCGTTGATAACTGCCCCGGCCCGTCCACGGTGACACTGGCTGTTCGTGAAGACGTGCTCTGGGAAATCGAAGGTCCACCGGCCCCCGAGCCCGTCGTCGAAGACGACGACAGCAACGATGACAATGACGATGACGACGAATCTGTGCCCAGCGAACCTGGGCCCCCGGGCATTGCCGAGTTCCTTGTTGGCACCACGCCTGAAGGCTGGACCACGACCACGCCGCTCAGCGGGCCGCTCGAGCCAGGCGTTCGCTACACCGTTCGCACCCAGCCCGACGGACAGGCAATCGACTTCAGCACGCCCGACCTAGCGGGCGGCCTGCTGTGGGACGGACAGGGCAACTCACGTTTCAACCCGAACCTCGTCAACGTCGAGTGTTCCGAGCCAGCCGATATCGGCGCGTTCACTCGCAACATTGCCGTGTTGGGGCTTCTTGGAGTCACTGCAGCAGCGACGGTGCTCGTCGCAATCATCCTGCTGCTATTCGTTATCACCCGCAGATTCAGCCGCGTCCGATCAATTCAGAAGAAGGCCCGCGCTGAAGCAGGCCTCGGGCCTCAGCGGCCAAACGCTCGTTCCAAGAGCTGATCTGCCAACTCCTTGCGCCGCATCTTGCGGATGCGCTGCGTGTGCTCCGTCGATACCTCGTCGGGGCGATCGGCGCGCCAAAGCGTCGCCAGAGCGTTGGCTCCCACCGCACCTGCAACGCAAAGGCGGATGGCGTCGGAATGGCGCTCGATGGTGGCGTCAAGAGTTTCGCTTGCACGCAAGCAGAGAAGCTGAGTTGAACCGCTACCGGTGGCGGCAAGCCGTTCAGAATCGTCAGGCGACACATAGTCGAGCTCGCTGTGCATGACCGCAAACCGACACGTCAGTTCGTGAATGGCTTCGTCAGCTCCATCCACATCGAGGTTGACAAGCACTACTGCCGCCGAGTCGTCACGCTTGGCCCATTCGACCAACAGGTCGCGAAGCTGGCCGGTGGTCCAACCAGCCTCTGCAAGACCAGTGATCGAGCGATCGATGACCTTGTCTCCGCCATCGCGGCGCACACAAGTGCGAGCGCTTCCAATGGAAACTGCGGCGGCGGACGCACCTCGAACGAGTTGTCCTCCCGAGGCGAACGTCACCGCAAGTTCTACCTCCGGCGAGGTCATCAGCTCAGCGGCCAAGGTCGCAACCGTTGGCTCGTTGTCGCGGGTAGCAAAGTCGTCGGACATGCTCACCCAGTTGTGCGCTGACGGAGTCGAATCCTCGCCAGCGAGCTGTTCGAATGCCAAGAGGTGCACGAGCACGTCTAGGCGGTTCGGTTGAAAGTAGATGGATCCGAAACCGGCCTCAGGCTCTGGTGCCTGTCCCCGCCAAGACGATGTCGGAACTAGCGATGTGGGGGTATCCACGCCGAGCTCCTTAAGTTGTGTAGCCGATCAAGCCTACTGCGAAACCACTCAGTGTCGATGTTTCCCCTAGAAACTTGGTGTGTGCAGAAGCAGATAGTCGTCGGCGTCTTCCTTGCGTCGATCGCGAATCTCTTGGGCTCGGCGGCTGAGCGCACTCTCGGCGGGCTTGCTCTCACCAAACAGGTTGAGCGTCGCGTAGCCCTGGCCAAGAATGGACGCAGCTGAACCACCGAGGCCCTGTTCGACCACGGTTGCATACACATCGCGGAAGTCGACCGTCACTTGGAAGTCGCCCCGGTCATCGAGCTGGTTCAACGGAGGTGGGTCGCCATACAAGCCACCCTTCACACGCCTTCCAAGGAAGAAGACGTGGTTGGCCGTGCCGTGGTCGGTGCCGTTCGAACCGTTTGGTTCAACACGGCGCCCGAACTCGCTGTAGAGCATGACAATGACACGTTCAGCCATGGGGGCTGACAGCGTGTTGAAGAAGGTGTCGAGCGCGACATCGAGCTCGCCGAGCAGGTCGGCGTGGTCGCCAACGCCCGAGCTTGCTCCGATCTGATTGTCGTGGGTGTCGTAGCCGCTCTGCCAAACGTTCAACGCCCGCGTGCCAAGGTTCAGGTTGATCATGCGGGCAGCGACAACCATGTCGGCGATCAGCCGATCTTCAGGCAGTTCGTTCTTGAACGCAGGTGCAACGGCTTGAGCCGCGTCGATTGCCTGTGCCCCGACTTGGCCAACGCGGTTGACCCACGGTCCGCGGTCGGACTCCTTACCCATCTGGCGGATCGCACGATACATACGCTGATCTATCTGGTTGCTTCGGTCTGAGCCGTACAACGATCCACCGCCACGAGGCAGGTCGGTCACTGGGGCCGACGAGCCGCGGAAATGCAAGGGCACTCCCTGGCCGCCGATCGCCAGGCCGGTGAACTGACTGTTGGACTGACCGTCGAGCCAACGACCAACCCATCCAGTGCCGCTGATCTGACCTCCGGGGTTGGCCGACTGCCAACGGGCCAGGTTGGAGAAGTGGCTGTGGTCCTTGAGCGGTTCGCCAACGCCGCGAACAATGGCCACGTCGCCTCGACGGTATCGAGTAGCTGTTCGACGCATACTCGGATGGAAAGACAGGTTGTCGCCAATCGAATGCGCGGTAGCCGGGTTGATTGCGAGACCCTTTCGCAGATCGCGATAGCGGCCGTTGGAGAACGGTCCCACGGTGTTGAGTCCGTCGTTGCCACCGGCCAGCGTGACCGTGACGAAGATGGTGTCGTTGCCAGCTTGGGCAGCGGCTTGTTCGGCGAACATCGTCGGCACCGCGACGGCTGCACCGCCAGCGGCGAGAGCACCCTGCAAGAACCGGCGTCGCTGCATGAGGTTGAGCGGCCGTTCAGGGTCTCGCTCCATCTGGTTCGCAAGTTTGTCAAAGTCGAAATCGGTCATGCGCACTGGACCTCCGGCATAAACATGCCCACGGCGAACGGCTCGTAGGCCATCGCCCACGGTCGCTCTTCTCGAGTCGTCTCGATGAGTACCTTCATGTTGTTCCTCGTCTGATCCGAGACCTCAAAGATCGAGAAGAACGTGAGGATTACGTTGACGACCTGATCCGAGCTCAGGTTGTCGAGATTCTGTAGAACGCCTCGTTCGTCGGCGCCCCACTTCAGGTTGTTCGTCCAGCGCGATTTTGCCCACGTACGAGCGGTTCCGAGCCAGTACCCGTTCTTTCCCCAGCCAGCGACGTTCGGCGGTTCGAATAGGACCATTCCCATTCCTTCCATCCTCCACCGGACGTGTTCGCCGTCGCTTCTGAGGCCGTTGCGTCGCATGTTGTCGACCATGAACTCGACCGGGCTCTTGACCAACGCATATCGGGTTGAATCCGCCCAGAACTCGGGGTGCAGGAGAATCGACTTCAGCAGTTCCTTGATGTTCAGACCGCTGTTTCGGAAGCCTGCGGCGAGCTGGTCAACGACGGCTTGAGACGGGTTCGTGTGGGCGTAGAACTGGAACATCTTGCGGGCGATGTAATCGGAGGTGGCGGTTGCCTTCACCCCGAAGCACAGCTCGTCGAGCGTCTCGAGCGCGTTCCAGTTCTTCTTGATCCCGAAGAGCGTCTTGGTTGTGTTGTTGTGCTCAGCAGCCTTGAAGACGTAGGTCGGGTCGTACTTCCAATTGTTCTCTCTCGTGCGGCCGACCGTGTTGTGTCCAGTCCACGCCTTTGCCATGGCGACAACATCTCGTTCAGAGAAACGGCCGTTGCCAATAGTGAAGAGCTCCATGAGCTCACGAGCAAAGTTCTCTTGTTCCGCGCCCTTCACGTTGGACTCGTTGTCGAGGTAGATCAACATGGCCGAGCCAAGTGAGATCTTCTCGAGGAGCACGCGAAACGAACCTTGGCCATGTTGGCGAAGCAGGAGGTGCTGATCCCACATGAGACGGGCGTCCTCAACCTTGTCGATGCCGGTGGCGAAGTGATCATGGAGGAAGAGGGTGAGCTTCTCTTCAATCGATGGAGGTGCGGTGATCATGCGATCAACCCACCAATCGATCATCTTCTCGTGAGCGACCCAGAACCTGTCTCCGCTATCGAACCGTCCCCAGCCTGGGAGGCTTGGATTGCCCGAAGTGTTCAGGAGGCGATTGACCGCCTGTTCGCGCGTAAGGCCCACAAAGGTGTCGATTTGGGCCGTGGTGCCGCCCATTGCGGCTCGCCGCAAGAGATGTGCGGCACCTGCTCTGCTCAACGCCATAGCGTTCTTCTCCTCAGCCCACGAATTCAACATAGCGACCTTGTCGGTCCCAGGAGAGAGGTCTCGGCACGGAGCGTGAGATTCTTGAGGCAAATGTTACAGAATGATTGCGATGAGCTTTTTCTGTTCAATTTGCTAGCGGCCGTTTGCTGGCGCGCTCGATTTCGTAGCGAGGGAGGGTTCAGGCCGACAGGCTGGGGAGGTCAGGGGCAATCGTGAACCCAACCACCGCTCCTCCACCGTCCCGATTCTGCGCGTACGTCTCACCGCCATGAGCAAAAGCAATATCGGAGACGATCGCCAGGCCCAGACCCGAACCCGGCATCGTACGGGTTGCATCGGACCGATAGAAGCGGTCGAAGATGCGTCCGAGGTCGTCGGGGTCGATGCCCGGGCCACGATCGTGCACTTCAACACACTCGGGGCCGACCACGATCGTTATTGGATGTTGGGCCCCGCTGAACTTCACTGCATTGCCAACCAGGTTGCCAATGGCCCGACCAAGACCACTCGGGTCACCAAGCACCGGGGCCGCGTCCACACCCTCGACATCGATCGTGCGGCCGGTACGACGAATCGTGCGCGCTGCGGTCTCCCGACACATAGCGGCAAGATCAACCTCAACAAACGATTCGGGGTCGAGGTTGGTTGAGTTGGTGGCGAAACCAACCAACTCGGTCACGAGCTCGGTGAGCTCACGAACTTCACCGTCCATCTCCTCGATGATCGAGTTGCGCTGCTCGGGCGCGATGTCGTCATGTCGGCGGCGAAGCACATCGAGGTTGGTCCGCAAACTGGTGAGCGGTGTGCGCAGCTCGTGGTTAGCGTCGCGCACGAGACGTTCCTGTTGCTCCCGCGACGCTCGAAGCGTCGACAGCATCGAGTTGAAGCTTCGAGCTAGCGCGCCCAGCTCGTCGCTTCCCTCAACGCGTAGGTCAGCATCAAACCGTCGGGTCTCGGCAACCTGCTCGGTCGCTGCAGCGAGACGCGATACTGGCCGCAAAACCCGGTCAGCTACGAGCCAGCCAACAAGACCAGCGGCCAACGAACCCGAAATGCTGATCATTATCAACCATCCACGAAGACCGTTCAGGGTTTGGGTGACATCCTCCATCGACCGGCCAACCATGAGCGCGCCACGCGGGTTCGACGAAACAAGCACCCGATACTTCACGCCGTTGACCGTTCGATCACCGACACTTCGCACGATGTTGTCTTGCGGCGGGAGGTTCGCGATTTCGAGGTCGGTGGCAGACACAGGAAGGCGGGGCCTGGAGATCACAAAGGCCCGTTCGCCCTCGTCCAAAAGAAGCTGAATGCTCGCATCAGCTCGGGTCAAGGTAAAGAAGGTCCCGGTCTGGAATGCAGCTGCTTCCGAAGACAGGTCAACCGGGAGCGCGTCAGCGGTGTCGAGGCCCTGCTCGGTTTCGAGCGAACGCGTCCGCAGGAAGCTGTTCACTTGGGAATTGAGCTCTCGCTCAGCGCTGACATAGGCAAGAAAGCTCGCGGTGAACAACATGAGTGCAACCACACCACCAATCACGGCGGTGAGGCGCCAGCGAAGGCTCATAACGCTCGGCTCACAGGGTCTGGGCGATCACGCTCGGGCCGTGTACCCAACGCCGCGAACGGTGTGGATGAGGCGAGGAAGATCGTCAACTTCGGTCTTGCGCCGCAAATACCCGATGTACACATCGAGCGACTTCGAGTTCGTCTCGAAGTCGTAACCCCAGATTCGTTCGTAGATGACCTCGCGGGTGAGGACGATGCCACTGTTGTGCATCAGCAACGCCAGAAGCTCGAATTCGGTCTTGGTCAATTCGATGACCGTGTCGCCCCGGCGAACTTCGCGGCGCGCAAGATCGAGGATCATGTCTTCGACCTCGAGCACCTCAGCTTCAGATTCGACCACCGTGCCACGACGCACCAACGCCCGCAGTCGAGCCAAGAGCTCTTCGAGGTCAAAGGGCTTGACCAGGTAGTCGTCAGCACCGGCATCGAGACCGGCGACCCGGTCGGCCACGTCGACCCTGGCGGTAAGCATCAGAACCGGAGTCCGGATGCCCTTCTCCCGAATCCGACGACACGCCGTAAGGCCGTCAACCGCCGGCATCATCACGTCGAGCACAATCACTTCGGGCTCGAACGTGATGAGCGCTTCGAGTGCTTGGGCGCCGTCGCTAACCGCGTGCACGTCGTACCCCTCAAACTTCAGCGCACGTTCGAGCGCCTCGCGGACGCTCTGGTCATCTTCGGCGAGTAGGAGTGGCGTTTGGCCAGGTGAGGTTGCCATACCTATAAACGTAGAAGAGCCCGGCACAAGGCCGGACTCTTCTTACACACTTATTTGGCTTTTCTGGCGCTAGCCCGAAGCAGCGACAGCTGCTCAATTAGCGGATGATGAACTCAATTCGACGTGACGCAGCCTTGTCTTCGACGCCGTCTACGAGGATTGGCTGGGTCTCGCCAAGACCAACTGGGGTCAAGCGCTCTTCGGCGATTCCGTTATCGACGAGGAACTGCTTCACAGCATCTGCACGGCTCTGCGAGAGGTTGAGGTTGCCCTCTTCGCCACCATCGGTGTCGGTGTGACCCTCGATGACAGCGTTCGACTCGTTGGCAGCGAAGAATTCGACAGCCTTCTGCAGCTCGGCCTGGCCTGCCGGCGTGATGTTCGCCGAGCTGACCTCAAACTCGATGTTCTCGAGCCCGAGAACCTGGTTGACGGTCGGCGGGGTGAGCACCGTGTCGATGATGTGCACAACGCCGTTGTCGGCGGTGAAATCGGTATCGACGACCTTGGTGTTGCCGTTGATGACGACCTCGCCATCCACAACCGTGATGGCAAGCGGAAGACCCGTGAGCGAGTCGACCGAGGTTCCGTCAAGCGCCACAATGTCCTCGGCACTAAGAGCACCCGGCAAGATGTGATAGCCGAACAGTGCCGCTGCCTGATCTGGGTCGGCAGCAACTGCGTTGAGCGTTGCAGGATCGAGGCTGGCAAGCGCCGCATCAGATGGAGCAAACAGCGTCCGCTGGGCAGGCTCGACACCTTCGAGGGATTCCTGGAGGCCAAGAGCGCTGCCAATGGCGACCAGCTGACCGGCTTGACCCGAATCGTTGAGCGCACCCCACATCGTGGTTGGCTCCGGAGCTGCCGCTTCAGTAGTTGCCGGAGCCTCGGTGGTGGTCTCGGGTGCTGCGGTGGTGGTCGGAGCTGCCGTGGTAGTTGGAGCTTCGGTGGTTTCCTCCGGTGCAGGACCTGTCACGGTGGACGCTGGAAGGTCGTCGCCGCTACGAGCAACGACGGTCACGATCAGCAGGATCGCAGCCAGGACACCAAGAACTAGGAGGAAGAATCCGTTGTCTTCTTCTTCGTCATCGAACATGTAACGCTTCCCTCTGTAAGTCATGCCCGACTGCCGTGCGTCGAGCCACGGGAAAGTGTACTTGCAGATCGGCGTTCGAGGTGTAGCTGACCGACTGTGACTTTCATCCCCAAACGTGAGGGCTCGCTATCGGAAAAGCGAGTTACGCGTAAGACACCTGGCAGAAGCCGTGGTTGCGCCGTTCGCTGCGCTCTCTAACCGAGTTTCTCGCCTGGAGGCTCGAAACATCCTGCGGCATAGCTATTACGCATACGAAACCTGGCAGAACCCATGGTTGCAGTAACCGCCGGGGTTCTTCTCGAGGTACTGCTGGTGGTAGTCCTCGGCGTAGTAAAAGATGCCAGCATCGGCGATCTCGGTGCTGATCTGGCCGAAGCCCTTTTCGGTGAGCTTGGCCTGGTACTTCTCGACCGACGCATCAACGACGGCGCGCTGGTCGGAAGAGTTTGTGTAGATCGCGCTGCGGTACTGGGTACCGACATCGTTGCCCTGGCGATTGGCGGTCGTGGCGTCGTGGTTCTCCCAAAAGACCGCAAGGATGGCCTCGAGGTCGACCTTCGACGGGTCATAGACAACGAGTACCGCTTCGGTGTGTCCGGTCTTGCCCGTGCAGGTCTCTTGGTAGGTCGGGTTTGGCGTGTGGCCGCCCGCATAGCCAACTGCTGTGGTGTACACGCCTTCCATCTGCCAGAAGAAACGCTCGGCTCCCCAGAAACAGCCCATGCCAACAACGATCTGTTCCATGCCGTCAGGGAACGGCGGCACCATCGGCGTGCCAAGAATCAGATGCTCGGCAGCAACCGGCATCGACTCGGCGCGCCCAGGAAGCGCATCAGCAGCAGAAATCATCTCAGGCTCGCGTTGTTTGAAGAACATACTTCACACTAACGCGGCCCCCGCTCCACGAATTCCCAACCGTGATTTGGGTGCTGGTTAACTAGCGGCTTCGTCTCGGAGCTGGCGCTTGAGGACTTTGCCGTTTGGGTTCTTTGGTAGTGGCTCGTCGTGAACGAACACGTGCGCAGGAACCTTGAACGCTGCCAACGACTCTTTCGCGAACTCTTGCAGCTCGCTCGGGTCGATCGTCTCTCCGGCAATCGGGTAGACGGCCACGGCGACTTCTTCACCGAGGCGCTCGTGGGGTACGCCGAACACTGCGCACTCGTGAACAGCGGGGTGTTTCGCAATCGCAGCCTCGACCTCGGCCGAGCCGACGTTCTCACCGCCGCGAATGACGACGTCCTTTGCCCGGTCAACAATGGAGACGAAGCCGTCCTCATCGATGATGGCGATGTCGCCGGTATGGAACCAACCTTCGGGGTCGATCGCCTCAGCGGTTGCCTCAGGCTTGTTGTGGTATTCGACAAAGACGTGTGGACCGCGCAGGCACAGCTCGCCCCGCTCGCCGTTCGGCAAGGCGTTTCCGTCTTCATCGATGACCTTGATCTCGCCGACCTTGGGCGGGACGCCACACGAACCCGGCTTCTCCTTGTAGAACATGCCGCCATTGGCGGTCGCAATACCGCTGACCTCGCTGAGGCCGTAACCCTGGGTCGCTGTTGCGTTCTCGACCATCTCATCGACCTTGGCCACCATGTGCGGTGGGTTCGGTGCGCCACCACTGCCCATGCCCGACAGAGTGGACGTGTCAGTGGTCTCCCAATTCGGCGAGGCAAGCATGTCCATGGTCATGGTCGGAACGCCAGTGAAGCTCGAAACCTTCTCGCGTTCGATGAGCTCAAGAGCCTTCTCGGCGTCCCACTTGTACATGAGCACAAGCTTTCCGCCGGTGCAGGTGATCGGCAACATGACGCAATGCGAACCGGTGACGTGAAACAGTGGAACGGCGACCAGCATGACGGTCTGCGGAGCGTTCTCGACATCGGCGGCTGCGGCCATTGCATCGCCACCCATGGCCGACACCTCGGCCAAGCGCATCCCGACGGTCAGGAACACCATGTTCATGTGGTTCGTGACCACATTGCGCTGAGAGTGGACAACCCCCTTGGGGAACGCGGTCGTGCCCGACGTGTAGACCATCGCCGACCGGTCCTCGGGGCCAATTTCAACCTGGGGGACCTCCTCGGCGCCGGTGACATCTTCCCAGCGAACGGTGCAGTCACTCAGGTCTCCGTCGCCGCGCACAAGAATCATCTTCATGTCGATACCTGCGTCGGCGACCGTGTCTTGCTGACTCACCAGAGAGTCGTGTCGAGCCTGATCGACAATCATCACCGCCGAACCGCTATCGGTCACCCCATAGGCAAGCTCTTCAGCGTTCCAGAACGAGTTCATCTCGACCGCAACAGCACCAGCCATTTGGATGGCCCACCAGCCGAGCACCCACTCGGGGTAGTTGCGAAGGGCGAGGCCGACACTGTCGCCTGGCTTCACGCCGAAGTCGTTGATGAGACCATTGGCCACCTGAAGGACACGAGCCCGAGCTTCGCCATAGGTCATGCGCTCGTCCTCGTAGACGAGATAGTCAGCGCTGTCGTCGGCCTTGATCGCCATCCATAGCTGGCGAACCTGGGGTGGCGCGTTCTTATACCCCGTGTACTTCTGGCCGCGAACCTCGATCTCGGTCGTCTCGAACGGCAAACCTTCAGCGCTCAGGAAATCTAGAACGCCATGGACATGTGTGACAGCTGACATAGTTCGACCACTATCTCACGCGCAACGATCAGCGACCACTTCTACTGATGGGTCGATCGAATTGATAAACGCATCGATCTCGCTCGAACGGACTGCATAACCCCTCGGAAGGTTCCGGTTCTTCGACTGGATCAGACCGATCGCGTCCCGATCGTTGATGAGGAGCGGCGAACCCGAATCCCCCTTGCGAATCTCTGCGTCGACTCGGATACCCCGATATCTCGACTCGCTGTCGCGGAACACGCCGTCCCAGTTGACGATGACGGGAGCATCAACGCTGAACTCGACCTCGTTGATGATGTTCTCCTGGTTGAGTGTTCGAATGCCGACCGCAACACCATCGACGACCGGCACCTCGGTCACCAGATTCAACGGACGGAACGAGCCTTCATCAACACGCAGGAGCGCAAGGTCGAGATCAGGGTCGAACCCGACGAGCACAGCCGGGAATTCGGTGCCGTCGAATTGCTGAACCGACATCGTTTCGGGGTCGCGTCCGGTGACGATATGACCGTTGGTCACGATCAGGTTCGTATCAACAGCGAAACCAGTGCCGACGGTGGGAGCACCACATCCGAAGGCCACGATCCGAACGATCGAATCGTCCACAACTTCGATCACTGGACGCTCTACGGGAGCCGACGGTTCTTCGGTACTACCCCGAACAGGGGGCCCCAACTGTTCGTCCCCACCGCATGCGGCGAGGATCAGCGCAAGTAGCACCGCCAAAGCGACACGTCGAAGACAGATCACACGTCGAAGACAGATCACGAGGTCGGAGGTTACCCCTTGATATGCCCGGTCGGGAACCGCGGCGATCATCGACCGACGTCGACGGGAAGTCCTAACGGGTTAGTGTGCAGGTATGCGAAACAGTTGGATTCGAGCGTGGATCGCCGCCGTTGGCTTGTTGATCGCCGCCGCCGTCGTTGTCCGAAATCGAACGTCGATGCTGTTGAAGGTTGAAGAGCCGGTCATGGAGTGGCTCCTCGACGGCACCGACACGAGCATCTGGGATGGTGCTGCAATCTTTAGCCGCAACTGGGTGCTGCTGCTCGGCACGGTCATCTTGGCCGTCGTTGGCTTCGTTCTCGATCGGCGTGTCGGAATAGCGGTCGTCATCACCTCGGTCTTCGCCCGCATCCTGACCAGTTTGGTCGGGGGTCTCGTTGGCCGGGTCGCCCCGACCGAGGGCATAGACGCCGGTTCGTTTCCCAGCAGCGAGGTCGTCAACGCAGGTGTTTTTTGGGGTCTCGTCGTCATGATGTTGTGGTGGGTCGGCGCCCCACGGCTCGTGTGGCAGATCGTGCTCGAGGTCGCCATCGTAATCACCCTCATCGTTTCGGTTCGGTTGATCGTCTCGGGCGAGGTCTGGCCAAGCGATGCGCTCGGCTCGACGATCGTGATCGCCCTCTCGCTCATCACTGCTGCAGTCGTCCTTGAGGCCAACCCGCCCCAGCTCCCGACCAAGACCGCAACCGACAACATGGCGGCCGCATGAAACACACATCTGCCCGCACCTTCGCGGCGCTCTTCCTCGCGGCGCTCTTTATCGCAGGGTGCTCAGCCGAAGTGACGGTTAGCGACGACGAAGCATCGGTAACCATTGGCGACTCCGATGTCACGGATGCTGACGTTGATAGCTCCGAAGTTGCCGACGCCGATGAACCAGACAGCGAAGTTGCCGACGCCGATTCGGACGCGACAACGGCCGCAGCTCCAACGACAACGGCCGAACCTGTCGCACCCCAGCCGGTCACCGCGTCGACGGTGCATGAGTCTCGTAGCGACGACTTCCCCGACATCCTCGCGGCCCAAGCAACTCCCGAAGGTGACGGAACCTGGCGATTCGACGTAACCGTTTCATCGCCCTACGACACACCCCAGCGATATGCCGATGCCTGGCGGGTCGTTGGCCCCGACGGCACCGAATACGGCATCCGAGTTCTCACTCATGACCATGCCAGCGAGCAGCCGTTCACCCGCTCCCAAAGCGGCATCCCAATCCCCGCCGACGTCTCTACCGTGACCATCGAAGGCCGAGACCAGGCCAACGGTTGGGGCGGCGGTTTCCTCACCGTCGATCTCTCCGCTGGCTAGACATGCAACGTCGACAGCTGGCCTTGATTGGCCTTGCGCTTGCGCTGTTCCTCATCCCGCTCGCCGTCGCCGGAGTTGCCTGGCTGACCTAGACCACCGGCCGAGCTTGTAGCTCGAGGTTTACCAGGGCCGAATACATGCCCTCGTCGGCGACCGCGTCGGGTGCGTCGTGGCGCTGCACGTCGACGAGTTCGACAGCCTGGCCTCGGTTGTCCAACCCAGCGCACCGTTCCTCGAGCGCAGCCTTGGCCGCGTCGCGGGCTCGTTGGGTGGCAAGTTCGATCGCCTCGGCGGCATCGGCAATCTGCTCGGACCCCGAGCCGCTAACAACCCGAAACATGCCGGGCCCATCGGAATGCACCTCGGCGTGACTTCGCACCACGATCTGGCCAGCTGCAGCACCAACGGCGTTCGCGACAGCGAAGTTCGCCGGCGTGACGAGCTCGGATCCGCAGCGTCGCGCCACCTCGTCGTAGTAGACCGCGGCTGGCCCACCAACCGCAACGATCGGAGCGTCGAGCGACAGGTTCACCCCCACTCCCCCAATGCGCCCCTCGCCACGTGCGGCAGAATCGGCAAGCGGGTTGGCCAACGAGTCACCGAACGTCACTGCATCGGGCACATCAAAGGCGACATCGAGGATGCAACCGGCGCTGCGGCGCACGGTTTCGGACCACACCCGTTGACAGAAGTCCTCGGGCTCCTCGCCGGTGTACCACGCCATAAGCGCAGCGCCAGCGTGAGCCCCGTCGGCCGACCAGTTCGCCTGCAACCCCAACACGTGCGCAGCATCGGAGGGAGTGAACCCCGACATCTGCGCGATGCCCTTGTCGATGAGGACGTTTAACGCTCGGCGTTCGAGCGCCCCGGCGGCCACATCTCGAAGGGACGTTGGAGAGGTGGACAATCGATCAAAGACTCGTTGTTCGATCGAGGACAGGCCTGAGAGCTCGACGACGTCGCCAATACGAAACGCGAAGCGTCCCGCCAGATCGCGCGATGGCGGCTCGGAAAGGTCGGCGCGTAGCGTTCGCACAATGTCTGGATGGTCCTGAGCCAAAAGCGACAATGGCACGTGACGCTGCGGGCCGACCGTGATTTCGGTTCGGTCGGTGTTGACCTCGCTATCGCCACCGAGGCCGGTGGTGCGAACGTCGATGGCCTCGACCATCGTTCGCCATCCGCCCACGCGTGCACCATCGGCAGTGAGGCGAGGTCTCCCACTACGAAGCTGACCAACATCGGTTGTGGTACCGCCAATGTCGGACAGAACGAAGTCATCGAGACCAGTAAGCGTGGCAGCACCAACGATCGACGCTGCTGGGCCCGACAGCACCGTCTCGATGGGCCGGCGCGCAACCGACTCGGCGGCAGCCAGCGAGCCGTCGCCCTTGGCCACCATGACCGGCGCCGTGATGTTGAGTTCGGCTAGAGACCGGGCCGATGCCTCGACCAAGTCGCTGATGCGCGACAACAGGCGGGCATTCAGCGCCGTAGTCAGCGCTCGACGGGGAGCGTCCAACGACTCGCTCAGCGATGACGACACTGTGACCGGCAGGTCAGATTCGGCCATCACCAAGTCGCGTACAGCGTGTTCGTGTGCCGCGTTTCGAACCGCGAACGTTGACGCGACCGCGACAGCTTTCACGTTGGGGCCATGGGTGGCCAGCGCTGCCACCACGGCATCGCGGTCGAGCAGCGCCTTCTCTGACCCATAGTGGTCGTGCCCGCCGGCGATGACTTCGACGACGGCATCGCTGAAGGATTCGTGGATACGGGTGCGCTCGAGCATCTTGTCGTCGAACCCGACCAGCAACACAAGAACCGGGCTGCCGTGGCCTTCGACTACCGCGTTCGTTGCCAGTGTGGTCGAGATCGATACCAGCTCGACACGCGCCGGGTCGAGTGATTCGGAGATCGCCGCAAACGCGTTGGACACACCGACGCTGAGATCATGGCGAGTTGTCAGTGCCTTCGCCGATGCCAGCACGTCACGCGTGTCAGCATCGAGCACCACAGCATCGGTGTAGGTGCCGCCGGTATCAACACCGAGGAGCAGTCGGGGGGAAGTCTTGGTTGAGGCCACAGCGCACCATCGTGGCAGAATCTGACGTCATGGTTGAAGCTCTGCGCAATCCTCGTCTTCACGGGTTCGGAACCACCATCTTCAGCGAGATGAGTGCGCTCGCCCAAAAGACCAACGCGGTGAACCTCGGACAGGGCTTCCCCGACACCGACGGACCGGCCGAACTTGCTGAAGTTGCGGCCAACGCGGTGCTGAACGGACCGAACCAATATCCGCCTCTTCCTGGCCAGCCGGGCCTGCGCGCAGCGGTTGCCGAACATCAAGAGCGCTTCTACGGGCTCACCTACGACCCGGACACCGAGGTGCTCATTACCGCCGGTGCCACCGAAGCAATAGCCGGGTCGATGTTCGCGCTGTGCGATCACGGCGACGAGGTCGTCACGTTCGAACCCAGCTACGACAGCTACAGCGCGTCGATCGCGATGGCCGGCGCCATCAAGAAACCGGTGTTGCTCGATGCCCCCAGCTATCCCCTCGACATCAACGCATTCCGTGCAGCCGTTACCGACAAGACCCGCGTCATCCTGCTGAACACACCACACAACCCGACCGGCAAGGTCTTTACTCGCGACGAGCTCTCCCAGATCGCCGAGGTAGCCATCGAACACGACCTGGTCGTGGTGAGTGACGACGTCTACCAACACATGGTGTTCGACGGCGAGCACATCCCAATCGCAGCCCTGCCCGGCATGCGAGAGCGCACGATCAGCATCGGCTCGGCGGGAAAGACGTTCTCATTCACCGGTTGGAAGGTTGGATGGGTTACTGCGCCAGCCGAGCTGCGCAATGCGGTGATGACAGCCAAACAGTTCTTGACGTTTGTGAACGCCGCTCCCCTGCAGCCAGCGGTCGAGGTTGGTCTGCGGTTGGGTGATGAGTATTTCGACGGTCTCCGAGACGACTTGTTGGCCAAGCGCGATCGACTGAGCGAAGGGCTTCAGGCCGCTGGCTTCGACGTGCTGCACACCCAAGGCACCTACTTCCTGACATGCGACATTCGAGGCGTCGCCCAGCGCAACAACCTGCCCGATACGAGCATCGAGTTCTGCTTGGCCCTGCCCGAGGCCGCCGGCGTCGTGGCCGTTCCGAGCGAGGTCTTCTACACGACGAAGGAAGCCGGACGTCACCTCGTGCGCTTCGCCTTCTGCAAGAAGGACGAGGTTCTCGACGAAGCCATCCGTCGGTTGGCCGTGCTTGCGTGACGGCCGTGGCAAACTCATGGCCGTGCCGAGCTCGACTTCCCCTGCCACCCATGTAGCGCTCGTCAGTCGTGCTGCCCGCGGCGGACATCCTCGCTATTGCGCCGAAGTGGCGAACGCGCTCGCCGCTCAAGGCGCCGAGGTCACGCTCATCGAACCCGCCGCCGCCTTCGCAACGCATCAGCATCTGCACGCTGATCAACACGTGATCAACGCACCGATCAGCGGCCCAGACGCTGGTTGGTTTCGCCAAGAAATCGAAATCGGCCGAATCCTTCGACGCCAACGAAAGTCGGGTGGCATCGTTGTGTTCCAGGACACGTCCCCAGTCCGCGCCGGGCTCATCGGGATGCTTCGAACAACGACGTCCTGGATACCGGTGACCATGGTGCACAACACGAAGGCGCATCTCACCTCCAAACGCGAACAGATCAAACACACGGCTGCGATCGCGGCGCTCGCGATCCCGCACCGTGCACTCGTTCACAACGAACGCCAGCGCGCCGAGCTCGTCAAGCTCCCGTTCGTTCGCAGCGAGATCGATCTCGTGGCACACGGAACGTGGTCCGACGTGGCAGCGGCCGGTGAGGTCGAGCGGTCGGGAATCTTGTTCTTCGGCGCCATGCGCAACAACAGCGGCGTCGGCGAGCTGCTCAAAATCGCGGATTCGCTCGACCGCGAGCTGCCTGCGGGTTCGATCACCGTCGCAGGCTCACCGGTAACTCGGCAGGTTGGAGATCAACTTCGCAGGCTTGGGACACATCAGGCCTTCAACGTTCAGGCCGCGTTCGTCTCCGAAGCCGACACATCTGCGTTGTTCGCCGCTGCCCGGTTCGCCTTACTTCCGTACGTCGATTACAGCTCGGAGTCGGGTGTTCTTATGCAAGCTATTGCCCACCAGGTCCCCGTCATCACCGCAGGGATGACCTCGGTCGCCGACCGCGTCAGAGAGCTCGACATCGGACCGCCGCCAACCGGTTCGCTCCTCGATCAAATCCGGGCCGCAATGTCCGCGTCGGATGCGCAGTACGACGGGTGGCGCGCCAACCTTGCCAAGGCCGCTGCTGATCGCACATGGGATGCACACGCGGCGGTCATTCTCAACATCGCAACCGAAGCCACCGAGACGCGATGAGCCTGCGACAACATGCCCGCAAGGCACTACTCAAGTCCGGACTCGGCGGCCGGCTGTTCGGAGAGGTCCGCTACCAACGGATGCGTCGGCGGGGGCTCTCGCCCGAGCTACAGGCCGCAGTTGCGCACCTCGACCCGGGCAGCACGATCATCGACGTCGGTGCCGCCAAAGGCGGTTACGCCTATGCCTTTGCGAAGGCAGTCGGCGCGACGGGCCGGGTCATTGCATGCGAACCCAACCCCGACAGCTTCCACGAACTGGTGCAGTGCACGTGGGCACTGCCGGTTGATGCCCGACAAACCGGCGTCGGTTCGTCGACGGGCCAACTCACCCTCCACGTACCGCGTTCGTCAAACGCAGGCATCGACGCAGGTCTCGGCACGTTTACGGGCGCGTTCGATGATTCCGACCTTGCGGTTCATGTCCCGGTCACCACCATCGACGACCTGGCGACGTCAATCGACCGCGTCGACGTGATCAAAATCGATGTCGAAGGCTGGGAACTCGAGGTTCTTCAGGGGGCTACCGAAACCATCGAGCGGTTCCGGCCAACGCTCGTCGTCGAATGCGAACGACGACATCTCCGCAAGATCGGCGCCCACGAAGATGCACTCTTTGCGTTGGTGAAAGCACATCGCTACAACATCGAGACGATCGGCCACGACCAGCTACCAGCCCGCAATGCGTTCGACGCGCAGGACGCGTTCAACGCTGGAGATGCCACCAGCTATTTCAGCGGCACGTATCCAAACAACTTTCTACTAACTCCGATGAGCCAGGCGAGCCAGTAGTCGGCGCCTATCCGGCGCGACGGCGACGATTTCGGCGCGCTCCTCGCCCTTCGCCACCTGTTCGCGGTCCGTCTGGACGGTCGGGGCCAGGTGCGGCGATGGCCGGAGCTTCTATCGTTCCGTCGATGACACCGCGCATGAACTCGAGGTGTTCGGTCGAGGTACCGCAGCACCCGCCGATGATCTGCACTCCCGCATCCATCATGCGCTGCACATGGGCACCCATGACCTCGGGCGACCCGTTGTAGACGAGCGTCTCACCCTTGAACTCGGGAACGCCCGCATTCGACTTCACAATGACAGGCGTGTCTCCTGCTCCGGCCTTGATCTGCAGGACGGCGTTCTCGGTTTCAGCCACGTTGTTGCCACAGTTGGCGCCGATGGCAGCGAGCCCAAGGTCGGTAAGACGCTTCGCCGCGTCTTCGCCCGTGACCCCCATCATCGTGCGTCCAGCGGTATCAAAGCTGAGGGTGGCGGCGATGGGGAGATCCGACGATCGGCGTGCGCCAGCAACTGCGGCCGCAACTTCGTCGAGGCTGGACATCGTTTCGATCCACAACAGGTCGGCGCCGCCCTTGGTAAGGCCCTCCGCCTGGGCTTCGTAGGCAACGGCTGCCGTCTCGGGTGTCATCTGCCCCATTGGTTCAAGGAGCTCGCCAGAAGGCCCCATCGACCCAGCGACGATCACCGGGCGATCAACCGCGTCAGCGGCCACCCGTGCCACCTTGGCGGCCGCCTCGTTGAGTTCGACGACGCGATCGTCGAGCTTGTGAAGCTTCAACCGAAAGGCGGTTCCACCGAACGAGTTCGTCAAGATGATGTCGCTTCCCGAAGCGATGTAGCCGGCGTGAACGTCGGTGACCTTGTCGGGAAGGTCGATGTTCCACATCTCGGGCGGGTCGCCAGCGGTCAGG
>CALHTB010000049.1 GCA_938038785.1 uncultured Acidimicrobiales bacterium
ATCGATGTTTACCCTCGCAAGCTGGTTCCAGCGAGCATCCTCTCCGCCAACGATCGAGCTCGGCGATTCGCTACGAGACGCGCTGAACGACGAGGAAGCCGACTTCTTGACCTCCGGTGCTGCCTGGTCGGCGGCACAAGATACCGCTCCGAGGAAACCGCCCGAGCCGGGGTCACCGGAGTACGAGGCGGTCGCAATGGGTATCGCACAGCACGAAGCCAACTGGGTTACCGATTCGATTCCAGCACTCGGGGGAGCGCAGCCGGTGGAAGCGGCAGCCGACCCCACACGGCGAGCCGACCTCATCCGGCTGCTCGACTCGATGCCCCAAACCGAAGACCCGCTCGTCATGTCCGGTTTGCGCCTGCGACGGCGGCTCGGCCTCGAGGACGACTGAGTTGCCCCGTCCGGCGGCCGCTTAGAACAACTGAATCGATCGCTCCCGACTACGCTCTGTCACACCCCGTCCGTACGGTTGTACTCATGAGCACTCGGGAGGTGAGCAAGATGGAAATCGACGCAGAACAACTTCGAACCATTCGGTCCGAACGCCGCAGTGCAAGTGATGACCGACTTGCCGCAGTTGTCGAATACGTCGCTACTCGGATGGCCGAATTGAGCGATCCCCACCGAGGAGCCGTCAAGCTCAACAAGATCATTTGGTGGGCCGATCAAGAGTCGTACCGTCGCGTCGGTTACTCCATCACCGGAAGCGAATATCAACGGTTGGCCCAAGGGCCGGTTCCTTACCGCTTTCCTCCGATACGACAGCTCCTCGCATCTGCAAAGCGGGTACTCGTTACCAGGCAAGATGTGGGTGCACCCAAACTGTCGACGATTCTTGAGCCGGGCCCAGCATCCGACATCGCTGCAGTTCGACAGCTCCTCACTTCAGCAGATCTCGAACTGCTCGATGAATCGCTTTCGAAGTTCCATGGTTGGACAGGGCAAAGGGTCAGCGACTTCTCTCACCGAGAGTCAGTCGCGTGGCAAAACCTCGAAGATGGCGACCTCATCCCGGACGGGGCTTGGCTAATCGACCCACACCCGAAGTCGCCAGCCAACTTCGATGTCGCCCAGCTCCTCAGCGACAACGGTCTCGCGTCGTAAGTTCAAATCCACGTGAATCAACCTCCGTGGTACCGCGTTGAGTTCGGCCCCGCTGCTGAGCAGTCGCTAGGAGTCATCTTCGGCCAAGAGCGAACAGCCACAGGCTGGCCGAGTGTTCATGACACAACAAGTCTGTGGGTACCCGAGGCTAAGACCGTCGTGTCCCAAAGCTGGGAGTCGGCAGCGCCGCTCGTGCCGGGCACGATCGAGGACGTGCGTGGCGTGGCAATGAAGTGGTACTTGTCTACCTTTCCTCCGGCGTACCTGGCGGTCTACAGGGCTTCGGCGATCGACGAACTCCTTGTGGAGCTTGTCGTGATCGGCGTCAGCTTTGATCGCCAGATATGGGAGTCGCAGCGCCTTGACGGACTGAACGAGTAGCGCACCCGAGGTCGGATCAGCGTTGGCGATACCGTCGGCGGGTTCTCGCTTGCCGGCGGGGTTGCTGGTACTGCTAGTTGTATGCGCATGCGGCGATTTGTGGTTCTGGTGTCCCTTCTTTTGTGTGCGGTGGTGTTCGCCCCCGGGCAGGCCAACGCTGGTGTGGAAGGTGCGACCGACATCGCGTCCTTTGCGACCAATTCTTGGAATCGGCCTTCACTTCAGCTCGACGAGTCGGGCAACCCTGTGGTTGCGTACGTCAACACCGACTCCCAAACGCTCGACATCGCCAGATGTACGGACCCGGCCTGCAGCTCGGGCGTCACCATCACCTCGCCCATCACGCTGCTCGACGATGCGTTGTTGGTCCTTCCGTCTCTGCGGTTGAACCCGAGCGGCAATCCGATTGTCGCGTACTCCGAAGACGGCGCCGTGAAGCTACTTCGTTGCACCGACCCGTTCTGTGCACCAGGCGGCGACACCATCAACACGATCATCGAAGGCCCCCAGCTCCTTGGCTTCCCCTCGCTTGCACTGACCGAAGCCGGCATTCCGGTCGTCGCGTTCGTCACCGCTCAAGCCGAGCTGGCCATGGCCACTTGCCAAGATCGAGCATGCAGGTGGAGCGCCAGTGTGAGAAACATCGGGGCTCGCGACTTCGAGCTCTTCACCTTTCCCGATCTTGAGCTCGCCCCCGGCGACATTCCGATCATTGCCGCATACGGCGTAAACAGTGATGACATCCCATTCATGCAATATGTCCAGTGCGACACGGCTCAGTGTTTCAGCGAAGCGATTGCGTTCTCCGGCGAGCAGATCAGCGACTGGCCAAGCCTTGAGCTGCAATATTTCAACGACGGGTCGTTCATGCGTGCCCATATCACCGCATCTGTTGACGACGGCTTGGGTCTGCGAGATAGCGCCAACCTGTTGCGGTGGGAGTGCGAGGCGGACTCGTGCGGTATGGGGGGTCTTTTCTCAACCCCCATTCGTGAACAAACCACCACCATCTTCAACGACCTAGTCCTGAGCGAACACGGGCCCGTCTACGCCTACTTCGATCTCGAGTCTTCCGACACGGTGCACATCGTCAGTGACACCCCGAACCCGGACCGCGAGCCACGCGACGTCCTAGCCCGATTCATCGCCCCCGTGCCACCCTCGGAGGTGGCCATCGCCCCAGACATCGAGCTACACACAGATGGAACCCTCACCTTGGCCTACATCGATGACGACGGTCTGTCGATCGTCAAGTGCGACGACCATGGTTGCGTGCCGAGCTGTAACGGGCTGCCGGTGACCGTCGATGTCGGCGCTGGTGGTCCGTTCGCCATTCCTGGAGACGACGACGTCGTCCGCGGCACCAACGGCCGCGACGTCATCGTCGGAGGAAAGACCATCTGTGGTTTGGGCGGCGACGATGTCATCAGGCCTGCAGGGCGCGACGTGGCTGTGTTTGCCGGCGCCGGCAACGACACGGTCGTGCTCGAAGGCAAAGGCTTCGTCTCAGGAGGTCCAGGCAATGACACGGTGACCGGCAGCAGTGGACTCGATCGCATCTTCGGAGGGCCCGGTGCCGACACACTTCGAGGTGGCGCCGGAACCGACCGAATCTCGGGCGGCCCTGGCAACGACTTCATTGACGGGGGTGCTGGTGCCGACACGCTGCTCGGCACGCTCGGCCGCGACGACATCAAGGGTGGGGCTGGCAACGACCTCATCAAGGGCGGTGCGTGGATCGACAGCGTCGATGGTGGCGATGGCGACGACGACCGCTGCGGCATCGTCGAAGGTGAAGTCCGGATCAACTGCGAACGCGGCATCTTCGGGACGTAGCGCTAACTCGCCAACCGGTCTTGCGTTCAACACATGGCAGGCAAGAGCTAACCGATGAGTGCGCTCAATTCTTCGTCGAGCCATTTGCTAAATTGCAGATCGAAACCGTGCGACAACATCGCCTTAGTTGCAGTGATCCGAGCGTGTGAATCCCGTCCCGCAGCGTCGGCTGCAAGAAGATCTGAGATCACCGATCCGAACTGGGCTGCGCTCGAATCGAAGGTGATGTCATCCTCATAGAGACGGCCTGACCGAACGCCCCGACGTCCCACTGTGTACGGCCGTATACGAGTTTCGATGGCCTCCGGTTCGCCAAATGTAATTGCGACGGAGAGCATGGCGTTCACCCGAGAGGTGCTTCCATCTAGCTGTACATACGTGTCAGCGATAAAGAGCAGAACGGAAGCATTTGCTGCGGGCGCAGCGAGACCAAGAAGCCTCCGGCGAGTTTCAATCGGAGAGTCGACTGGTGCCGTAGCCCATAGCCCTACGTGGCCATCACGGATAGCTACGGCTGTCTCTGGCGATGGATCACTCGCTCGGTTGAGTCCATTGCAGACGTCGTCGAAGATCGCCTGAGTAGTGGCTAGCCGCATTCCATCACTCTAACTAAAAGTGCTTGCGGTTAGCGCAAGCGTTTGATAGGAACCTCTTCCATAAGTCGGGATTTTGAAAGGCGGCTCGCGTGAAGCGAACAACAGCGTTGGTTTGGAACTTGGTTCTATTGGCCCTTGTCGGTGCAGGCCTTGGGGTTTCGCCTGCTGGGGCACAGGAAGCGACTACTGATGTATTGCCTCCTGCAATCGGCAGCATCTCCGTTGAAGCGCTGATCGAGACGGCGCAGTCAGAAGACCCGCAGGCAGGCGCGGGCTTTCGGTCTAGGGTGCTCGGGCTAGAGGGAGTGCGTGCTCTCAACGCGGACCTCACTTCTCAAGATCAAGATCAAATACTCCAACCACTGGCGAACGCCCTCCGACTGACCAACGGCGACTTCGTTACCGACGACAAAGAATTTGACGAGACGCACGCAGCGCTCGTGAAGCTTGCAAATTGGGGCCGCAAGAACAAAGACGCTCGGGCCGACGAGGCAGCGAACTACCTCGCTTTGTCCGACCGGGTAGCGGCGGCGGTTCAGATTCGATTCGCCCAGAATCAGCTCGACCTCACCGAGGCGATATCGACCAAAGACCGAGAGAAGATTCAAAAGACGCTCGATCAGGCATGGTCTGAGGTCGAGAAGGGTGATTCTGAGACGCCCGCGCAGGCAGTCAAGCGATATCAACTTGCGTGGCGGAAGGCGAACGCTGCTGGCCAGAACTTTCGGTCGATCGTCGATGCCGACGGCGATTTCCTCGATAGCGATCTCGAAGAAGCGCTGGGTATCGATCCGAATAGCAACGACTCTGACGGCGATGGGCTTGGAGACATAACCGAGATCTGGACGACGTTCACCGATCCCGCAACCGCCGATACCGGTGCTGCCGGGGTGCCCGACGGCGAGCGAGACCCCGACCAAGACGGGCTCAGCAACCTCCGTGAGACCGAGAACTTCAGCGACCCGCTGCTCGCCGACACTGATGAGGACGGCCTTGACGATGGCTTCGAGGTAGACGAGTTCGGATCAAGCCCAGCTAGTGCTGACACCGATGACGACGGGCTCGATGATCTCTCAGAGTTCGAGCTCGGTACCGACCCGAATAACCCCGACTCCAACGGCAATGGAGTGCTGGACGGCGACGAGGTCTACACGACCCAAGCTGGCTTCGAAGCGCAAGGAGTGACCGTCGCTATCACTGGCCAAGGCAATGTCGGCAAAACGGTCGAGCTGCGTGACCGCACCGACGAGCCCACATTCCAGGGAGTTGCCGGCGTTGCATCTGCACTCGTCGATATCGATACGACCGAAGAGTTCAGCTCGGCCACAATCACGATTCCCTACGACGAAACGCGAGTGCCCAACAATGACACCGCGAACTTGTCGGTGTTCTTCTTCGACGAAGAGCTGGCAACATTTGTCCCAGTAGATGGCCCGGTCGTTGTAAACGACGACGGCACCGTCTCGGCTACGACATCCCATTTCACCCTGTTCGCTGTCTTCTATGTGCCCGAATGGAACGCCGTATTCGAAGGGTTCGACCCGAATCCAGGCGGTCCCGGTGGACCGGCCGATACGTTCGTCGACATCACTTTGGTGCTCGATTCATCGGGCTCAATGGCTTGGAACGACCCACAGGGCGTGAGGCGGACAGCGTCGAAGAACTTCATCGATGCGCTGATCGAAGGCGATCGTGTTGCCGTAATCGACTTCGACAGCAGCGCGAGGGTATTCCAGAGCCTCACCCAGGACTTTGAGGCAGCGAAGTCTGCAGTGGACCGGATCAATTCTTCGGGTGGTACGAACATCGGTCGTGCCGTATCCCTGTCGAACACAGAACTAATCAACAACGGAGACCCTGACCACGTAAAGATCTCGATCCTGCTGACTGATGGCGACGGCAGCTATTCGAACACCTACACCCAGCAGGCCGCCGACAACGACATCACGATCTACACGATCGGGCTCGGAGCGGGAGTCAACGCCACACTTCTTCAGGGCATCGCCGACGGAACGGGTGGCGACTACTTCCCGGTCGAAAATGCCAACGATCTTCCCGACGTCTTCTCGCGAATTCCCGTCAACCTTGATCCCTTCGGCGATGAGGATGGCGACGGGCTGTCCAACGGCCTCGAGCAAAGAGGAATTGTCACAAGCGCTGGACGCACCTTCTTCACCGATCCGTTCCGGGCAGACACCGACGGCGACGGGCTGAGCGATAGCGAAGAAGTTCCAACCGACGCATTCGGGCTGGAGTACACGTTTAAGACCGACCCCACCGACCCTGACACCGACGGCGATTTCCTTCTAGACAGTGAGGAAGAAGACCTCGGCTTGTCACCTCGTGACCCCGACGAAGACAACGATGGTGTTGACGACGGAGTCGAGCTGGTTATTGGCTTCGATCCGTTTGAAGCGAACGCCGACGGCGATGAGTTCCGCGATGATGAGGAGCTCGCTCAGGGCTCCGACCCCTTCGTGTATGACCTCACTGGTCCCGACTACGCACGAGCCGCAGTTGCCGGAGCTCTATTTGGTGAAGCTGGAAGTGGGGTTCCGGCCTTTGATACATCGCTCAAGGAGCTCCTTGGCGACATCAACGACTGGGCCGACATTCCCTATCTGAGTGGTGCAGTTGGGGGCCTGTTAACCGTGAGTGAAGGCCTCACCGGTATTGGCTGCTGGGCCTCTGGTGGGATTGACAACTTGACCGGCTGGATGGGTCCCTTCAATCCGGTTGGCGGAACCGAGGCCATTTGTGACGTCCTCGAATTCCGAATCAAGTGGGTTCCGGTATGGGCAACCTACCTTCCCTACATGGCCGGCTGGATCGTCGTCTCCTTCATTCCGATTGTCGACATCATCGTTGGCTTGCGAGACCTGGTAGCGAACCTGGTCAAGGGGCAATGGGGAGGTGCAGGCCTCGAAGCGATCTTCATTGTGATTGGTCTTGTCCCCGTGGTCGGTGACGCACCGAAGGTCGCGAAGGTTGTTACGAAGTTCCTCAAGAACTCGAGAACCGCCGTGCGGGCCGTCTACAAGTTCTTGGCGACCACGTATGAACCGGCGTTTGTCAGAATCGTTGAGGAGACGACCGCGTTCACGCGGGCACTGATCGATCGAATTGGTGGAAACGCCGTCCTCAAGGAGCTCGCCCTCGAAGGAACCGACCTTGCGAAGCTCGGTAAGTTCATCGAACGAGGTGGCACTCTCGCCAAGTACGGAGTCAACAACTCGGCCGAGTTGCTGAACCGTGTGCGTGGCAATTGGGTGAAGGCCAAACCAGGCGCCGCATCATCAACGGTCGCAAAGCTTGCCGCCGAAGCTATGTCTACGGAGGCGGCGGTCGAATATCTGACCCGGTCTGGCTATGACATTCTGTACGTTGGTCGAAATGCTGCGGTGCAGGTCGCAGACGATGCTGAACGGGCAATCAACAAGGGTCCGGACATAATTGCCATTGCTCCGAACGGCAGGACAGCGATCATTGAAGTCAAGGGTTCATCGCAGGCATCCGGGCTATCGGTGAGCAACTCAACCATTACGAGCGAAGTGCAGAGAGTGAAGCGAGTTCAGACTTCGTATGAGTGGATCGCGACGAATGCCGACGGCCGGTACCTGAGCCTTATGGAACGCGGAGCAGACTTCGATCCAAAGCTGGCCGAGGCGGTTCGACGGGTCAATCAGATCATCGACGGCGCTGAAACCGTGCCGTATGACTCGGTGATTGTCGCGGCTTCGACGAACACCAGAGTCGGTAACGTCGCCGACTCATTGGTCGACGCAGATGGCATCAGCACGCTTGGGAATGCCGGTGGCTCGACCTCGGTGATTGAGATTGACGTTCCCCAGTCGCTAATTGACGACACCATCGATGCCCTATCCGGCTGAGATACTGTCGTTGTAATGGAGACACAGGCTGAGCTAGACCAGCTTCTCGCGAAGTACCAGGAGAAAATCGATGCTGGGGTGCCCGCTGGCATTCCCTGGGAGGTCGTTGGGCGCATCTTGCGATACCGGGGCGAGCCTGGATGGGAGGCCCTTTTCGAAGAGGCTGCCAGGCGGTACATGTCGACACCGGCGAAGTGGTCGCTCCCCGCGGCCAACCTTCTACGAATTATGGGCGATACCGAGGGTGCAGCGGAACTGTGGAGCGTAGGCCTCGAGGATTCTCGACAGAAGGGGAACCGGCAGGCCGACGCACTCATCTGCGCATACTTCCTCGACGATGACGACGAGTTCCAAACTGAGCTGGCGAAGTGTGGGAAGACGACCCGCAAGGATTGGCCATTCGACGAGTTGCGCACGGCCATCATGGCGTCCGATGTCGAAGGCCTGCGAGACGAACTTGCCCGGTGGGAACGCAAGGCCAAGCGAGCGCCGATCGCGAGCAGTGGCGAAGCGCCCTCTCGGCACGACATGGTCGAGCACATTCAACAATTGATCGCCGAGGTCGAAGAGTCGCAGCCGTAGTTCACCGGACGGAATACAGGCCGCCTCATTCGTTGATCAAACTGATTGACACGCCATGTTCGCCCAACACCACGTTGTGTTAGCACCCGAATCCTCGATGTGGTGAGTGTCCGAGATTGCGTGTCACACCTCCGCGCGAAGGTGGAAGACATGGAAGAACAAAACCGAATTCATGCCAGAGTGCGGGCTCTCTTGGCCAAGGCCGAGTCCACCGACTTCGCCGAGGAAGCAGCGGTCTACACGGCCAAAGCTCAAGAGCTCATCACCCGATACGCAATCGATCGAGCCGTCCTTGAAGAGGTCGAGGGTCGAGGTCAGATCACTACTCGTCTCATCGAAGTGCCGAGTCCGTACCCGAAAGAGAAGTTCGTACTCCTCGGCGGCATTGCGCGTGCCAACAACTGTCGGGCCATTCTTGGCATCGAGCACAAGGTGCTCTATCAGATGGTCGAAGACAAATCCCTCTTCGACCTCAGGGGCAGGGTGTCAACGGTCGTTGGCTACGAGAGCGATCTCGACGCTGTGGAGATGTTGTTCACGTCATTGCTTATCCAAGCAGTGAATGAAGTTATGGCCCACGGTACGCAGATCACCGAGTGGGGGGAGAACCGCACCAGGTCGTTCCGGCGTTCGTTTCTCTACCAGTTTGCGTGGACGGTGCGAGAGCGGCTGGCGGAGGTAACCGAAGTTGCTCGCAAAGACGCTGCCGACCAGAAGCCAAGTCTGCTCCCGGTGTTGGCGGACCGGGAAGCTGCGGTCTTATCCGTCGTCGACGAGCGCTTCCCTGGCACGTCACCTCTGCGCTCGTCGGTGACGAACGTCGAAGGCGTTGTCGCAGGTGAAGCTGCCGGACGGCGTGCCGACATTGGATCGCAGCGTTTGCGGCCAGGTCAGCGGACGTTGTCCCCATGAGCTTTGTAAGAGTCCGCACGCGCCTTGTAAACTTGGGTATGGCTATTTCTGACTACCGCGTATCCGAACGAGGTCAAATGGCGCTGCCCGCAGAAGCGCGTCGCCGATGGGGGATTGCCGACGGAGGCACAGTCGAGGTGTGCGACCTTGGGAGTGCACTGGTCATCGTGCCCGCCGGAAGGGGCGGCCTGCGCTCGATCGTGAACGAGGCTGTTGTCGAAGCCGGTGGATATACGGCACTGGCGGCAAAGGTGAGTCAGGAAGACCCCGATCTTGCATGAGCACCGTTCTTGTCGACGATCACCTACTCCTGCGGTTGCTGCTCGACGATGAACCAAAGTCGCTTCGCTCACAGGGCTCAACGATTGCAACGACTGGCTTGTGGTACCACCGGCTGTGTCGTGCGCTCAGCACTCAAACCGTCATCGGGTCAATCTCTCGACAGCTCGGCGGCGTCGAAGAATCGGTTGCCGGAGCGGTCTTGGGGACGGTGATCGACCTGCCAGAGAGCATTGAGCTCGTGTCGTTACGAACGCTGAGCTGGCCAATGGGCCAGCTCATTGGCGGAGGCGTCCGATTGAACCTCCTCTCGCTTGAGGCGCTGGCGGCGGCCGAGTACTTGGGAGCCGAGATGTGTCTGGCTGCCGTCGACGAGAACATCCCGTTGCAGCAAGCAGCTGATGCACGAGGAACCACTCTGAGAATCGTTGCCGATTAGCTCGATTGGAGAGATTCGCCGAGGCTGCAAAATCTGGGACCGCGGTCGGATCCTGACAAGCACTGGTAGGTGTCATTTTTGTTAGTTGCTCAGATTACGAAAGCTATGCAATTGTGAATATTGCGTTTCAAATAGCAACCAAAAGGAGAACGCAGGTGGGATTTCTAAAGCGACGCCGCATTATCGCGGCCTTTACGGTGATGTGTCTGACGCTGTCAGTCACGCAAGCAAGTGTCTCGGCCCATGACCCAAGTCATGAGCCATCCGAAGCACTAAAGGGGCGGCTCTACGACGGTCACGTCGACGACGTCAGCCCCGGTGGGGTTCCGATGGAACCGATCAGCAACGCCCCGTGTATCGACGGTCTGGCCGCCGATCTCTTCGAGTGTGAGAACGTCGACCTGATGTCGTTCATACCGCTGCCCGGTCTCGAATCGACCTTCGTAAACGACGTGTGGGGTTGGACCGACTCGCGCACGAAGATGGAAATAGCGATCGTCGGCACCTTCGAGGGCACCGCGTTCGTCGATGTCACCGACGGTTACAACCCGGTCTTCCTTGGGCTCCTGGAGTCCGCAGCTCCCGGAGACTTCGGCAACATCTGGGGCGACATCCGGGTCTTCGAGAACACCGCCTACATCGGCGCCGAAGCAATAGGGGAAGACTTCGAAGGCTTCGGCGTTCAGATCGTCGACCTCACACAGTTCCGTGGAGCGTCAGGGCCCATCGACATCGAACTGTCGGGTCATATCGACGACTTCACCAACTCGCACAACCTTTCGCTGAATGTCGATTCGGGTCGGTTGTATGTCGTGGGCTCGGTCTGGGCACGCGAGGTATGCCAGAGCGAAGCACCCGAGGGCGACCCGTTCCAAAACGGTGACGGCAGTGCGATCGTCTACGACCTGAACGATGACCCGCTGAATCCCGAGTTCGTGGGATGTCTCGACGCCGATGGCTACACCCACGACATCCAGTGCGTGAACTATCGCGGTCCGGACAAGGACTACCGGGGAGCCGAGATTTGTATTGGTGCCAACGAAGACAGCATCGCGATCTACGACGCCACCGATCCGTCGAACGCCGAGTTGATCAATAACGTGGTGTACCAACCGTTTGAGTTCTTCAACCCGGAGATCGGCGCACCGAACTTCTACACCCACCAGGGATGGCTCAGCGAGAAGCAAGACATCTTCTTCCTGAACGACGAACTCGACGAGTTCTTCAGCGGAACGCTGCGAACGACCTACATCTTCGATTTCAGCGATCTCGACGACATCACGCTCATCAACGGCTTTAGCGATGGGTCGACGACGATTGACCACAATCACTTCGTCGACCGTCAACGGCTCTATCAGTCGAACTACACCGACGGGCTGTGGATCTACGACACGTGGCTGGCCGATGATGGGCAGCTCGATCTGCGCGGCACCTTCGACGTGTACCCGGCGAATGACGCAACCGACTTTGCCGGGACATGGGGCAACTACCCGTACTTCGCCAAGGACAAGGTGGTTGTGACCAGCTCCGACGAGGGACTCTTTGTACTCAACACAAAGGCCGCCCAAAACCGAGCTGGCGGTAAAGGCAAAGGCAACCGCAAGTAGCGAGCTGACGCACTCGAGGCCTTGACTCAGAGCCGCCATCTCCCAGCGTGGAGGTGGCGGCTCGTTGGTTTTTGGACGGCACCGTTCCGCAACCATGCCACGATGAACAACTTACGGATGGCTGTCAGTGGGGCTCGGTAGGTTCTGGTCGATGCACGGTTGTCGACATGTGAAGACTTGTCCCAAAATGGGACATACTGTATGGTGGAGATGCGGCGATGACGAACAAGGACGCTGCTCGGGAAGTCGTTGGAACGGTCATTCGGCGCAACATCGAAATCACGGAAGCAGGTGCAATGGATGCTCGGTACCGAGACATGTTGAACGCAGCCGAGGTGCTTGATGAACAAGCTGCCCTATGGCGGCAACTGCTCGAAATCGTAAACGAGGGGTAGGCCGTGAACCTGCAGAGCGCAAGGCTTGTGGCTGAAGCAGCGAGTGTTGAGCTCGCTGTCGCTGCTCGTAACGAGCAGATTCGCGTGGCGATTGCATCAGGAATGTCGCTTCGGTCGATCGAAGCTGCAACTGGAATCCCGCGATCCACCGTTCAACGAATCGGAGCCGCCAAGCCTCTCAGTGAAGCCGAGTATCTGCGGCTAGCGAACAACGAGGCGATAGCACGCGCCGAGGTCGTTGCGCTTGAGGCGACGGCGGAGGCGCTCGCCGGAAATCACGCGGGACCCGCTCAAGACGACTGATGCTCCGAGAACCCTGAGGTTTCGGGGTGGCGTATCAGGGAGTGATCCGGGTAACCCCCAATGGTCGAACGAGCGTCCTTTGATCAGGATGGACTCATGGAAAACACCTACAACAACCCAACCAACACCCCTCTCGTTCGCGACCCCAACGGCGTGTTTGGGGGTGTCCTCTCCGGCGTTGCCCGTCAACAAGGCTGGGACGTTTCGCTCGTACGCCTGACCTACATCGCCTTCTTCCTCATGACTTTCGGAACCGCACTGTTCCTGTACCTCCTCGCCTGGGTGATCGTTCCCGAGGCGAACTAGTTCAGCCCGAGGACACCTCGACTCGGCCGCGCGATCTTGTTGTGGTGATGCCGGTGGTATCGGCTCGCTCAGGTCATTGCGAATCGCAACGAGGCCGAGCGAGGTCATCGAGTAGAAGCCCGCACTGGTCCATTGGCTTCGACATCGACACAGAACCAAGGCATAAGGCAAGGGTAGTGCAGGCGTGTGGCTCATCGTCCTAACTTGTCGCCATCGAACCCAAACCAAAGAATGTCACAGCGCGTTCGTAAGGTTGTCGCATGGATAGATCGACAGAATCCTGTGCTGTAGCACAGGGTGCTACATTAGGTAGATGGCACGAGAGATCAGTCAACGTGAGCTTCGCA
>CALHTB010000050.1 GCA_938038785.1 uncultured Acidimicrobiales bacterium
ATCGACAGACTCACCTTCAACGCCCACATCATCGAAACCGGAACCGACAGCTACCGACTCAAAACCAGCCGCACCAAAACCTGACCAAGGTGGGGCCAAAATTCGTCAGCACACCGGGGCCAAAATTGGTTGACATTCCCATCAAAGTCCACGGCGGGTGCAATCAATTCCACAAGCTGCCGCCCCTCGTCGATTCGGAGCAATGCTGCCGGGTAGCAGCCGGTTTTGACGCACGCGCCAAGCAGAGCCGCAAGTACTTCTGGACTCGAATTGCTCAATGGCGTCATAGCGACGCGTGGCGCGTTACGCAACTTGCGCAGGACTCCGCCCGCACACCGCGAGGGTACCGGTTTGGCCAGTATCAGTCCAGTTTTGTTCCACTCTCGGTACAGAGGTGGCCAAGAATGGGCAAGTGGCACGCAATTCAACGGCCATACGAGATCCGAATTCCAGCGTTCGAAGACAAGGAGTTAGCCAAATCTCTCCGAATCGCAGCCAGCCTTTTCCTTTTGCCATTGTCGGCGTGAAGATGAAATGTGAGCATGCTTTGGCGTGCCCGCAAACGAGAACCCGCCCCGCTCGACGCGATAGTCGCCGCTGAGGCAGCAAAAGAAGCTGCAAAGATCAATGCCCGCGGTCGAATCCAAGCCACCGTTTTCGGTGCGGCAATTTCTGCAGCAGCCCTTATTGGGGTCGCATGGATTTCGCAAGAGAAGCCGATTCCCTGCAGCAGTATTCAAATCACTGAAGCATGGAAGTCATGGGAGAGAGGGCAAATATCCCAGGCAGAGCGTGATCAACTCACCGACCACTACCTGAGTGTGCAGCTGCTAAGAGCAGACGTAAAGATGTGCTGAGTCGGTCAATCGGACCTGATAGATCCGAGGTACGCCTTCATGAACCCTCTGTCGCAGCTCCGGACGAAAGTCCGAGTCGACGAATCAACTTTCGAACTCCAGGGTTGCCAAACGGTCCTTCAACGCCCACAACGAACACTTGTTCGACGGGTTGTCAAGTTCATGTCTTGGCAACCCGTCGCAAGAAGTCACGAGTTGGCGAACAGCTCAACGCATTCGCCGACGTCGCACGAGCGCGTCGCAGAGCACTATTCAAAATCAAGGCTCGGAGGCACTAGTCTTGACTTCGGATGGCTGAGTTGATCCCCGGCGTTTGCCGAGGATCAACTCCGAAATCTTGTGTCGGGCTGGGCAGTCATGGGAGCCCGCCAAGACTCTGACAACGACAGCGCGTAATTACGAAGACAACTCCTCGAACCTTTCACTGGTTAGGCGACCAAGCTCCTCGACTGCCGCGCGTTGTTCCTCGACAGTTGCGACCTCAATGACCGTTGCGGAACGGGGGTCGACGCATGGACCCCAATCGACAATGTCGAGCATCGCTGGGTCGTCACCACCGACGCACGTGAATATCGTATGGGTGAACCAGCTCATGAACGGTGCTCCGCAGCGTTCGGTGGTATAGCCGTCAACTTTCCTCCACCAAACAATCGGGTCGGCCGCATTGTTGAACTCGGGAGGAAGCAACTCCAATACCGAGGTCGGTACCACCGATGACTCTCCTCCGGCCGCAAGATCGAGAAGCCGATCGATCTCTTGGCACAGCTCGCCTTCATCAACCAGAGGCAATGACGAAGGCGCCGATATTGCGCCGCTAGACCCCGATCGCTCCTTTATCGGCGCAGACGATGTGGTCGTGGCACTTGAAGCAGCATCCGACCCAGATTGGCTTGAAGCCACTCCTGACGCTTCTTCCGAGGCGCTTTCAGCACAACCCGCCAACAGAAGAACAACTACAAACAGAAGAGGCCGCATAGGGGTTCAATCGGTAATTGCTCATGGTTCCTGAACCCGGTTCTTCATCGACCTTCGCAATCAATCACACTGTCTCGCACGAGCGTGTCCCCAATGAACGTTTCACCAGAACGGTTGTCCCATCCAGCTTGCAAAACAACGTCATCGCCGGGGATGTAAGTCAAGCGAGCGGAGCCAATAAAGCCGTGACCTTCATGAACAAGAAACATACGGAGGGCACCTTCATCACACCGATACTCTTCGTCGGGTTCAACTTCATATCCGGCGGCGCGAAGCAACGGCACAAAGTCATCCGCAACCTGCCAAGGCGGCGGCTGCCCCAACGTCGACCAACGCACCTCGTATCCTCCCTGGTGCTTAAGAATGCCTGTCTCCTCATCCACCAACTCGACGGACGTGCGGTCGTACGCTGGCGGATCGAGCAACTCGGCCTCGATTAGGTCTGATGTTCTTGCTTGTCTTCCAGAAGCAAGGTCTCCGCAAGCCGCCACGACGAAGGCCAGAACAAGTAGTGATCTAATGATCTTCACGATCACCCCGGCAAGAACGGGCATACTCTACCCGTCGGCACGAATCGCTTCCCGGTCCTCCGTAGGCGACGTCGACACCACTCGATCCATCGATTTGGTCGCTTCCTCGACCCCCTCGGACAAGATCATTGCCTCGGCCAGCCACGATGATGTCGTTTCCGCTGCGTCCTTTTACGAAGTCATTACCGTTCCCACCACGTATTTCGTCTGGGCCACGTCCTCCGGAGATGCGATCGCTTCCTTCTCCACCGTCAATGACGTCAGCTCCCCGACCACCGCGAATAGTGTCGGCGCCGCGACCACCGCTAATAACGTCAGCTCCCCGACCACCAAGGATCACGTCAGCACCATTACCACCGTCGATCCAGTCGCGACCGAGCCCGCCCAGCAGTGTGTCATCGCCGCCTAGCCCTCGTAGCTCGTCATCGCCTCCCAGGCCGCAGATAATGTCCGCTCCGTCAGTACCTATAAGAAGATCGTCTCCTTCGGTCCCGCGTATCGTGCAAGCGCCCTCGGACAAGAGATCGACGGTGACTATCGCTTGTGAACATTCGCCTGCGGTGTCGCAGATCTCATAGCTGAACGAGTCCTGACCGGGCACAGACCCAGGTGTGTAAAGGACGATTGTGTCACCCTCGCTGGAAATCACCTCCGCCTCACCAAGCGTCGGAGGGCTTACGATGCGCAAGCTCGCTTCGTCCAGGTTGCCGTCGATGTCGACATCATTGGCTACAACATCGAACTCGCTTACCGTTTCAACCATCACGGTCTCTTCGTCATCGACCGCCTCAGGGGCCGAATTCTGTTGGCAATTTTCTACCTGTTCAGCCGAGCATATGTTGAGTCCTTGTCCGCCGTTGGCAACGTCCAGACCCGAATCCCCAGTCAGGCGATCGTCACCTTCGGCGCCGAACAACTGGTCATTTCCATTGCCACCTGAGATCTCATCATCACCCGCTCCTCCGCAGATAATATCGTCACCACCCAGGCCTGCGATAGTGTCGTTACCCCCAAGCGCAGCGATCACATCAATGCCCTCTGTGCCAACAATTACGTCGTCTTTCGGTGTTCCAACAATCGTTGCCTCCAAATTGCCGCAAACTGCGGTCGCTACGACCGAAGTAGTTAGGACTGAGCCATCCTTGCGGGATAGCTGTATCTGCACCTGATCAACGGCGGCGTAGTCCGGAACGAGGACCTCGAGGAACGCGTTTCCGAACTCATCGGCCTGGACGCGGCCGATGTCGGTGTTGAGGTAGTTCACCTCGGCAACTTCTAGTGGTTCCAGTGTGAACACTGTCCCGAGAAGTTGTCCGGGCTCAACAACGCCATCGAGCTCAACTAGTTGTTCGAAGCGTTGCTCTTCACCATTCGCTCCTTCGCCGCTAAACACGATGCGGTGCACACCCGACACAGCATCAGATGGAACGGTGATGGAGACCCTCAGAATACCGTCAGGATCCGCCTCGAAGTCGCCTAGATCGATTGGGTCGCTAAGGAAGCGAATATTGATCGGGGCAGCTGGACTCCAGTCGGCTATCTCAAACGTAATTATGGCGTCCCTGATGACCTCGATCGGTGAACTCGTGGTAGCTGGCGCACCATTGACCTTCGGTTCGACTAATTGCCTACCGACAGGTGCGCACGACCCGGTCCCGCGGTATGTTCCTAGCACCTCGCATGCGTATAGCTCAAAGCCTGCGGCATTGGGGTGGAACAACCCTCGAAAATTCTCGAAACGGGCGCCGTCGATATCGTCAGCGGGAACACCAGGGTCTACTGACGCAAGGTTGCTTGTGATGATGTTGATAGCGTTCTCATCCTGAAACCACGCAAGGAAGTTGTCGATAGCTTCGTCGCTGTAGCAGTCGACCTCAGCGACATCATCAGGGACCCAGGAGAAGGCGCAGGCCCCCAATGTGGATCTCTGCTTTGCAAATTCAAGCCAGATACCCGGTTCCTGCGTGGGGTCGGAAATCCGCGTCGCGATTCGGTTCAGCGCACCATCGGGTACAGCGTTAATGAGCTGATTTGCAGGATCAGCCGGGCACAAGGGGTTGGTACCGAACGAGTCAGAGACGTCGACGATGCCAAATCTGTTGTCGAAGGCTGTGTTCGTGTTTGCAACAGCATCCGCAATTACGCCATTTAGTTCCGCAGCGATGGAGCGTGCATACTCTGCATCTCGCGCATCGATTAGGCTGCACTTTGCCGTTGGAAAGTTCTGCCGTTCCGGAAGAAAGACGGGGTAGTTGACATGCAAGACCTGAGCGTTGGGGAACGCCTCTGCAATGGCTGCATGGCCCCCAGGCAGTTCAGTGCGGAGATCTGCGAGACCTTGCGCTGTGTCGGCGATCACTGGGTCGATTGATTCACAATTGACCCACTTGGCCTGAATCGCCGATGAAATCTCGGACCCGATAAAACCATCGCCTCCGAGTTGGTCAACCGCGTTCCGCGCGTAGCTCGAGGCAATGCATGCCTCGATTAGCTTTGAGAAACCCATGTCGTTTCCGCCCATGCTGACCGTCACTAGGTCAACCGCAGATGGGTCGATACCTCGCAGTTGGAGTCGATCGAGAGACTGCTCGAGCTGGGACCCATCGCCCAAGATAATCGCTGGCTGCGAGCCCTGAACCAGTTCAGCACCCGAGCATGTCCGGTCCACCAAGATCGAATCCAACGCAGGTTCAAACTGTCCGATGTTCAGCTTTGCGTAGTTGACAAGGCTTCGATGACAGGCGTTTCCGCTGCCAAAGAAGCTGGTGAGGGTGTTCTCTTGAATGGACGCTTCTGGATAGTTGGCGCCGTTCTCATAATTCGATGTAGCAAAGGACGAGAATCGGTCGCTTCCTTCACCCGAAGCGAAACTATCGCCAAACGCCACATATACGAAGTCATCATTTGGCGTGGTTTCGTTGATCTGAGCGACGTGCGCTTGAATCTCAGCCTGGGTGAGTGCCCGCGGGTAGACCGCTAGCTCGTCGAGATAGTGAGGTTCGACCTCGTAACTTCCATCGGCGTCGATGCCCGACAGCGCGGAGAGAACCGGGTCGTTTGTGTCGTCGTAGAGAATCGATCCGTCGGTATCGGCGCTACCTACGAGTTCTCCATTCTGGTAGAGGTTCACTTTGCCGCCTGTCACAAAGAGGTCTCCGTTTGGTGGCCGGGGTTCCCGTGTCTGCTCGTGTGTGATGGCAATGTGGTACCACGTGCCTGGTTCGACCGGCGCTGCTCCGGCTATCTCGAATTGTCCGGCAGTGTCGAACCCAACTACCCGGAGTTGACCCTGGGCATTCAGGACGCGGATGCCGCTGTCGACGGTGCTTAGCGAACTTGTTTGGAAAATGGTTGTCGAACTCCCAAAGGGATTGCCGTCGTCTTGTCGCCAGAGCCCCTCGATCGTTGTGTCAGGGGTTTGAATGGCTGCAAGTGAAGCCGGACTGTTGGAGATCTGGAGGACTTCGGGAAAGCTGAACGTGAAGAACTCAGTGGTAAACGCAGCCAATGACTTTCCGCTGCTAAGCGGAGTTTCGACGTCGAACGCGGTTCCTGTCGCGCTTAGCGTCGTTGTGTTGGTGACGATGGCGGACGGGATGTTGTTGCCAGCCACATCTGACTCATCTTCGTCAAACGTCAGGTACATCGACGGACTGTCAGCCAAAACAGCTTGTTGATACTCGTTGAACGTTGTCTGGGCATCTGCGCTGGCCCGCCCCCAAAAGAGGGCTGCGACTACTGACACAAGGACCACGATCGTGAGCCGTGTCGCCGATTTGAACATTTCTGTTTTCGCCATGGTGAGGAAACCTAAGCGACACTAGTGACGGTAATACAAGTCGCGCCCACTACTTCTTGCGGGCCGAAGTAGTGGTGCAACGAACGAAGTCGACCAGCAGCCCGGATAGAACTCTTGGTGACGCACCTGTTGGTGTGCCCGCCGTTCTTTCCTGGTGGACTATTGGAATTTGCTTGACTCCGCCACACCTGAGCGCCCGTTGAAGCGCCTCTGTGGAAATGTAGCCGCCGTTCGATTTCAGGTCCGTGAGGTCAACTCGACGCGAGTCAAAAACCTTAAGCCCTGCATCGATGTCAGCCAGCCGATGCCGGCATAACAGGCTCGCAAGTATCGACCCCGCCCTTCCCAAGATTCGCCGGTGAGGTCCGTCCGCACGGTAGGTGCGAACCCCGATCGCTCCCACTGTCTCGGTTCCAAGGCTTTCGATAAGCCTTCGAATGTCGCTGGGTTCATATTGGCCATCTCCATCCATCCAACCAACCAACGAGGTTTGTGCCGCTTGAAGGCCTGTGCGAATGGCGGCGCCGTAGCCGCGGCGTTTGTCATGACGGCAAATCGTCATGCGTGGGTGAACTTGCGCAAGTTTCTCAAGTAGTTGCTGGGTTCTATCGGTGCTGCCGTCGTTGACGCACACGACGTGCAACTCCAATTCTGTTCCGCCAAAGGCAGCGAACAACGCCCCAACTACTGCGGCGGCGCTTGCCTCTTCGTTGAGCATCGGGACAACAACGGTTATAGCCTCGCCATCGGTCATTGGCAAAGTCGCAGACCGGCAACTTCAGCCACCGGAAGGCATGTGCGGGCTAGCGAATTAAGGAGCTTCCCTGCGGGTGACGTTGTGTCGCTCGGTTCGAGAACATAGGCGATCTCGCCCTCCTCTACGAGCCTGAGTAGTTCCTGTTCGGTGGTTATTGGGTCGCGGTCGAGGAACCCGCCAACAAGCATAACGGACGTTCCCTCGGCAGCGACCAGATAGCTAGCGACCGCTTCATCGTCGGTAGCCAGGACCCACCGTGCGGACGACGAGCTAACGGTTTCGTGCAAGTCAAGGAACCTCTCATCGGGGTTCTGTTTCGCCGACCGGTCGCCCGCAGCCGGATCGAACGATAGCGGCCGTTCCGTAATCAAATGCTCCACAGATACCACCATCATCAAGACCACAACAGCTGCAATAGCACCTGCTGCGACTGGATCTTTGTCCGATGATGCGTGAACCCGCCAACCAGCGACGATCCCAGCCGTGCCAAGGACAAAGAGCCACACCACTCGAGGCCACTCAAACGGCAGCAGGTAGAAGGATACGAACAGCGACAAGCCAACCCCAGCCAAGAGAAGCCAACCACTTGAGCCTCTGTGCGCCAAGGCGAGGACAGTCAACGCCGCTATGGGTGGAGCCAATGACGCCGCGTAGTACGCGTGTGCGATGCCCGGCAGGAACGAATACGCGGCCACATGTACAAGCAGCCAAGTCAACCAAAAGACCCCAAGCCTGCGCTCTCTGCCCGTTGTGCGACGCACGAAGTCAACCCCGGCAAATGCAGCGAACAACAACAGATAACCCGCCTGTGCACCCATCCGGCCACTGATCGTCCTGAGGATCCCGGGTTCACCCGCCGACGCAAACCCAATCCACCGATCACCATCACCCGTCAAGTCCGCACCAACCACACGATCAACGCTGGCCGGCCCAACAAGCAACTCTGTCGCTGAGTTCTCGTGCGACCCGCCGAAGTACGGGCGATTGGGCGTCGCACTGGCAGCGAACAGCCACAATCCACCAATCGCGAGCATGGCCAAGAAGAACTGTGCCACTCGGAGCCCTCTATCCTCCTTGCTACCGGTCATGATGAAGACGATGAAAGCAGGCAGCATTAGCACCGCGCCTGGTTTCGCTAGAAGCGCTATACCGAGCAACGCACCACCGGTAACGAGCGGCCGTCGGCCCCAACCTGACAGCACTACCGCTGCTGCGGCGCAGCCCGCCGCCAACATCGAGGCATCCACCAGCGAGGATCGCGCGAGGACTGCTATGCCCGGCGTAGCCAAGACCACCAGCATCACCACTATCGACATCTTGCGGCCGACGCTACGCGAGACAAACCACGCAGCTAGCGCAGTCATGATCGCGCTCGGCAGAACAAACCCAATCGATGTAGGCCCAAAGACACGGACTCCCAGCGCTGTGGGCCACAAACCGATGGGGGGCTTGTCCACCGTGACAAAGCCACCCGAGTCAAACGCTCCACTGAACAACCAACGTGGGTTGCTCGCCAATGTCCGGGCGGAGCCTGAATAGTAGGGATGGCCCAACCCTCCACGACCAACTAAACCAAACCAAACAAACAAGACCAGTACAACCGCACACAACTGCGCATAGCGAGGAATCGCAGGTTTCGAAATCGGGCGACTCACCACCTGACGACCGTACACGACAGACCCTGCCCTGGACTACGAACAGTCGCTCCAGGAGTCACACAACCTCGCAATCAAGGCCACGAAACCCGGGTTGCCAAACGGTCCCTCAACGCCCACCAAAAGATCAATACTCAAACCCCGCAGATTCGTCTGCGGGGTTTTTGTCTTTTCAGCGATCAGGAACTGGCGCTGCGACTGTCGTCGTCGGCTGGCGGTAGAGCGAACCAGAGTGCTATTGCGCACAGCGGGGTGAAGACGTAGTTGCCGATTGCGCCGGGGGCAACGTCGTCGACGACTAGTGGCTTCCATTCAACAATGAGGAGTCGGCCCGCCCAGTCAAAGAGGTTGAGCGCCAGCATCAGTGGGACGAGGAGCCGGTAACGGGCGACGACTGCCCAGGTGGCCAGCGCGAGCAGAAGCTGTGAAAGCCCCCATGTCGAGAAGATGCTGATGAGGTTGTCGCCCTGCGCGCCGTCGACGTCGAGTCCGGCGATGCTGTTCGCTCCGCCGTCGCCTGCGAGCAGGTGAATCAGGCTTCTGACAGTGATGAGTACGTTGAGTGCGACCAGAAACCAAAACGACGCCTTGGCGCCCCGGTACTCGTCATGCTGGTCAGGCAAAATTGCACGAAAATCGCGCATGGCTGCTCCTCAGGTGCAAATGCTCATGGCAGAACAATCGCGAGCAGGAACTTATGTCAGCTAGAAGCCGGTGTCGACGATGCGGTTGGCATCGATCCAGGTGAACTGGCCGTTTGGTAGTTCGACTTGAACCCGTTGGGTTCCTGCGAGGTTCTTCCGTCGCTTTCCGTCGCTCCAAACGAGCGCGTCGTGCCTGAGCTTGAAGGGCTTCGTTGCGCCAACCCGGGCCTCGACGATGTGATGACGTGCGGTGTTCGTGAGCGACACATAGTCCTCGCGGCGGAAGATGAACGGTCGGAGGAGCCCGAACAGCACGGGGGCAATCGCGAGGACCGACAGCTGCAGCGTGGTGAGACGGATACGGACCAGTCCGGTGAACAATGTGCCGGCCACTCGGAATACCTCGGGGATGACACCATCTTCACGATCAACTTCTCCCGGGTCCCCTGCTGAACCGAGCACATTGCTGCTCAAGACGAGGACCGTGGCCGTCGACTCGACGCCTGACTCATCGACGATGGTGTACGTAAACGACACGTTGGCCCCGAAGCTCGGCGGCAGGGTCATCACCACTTCCCCGTCGACGAGGTCGACCGAGCCGGCCTCGGGTTGGGTGACTCGCACGATCTGAACGTCGGCCCCATAGCTGTCGTTGACGAGTACGTCGATCACCGACGTGGTCTCCACAAGGCCGACTTGGTCATCGGCGGCAACGATTTCGGTGAAGGCCAGTTGCTCTGGCACTGTCGTGGGCGTTGGCGATGCCTCGACAGGTGCTGAGGTTGTAGATGGTGCCGCCGTAGTGGCCGAAGTCGTGGACGAGGACGTGGTTGTTGTTGGCGCGATCGATGTCGTAGTCACCGTTGTCGGCACGGTCACGGGAATCGTGCTGGGGGCGGTAGGCGTCGTTGTCGTCGTCGAGGCCGTCGTCGGGGCCGCAGTCGTTGGAGCCGCAGTCGTCGGAGCCACGGTTGTCGAGGTGGTGGGAGCAACCGTCGTTGTCGGAGTTGCGGTGGTCGTTGGTGCCGTGGTCGTGGTCGACGACGTGGTTGTCGTGGTCGTCGGAGCGACCGTCGTCGTCGTTGTCGGAGCAGCTGTCGTGGTCGTCGTAGGTGCCACCGTTGTCGTTGTTGTCGTAGTGGTGGTCGTCGTCGTCGGAGGGATTGTCGTGGTGGTTGTCGTCGTTGTGGTGGTTGTCGTGGTTGGAGGTGGCGACACGATCCATGTGATGGTCGCCGTATCCGAACCACCATCGGGGTCTTGCGCGATGATGCTGGCGATCGACGTCCCTGGCGTCGTCGGCGCACCGGTGATTCGGCCAGTTGCCGGATCGATCGACACACCCATAGGCAGACCGACCGCATCCCACGTCAGCGGCGATCCGTCTGGGTCGACCGCGGTTGGCTGAATGTCCACCGCAGTTCCGACCAGCTGGCTTTGGTTCGCAAGGGCAGCAATGACCGGATCACGGTTGAAGTTGTCCACCGTCCAGTTGAAGCCGCCCGCACTCGAGTTCGTGCCATCAAACGCGATGATCTGGGTGTTGTAGGCCCCCGCCGATGTAGGGGGCAGTGTTCCGGTGACGTTGCCGTTCACATCGATGCTGAGACCAGGCGGCAGGTTGATTGCGCTCCACGTGAGCGGGTCGCCGTCGGGATCGACCAACGTGAGCGTCCAGTTAATGGTGTCGCCTTCGGTATCGGTCCGGCTCTGAATGATGAGCGGCGCCACACGGTTTCGATCCGACACGTCCCAGGTAAATGACGTCGTTACGGTTCCGGCGTCGGGAGACGACACCGATACGTCAACTGTGTACGTTCCTTCGCTTGTGTAGCTCAGGGTGCCTGAGATGACGCCGGTGGCCGGGTCGATCGACAGGCCGTCTGGCAAGCCGGTAGCAGCAAAAGTAAGTGGGTCGCTTCCGCCGGCGGTGGCACTGATGGGAAGCGCGATCACATCGGCTTCGCGGTCCGATTGTGGCCCGGGGTCGACCACTTGGTTGGGCACCATCGGTGAGGGGATCAGGAAGGCGTTGCTCACCTCCGATGTTTCGTTGGCGGACGATGTAAACGTTGCAGTGAAGAACTGCCCTTCGACTCCGCTGTACAACACGGTTTGCGATTGCGCTCCGGCCGCGATGGCGGTCGTCGAGCTCCCCCGGTACATCTCGGCCTCACCAAACCCGCTCGGGTCAGCCGCTACGTTCTCGAACACCTCGAGCGTGTAGTCACCAGCGGGCACGTCACTCTCGATCGTGACCGAAAACATGCCTCCTCCAACGGCGGTCACGTCCGTGATGACCGGGGCATTCAGCAACCCGTTTGGTCCGGCGTCGCCGTCACCGAGGTCGTTTGGCGTCGGGCTATCGCCACCGAGGTCGATGGCCAGTGCGACATTGTCGGCAATCTCATTCTGCGAAACGAGCACCGGCCCTGTGGTCGTAGGCCACACCCGGATGCCGTCCTTGCCATTGTTTCGAATGATGTTGCCTACAACCTCGATGTCGCCGGTCATATCGGTGATCTCGATGCCGTCATCAGCGTTTCCGGCAGGATCACCCAGCAGCGTCTGGCCGATCAGGTTCGCCTGGACACGAACCCCAGCGCCAGCGTTCTCGACGTCGATTCCGTCGTTGAGGCCATTGGTCATGACGTTGCCGTCGACCAGCACGTTGCTCGCCCCGAGCTCGACCCTCACGTGGTCGTTGTCGTTCGCGTCGAGTTCGTTGCCAGTAATCGTGACGCCCGCTGTATCGCGCGCCTGAATCCCGAACACGGTGTTGTGTGCGATGAGATTCGAATCGATGGTCGTGTCGGATACGCCTGAAAGCACCCGGATGCCGTATTGGTTCGGGTGTGGAGTCGTACCTTCGGGGCCAACACCAATCAGGTTGTTCGATATCGTCGTTGCGGTCGTGGCCGGGTCGAAGATCCGCACACCCGCACCGGTATTTGCCGAGATCACGTTTCGGTCGGCCCCGGGACCGCCAATCACTGTTCCGGCCGCTCCATTCCATGCGATCAGTCCCTCGCCGTTTGGGCCTGCGGTGCCATCGGGATTGAGACCGATGTAGTTGGATACGAACGACACCCCAACAGCTCGTGACCATGCGGCATCATCGGGCATGTTCACAATCGAGAAACCCCGCAACGTCGAGCCGTCAGACCCGAAGGTGAATAGAAAGCCGTCGGTTGTGATCGCTTGTCCGGTTCCGTCGAGGCGGACAACCGGCACTCCGGCATATCCGGGCTGGGTGGTCGCGTCGACGTCTACTGGCCCGGTGATGCTGGGCATCTGGCCAAGCAGCAGGTCCAGGGAAAGAGTCCACACGCCCGCTGCGTGACCGGGATCTGATACGGGGATGTCGAAGTGAATTGCGTTCGCCCCGGGCAGGTTGTTCATCTGCTTGATGGCGGCACGAAGCGTGCACTCGGGTGCACCTTCGCTATTGCGGAATCCGGTCGAACACAGCCCATCACCAAGGTCGGAATCGTCGGCGTCGTTGGTCGAGTTCACCACTGCAGTCTGCGGGATGATCTGGGCACCCACGGACGAGGCAAGAAGAGCGGCTGTGACCCCAAGCAACACCAGCGTTCCGACGAACTTCTGCCACCGCGATTGGAGGTCTTGCCAAGGGGCTCGCGCGCGGGTGGCTACGGGTTGCACACCATTACGCGCGTTCGCCATTCCACCGCCCACCAGTCTCAGAGCCCGCTGATACTTACAACATCGGCACTGCTGGTAAACGCTCGCTAGTCCAAACGGCCTACTGGGCCTGTAAAAACAGAACGTCCACCGTGAGTTTGCTGGCCGAATCAGCAAGGCCAAATATCGGCAAACCAGTCGACGCTGGACCCGGCTTTTCGTATCGGCGATTCCGCACGCGCATGTTGGCGTACAGGTCATCATCGGAACTATCCCCGACGTACAGCGCAGAGGACTTCACTACGTTGCTGAAGTCCGCACCCTCGCAGGCAAGGACCGAGGCAATGACTTCCATGATTTGCTCGGTCTGCTCGACCAGCCCGCCCTCTTGGTCGGTTGACCGGGCAGCGATCCATCCAACGCCGGCACTCGTCGTCACCGTGGCCCGAACATCACCGTCGACGATCGAGCGCCTCGATACAGGAGCCCTCGTTGTTTGAAGAATCGCTCCACGTACCGTCCCCGCATGATCTCCCGAGCTCACAACGGCCCCGGCGTCATGGACAACGCCTCGGTCTTCGAGAACCGCCGCAACAACCGACAGGTCGTCGCCTGGTGCAAACCAGTGCGCGCTGAGAATGGGGTCCGCATCGAGGCCGTCGAGCACTGACCCCAGTTCAGAAGTGGGCGCTTCTATGGAACGCCATTCGAAGACGTCGTCCTCCAGCGGCCCGGCGAACGCATCGACTTCGAGCACGATTCCGTCGTAATAGAAATGCGGGACCGGCACCGCGTCCAACAAGACCTCGTCGCCAAGCTCGGACCGAAACACCGAACGCATCGAGTCGACCAGCCGATCATCGTCGTCGTGGGCCGGAACGTAGTAGAGAAGCAGCCGTTTCAAATTGGCAGGTTCTAGGCCACCACGACCAAGCACCTCTCGGATGTATCCGGCAACGATCGAGCTCTGTGCAATCAAATCGTTAGCGGCGAGCACGTTCGATTGGGCGTCCAACGCCAGCTGTCCGCAGCTCCAAGCGTGGTCGCCATCGCGTACCAGAAGTGAGTAGGGCACATCGATCCGCATCTGCCACAAGCTGTCGAACGGAACGAACGTGCGACTCACAAGTCAACCGGCGTGAGTTGTTCCCGGAGTTCAGGGACAACGTTCGCCATCGCCGCGTCCAACGCCGCAATTGGGTCGGAGGCGAGAGGCACGAGAACGACAGAATGGGCGCCGGCGTCGTACAGCGTTGCCAGCTTGGCCGCCAC
>CALHTB010000051.1 GCA_938038785.1 uncultured Acidimicrobiales bacterium
CACGTTGTGTTGGCGAACCCCGGTTCGCATTCCCTCGGGTGCAAGCGCATACGGATTGGTGAGAACCCGGCGGATGTCGGGGTTGTCCTTTGCCTCTTCGACGATGTTCAACATCGAGGCGATTGTTCCGCCGCTGGCCCCGCCCTTCATGGCCTTCACGCGCATCGAAATTTGGTGGCAGTGCTCGCCGAGCAGTTCGGTGGCCATGCGTTGGGTGTATGCAACGCCAAGATCCGACGGGATCGAATCGAAGCCGCACGCGTGCACGATGCGCGAACCCGTGCGGGTTGCGGTGTCGTGGTGGGCGTCGATCATTTGCTGCATCCAGTGGGGTTCACCGGTGAGGTCGCAATAGTCGGTTCCGGCCTCGACGCAGGCAGCTACGAGGTCGGATCCGTACAGCGCATAGGGTCCAACGGTGGAGACGACGACGTGTGTTGCTGCAGCCAGTTCGGCAAGCGCTTTGGGGTCGGTTGCATCTGCGATGAGGTGGTCGACCGAAAGGCGGAGGTCATCGGCCAGGTCGCCGAGCTTGGCCGAGTTCCGGCCGGCGATAGCCCAGGTGACTGACGCGTCTCCGTTGGAGGGGTCGTTTGGCCCGCTGCCATGGCGTTGCTTCAGGTAGGCACACAAAATCTGGCCCACGAAGCTTGTAGCCCCGTAGACGATGATGTCGTACGGGCGATTGTTGGGGGAAGTCACGACCGGAGTCTATGCGAATCAGATCGCAGCCCATGGGGCGTACTTGGATAGTGTCTGTGCAATGGCTGAAGACATCCTCGACGTAGACCTCCTCGCCTTTGAGAACGGCGATTCCTCACAACGGTCGGCGGTTGTCGACGGCGTAATGAGAAGCCTCGCGAACGGCTTTGTGTTTACCGCACATGATCTGTCATCTGATTTGCTCGACGATGCATACGGCAAGCTCGGCGAGTTTTTTTCGAGCTCAACCGAGGAAAAGGAGCAGTACAAGGTCGAGGGGAGCTTTGGGCAAACCGGCTACACGGGGCTATTGGTCGAGACCGCCGCGTCAGCCGATGTGGCCGACTGGAAAGAGATGATCAACTGGGGTCTGCCAATGCCCGATGCTCACCCCCTAAAGACTGAGTTCCCGTTCCGTTATCTGCCGCCGGTGCTGCCTGAGGCCACCGTTCCCGGCATCGAGGCGGTGTTGCTCGAATTCCACACGCGCATTTTCGAGATCCAGCGTCGGTTCATTCGGATCATCGCGGTAGGGCTTGGCTGCGACGAACACTTCTTCGACGAGATGCTCACCGATGGCCCGACGTTGACCCGAGCGATCCGCTACCCACCGATGCCCGACGCCCCGAGCGGCGAGCACGTTTGGGCCGGCGCGCACGACGACATCAACCTGATTACCGCTCTGCCTCGTGCAACGGCGAAAGGGTTGCAAGTGCAGATTGGCGACACCTGGGTTGATGCGATCCCACCCGACGGCCAAATGGTGATCAACACCGGGATGATGCTCGAACGGATCACCAACGGCGTTTTGGCGCCCGGGACTCATCGAGTGGTCGGCGACCCGTCGGAGCCGGGAGAACGCCTCAGCGTGGTGCAGTTCTGCCATCCCACTCCATCAACAATTCTGTCGCCGATACCGTCGTGTGTGAACGATGAGCACCCGCTTGCCTACAGCGCGATCAGTGCGTCGAGCGCGCTCCAGAAGGTGCTCTGGGAGATCAACCTGCTTGGCTGACCGGCCTAGTTCAACCAGGGTTGGCTGGGGTAGGCCGCAAGGAAGTCGGTGAAATCTTGGCGGGCCATGATTCGGGCCCACAACGTCTGATGGTCGGAGTTCCAGACGTCTTGTGGTTCGCACCGGGCAATGACCCAAGCGCCGTTGCGTAGCTCGCCTTCGAGTTGACGAGGACCCCAACCGGCATAGCCAGAAAATACGCGTGCTCGTTCGAGCATGATCCGAGGGTTCTCGTCGTCGGTGAGGTCGAGCAGGCCAACGCCGTTCTGCATGAAGTGCATGCCCGGTGCTGCTGGGTCGATCGGTTCGGCGAGAACGAGTGCCGTGCCTTGCTCGACTGGTCCGCCGAGGTAAAGACGGTCGGGTTTGGCGAGCGATCCAAAGTCGGGCAGCGCGTCGCTGACAAGCATGTCGCTTGGCCGGTTGAGCACGAGGCCCATGGATCCGCTCTCGTCATGTTCGAGGACAAAGATGACGGTGCGCTCGAAGGTTTCCTCGTGCATGCTCGGCGTAGCGAGCAGGAGGGAACCGGTGGAGAGCATATTCCATATTGGCTACTGGATCTTGGTGATGACCACTCAGGCCCGTCGAACTGCCTTGATGTCGGCGGTGCGAAACGAGGCGACCCGCGTCGACCATGAGTCGATGATGAGACGCTGGGATTCGACCGCGAAGAATGTGGTGAGTGGGCCTTCTTGTTGGTATGCGTCGACGCCCTGAACCTTCTCGATGCGGTCGTTTGCAAGTTCGACAGAGAATGCAGCCATGGGGGCCTTTCGTTCGGGATTGTCCGGGGGTTCGTGGTGCTGGGGGAGGAGTTCTTCGTGTTGTTACTGTGCAGGAAGTTGACTGTGGGACACAAGTGGATGAAGTTGTGGATTTGTTGAATTTCCTGGGGATTTGACGATGGATTTTGTGGACGCTGCGATGAATATCGGTTTTGGCACTCGAATCGTGTCTGTCGCCTGTCGAAATATCAAACAAGACGCAATACCGAGGACGAGCTTGTTACGAACTCGTGCTCTAGCGAAAGGACATGGCGGCATGGTCGACTACTGCGAATCAACATTGGGAACAACACTTCAAGAATGTCGGGCGATTTCGAAGATGACGCTCAACGAGGCGGCGACAGCATCTGGCGTTTCGCTCACTCGCTTGCTTGAAATCGAATCGGGAAAGAGCGGCCCGACCAAGGACATCCTCCGGAGTCTCATGGGCATTTATGACGCAGCGATCCGCTCGCGAGACACCACACCGGGCGAAGAACGCCGTCGAGCAACCGCGACGCGCTCGGAGATCGACTGGATCTCGCTCATGCTGCGATCTGATCTGATGTCGAATCGCGAACTTCTCGAGTACATCGCCACAGCCGTGCGCACGCTTCGCCAGCTTGCTGACACAGTTCCCGTCCACATGCGAAGCCACGAGGCCGACTTGCTGGTATCGATGCTCGATCTCTCCGACCCCGACCTCGCTGTTGACATCGTGAACCAGTTCGGCCTTTCGATCGCACAGGTCAAGGACTTCATCTCTGGAGCGGTCAACCGCGCCGAGCGTCGAGCAGGCGGTGACGACTCGGAGTACCTGCGTCGTCTTCGCGGCATTGCCTATCCCGCAGATCTAGCTGACGTCCGATAGTTGAACTCGCTGCCTCTATGGGAGGTGGCCTAGCGTTTGGCCCTATGAGCCGCACTGACGCTGAACGATTGATGGATGGGATCTTTTGGTATGGGATCCCGACCCTTTTCCGAGCTCCCCATGACGCTGACCCAAGCAATGCCGACATTGGACTTGTGGGTGTGCCCCACAGCACGGGCAACGGCACCACCCAACGCGACCAGCACCTTGGCCCACGGGCGGTGCGCAACGTGTCGGCAATTGGCCGGCGAGTGCACAACGAGTTTGAGGTTGACCCTTGGGAGCGATGCCGCATTCACGATCTCGGTGACGTGCCGCTGTCGGAGGGCAACAACAACGAACGGTCGATCGAAATGATCACCGAGTACTACAAGGCAATCGACGCTGCAGGATGCCGGCCGGTGTCGATCGGAGGAGATCATTCGATAACCGGTGGCATCTTGCAGGGCATTGCCGGGTCGCACTCCACGCTCACCGGCGGGGAGAAGGCGTGCTTGCTGCACTTCGATGCCCACACCGACGCCTTCCACAACGTCGATCACTTCATGGGCGCCATCAAGTCGGCAGCTCACTGGGCCAGCTACCTCGTGCGTGACGGGCATGTCGATGCCGAGCACAGCGTGCAGGTTGGTATCCGTGGAAATACCCGTTCGCTCGAATGGTTGGACCCGAGCTACGACCTTGGTTACGAGGTCATCAAGAAGACCGACTACGACGAGATGGGCCCCGAGAAGGTCATGGAGATCATCGACGAACGGATTGGCGACCGCCCGCTCTACATCACGTTCGACCTCGATTGCCTCGATCCGTCGGTTGCTCCGGGTGTGGCCAATATCGAAGCGGGAATCGAGGGCTTTGGTATGGACCAGGTGATGCAGCTTCTGCGGTCGGTTCGTGGCAAGAACATCATCGGTGGCGACGTTGTTTGTCTGATGCCCACGATCGACTCGCCGAACATGGTCACCAGCTATCGGGCGATGGCCGTGATGTTCGAGATACTCAGCCTGATCGCCGACAACCACCCCGAGGGCTAGCCGGTGGCAGACGGCGGTGTGTCGCTAGTGGTAGGTGCGGGCGGACCCACGGGTGGTCCGTTCATTTGGGCTGCCCTCGCTGAACTCGAAGAACGAACCGGTTGGGTTGCTGCGTCGGCCACGGAGATTATCGGCACGTCTGCTGGAGCGTTCGTAGCGGCGACGTTCGACGCTCAGCTCGAACCTGCGTTGGGTGCAATCGATGCGCTGATCAGTCTTGCGAACGACGATCAATTTGCCGCAGGTCCGGCCTCGAAAGTGGCGGGGGCGCTGCGTCGAGTAGCCGCTTTCGTGCTTGCCAAGATCGCTCCGATGGATCGAGACTTCGCCGACTATCGCACTGCGCCGGCGCCGTTTCACCCCGGAGCCTCGGCGGTAACAGTGGCACGGGGTGGATCTCGGGTGCAACATCGGCTTCGCGACGCAGCTGACCCCGAAGCGGTCGTGAGGGCTTCTGCGGCCATCCCATTTGTAAACCGTCCGGTTGATGTAGATGGACGCCCGCACGTCGATGGCGCGGTGCACTCGGCAACGAACAGCGACTTGGTTACTAACCCGACGGTGGCGGTGGTGATAGCCCCGATGATTCCAGCGACCGGGGGAACGATCGTTGGCCGGTTTCATCGGGCTCAATTGCGAAGCGAGCTGGATTCGCTTCGACGGAGGAACGTGCCGGCCGTTGTGGTCGTGCCGTCGGAGTCAGCGCACGCCGACCGGAAGAACCGCGAACCGTTTGTGGTAGAAGGTGCAGCCGCAGTCGCTCGGCTCTAAGGGTGTGAACACCGATGCCGACCTCGGCGGGGAGTCGCTGCAATACTGAGCCGATGATGTTCGGAAGCGACAACCAAGCAGGCGCGTCGGAACCGGTGCTTGCAGCAATCACTGCGGCGTATAGCGCAACTGGTCAGGACGCCTACGGGGCAGATGACTACACGGCGGCTGGCGCAGCAGCGATCCGCGAGGTTTTTGACACTGACGCTTCGGTCTTCTTTGTGTCCAGCGGAACGGCCGCCAACATGTTGGCCCTCTCGGCCATGGTCGACCCGTGGGATGGGGTCGTGTGCCATCACCAAGCGCACGTCCTGCTCGACGAGTCGACCGGCCCGGCGTTATTCACCGGGGGAGCGGCGATGTTGCCGGTGCCGGACCGGACCGTTCGTATGACCCCCGACCAACTCGACGACATGATGACCCGGCTGCCGAACGACGTGCCACACAACATCAGGGCCCGGACGTTCTCGTTGACACAAGCCAACGAATGCGGACAGGTGTATTCGGTTGCCGAAGTGACTGCGCTGAACGAGATGGCCAAGAGCCACGGCCTGAGCGTGCATATGGACGGGGCCCGGTTCGCGAACGCCATGGTCGAGCTCGATGTGCATCCGAGCGAGGCGACCTGGAAGGCGGGGGTGGACGTTCTGTGTCTCGGAGCTAGCAAGAACGGCGCAGTTGCAGCCGAAGCTGTCGTGTTCTTCGACAAGACCCTGGCCGAGAACTTCGAGTTCCGCATGAAGCGGACCGGCCACCTCACGTCGAAGGCTCGGTTGTACGGGGCGCAATTCAGCGCGTGGCTCGCCGATGATCACTGGCGCGATTTGGCTCGGCACGCAAACACGAAGGCAAACGAGCTTCGGTCGGCGATCGACGAGCTCGACGGAGTTCGGATGGCGTGGGACTGCCAGTCGAACGAGTCGTTCGTAATCTTCGAGAAGGCGCTGTTCACGCGGTTGCTGGACGCCGGCGTATCGATGTACGACTGGTATCCGAGCGCCATGCCAGCGGGCGAGACCCTGGCCAGTAATGAGCAGCTCGCTCGAATGGTCACGTCCTTCGCAACCTCCAGCGAAGACATTGCAGCTTTTGTCGACCTGGTGATGTCGGCCTAGGTCGGTGCGAAAGAAATTTCGCCAGACGCCCTATTTGCACTAAAGGTTTACCAATAGTGGTGCCGAAGATAAAGATCTGGGAGTCAGGCACCTTCGAGATAGGTCGCATCCGCAGCTCGAGAGTTTGAGTCAGACAAGAGCTCATAGCTGCAGGATGCGTCCTCCCTCGAATGACCCACCTGGCCTGGACTGTGGATCCGAAGTCCAGAGATGCAGGCAAAGACCCCAATTATGGGTAGCAAAGCTCCTGTACATTGCAACGTGTCTATGAGCATTTCGCCCTCGCCCGAACTCGGAGTTTCGGACCAGCCCTCGCTGGCTGAACGCTTCGTTCTTGACGAAGTGGTTCGTGATCACGTCGATGCGTTGTATCGGCTCGCATATGCGGTGGTTGGAAGTAAGGCGCTCGCTGAGGATGTGGCCCAAGATGCCATCGTGCGCACCTGGCGGACATTCCCAGCGTTCAAGGGCGAGTCCAAACTCCGTACATATGTGTTCCAGATGGCATACCAAGCCGCGGTTGCCATCGAGTCGGGGCGAACTGAGCTTGAGCAAGTTGATCTTGTGGTTGACTCGTCTCTAGCGCCAGAGGCGAAGAACGAACTCGACCGAGCGCTCGGAAACCTCGACACATTGTCTCGGGTAGTGGTTGTGCTCTGCGAGATAGAGGGCTTCTCGTGCGAGGAAGCCGCACTAGTGCTCAGTGTTCCGACACCAACGGTTGAAGCTCGGCTGTTGCGAAGTCGCCGAGCGCTCGCCCTTGCGCTGAACCTCTTGGACTAGATCGCTCAGCGCGAGGCAATGTTGGCCCCGGCGTGAAAGCCGTTGGTCCACGCGTTCTGAAAGTTGAACCCACCGGTGACTCCATCGATGTCGATGATCTCGCCCGCAAAGTAAAGACCGGGCACGATCTTGCTTTCCATCGTCTTGAAGTTGATCTCGTCGCGAGAGACACCGCCGCACGTGACGAACTCGGCCTTGTTCGTGCTCTTGCCGTCGACCGTGAAGGTGGAGGCGGCCGCCTGACCGACGAGCTCGGAAGCATGAGCCTTGCTGAGTTGAGACCAGGTGGTCGGCTCGGGGACGCCCGCTGCGGTAAGCAGCCGGAGCCAGAGCCGTTTTGGCACGGCGGCAAACGGACTCTGGCTCGACAGCTGGCGCTTGGGCTCGCTAACGCGCTTGTTGGTAAGAACGTCTGCTGGGTCGTCATCGGGCGCCCAGTTGACCGCGATGTCGAACCGGTAGTCCAGCCCGGCGAGTTCTCGTGCGCCCCATGCGGAGATCTTCAGAATTCCAGGCCCGCTGAGGCCCCAGTGGGTGACGAGCACGGGCCCTTGGCTGTTGAGCTTGCTGTTCAGAATCTGAACCTCTGCGTTGTCGACAGACAAGCCGGCGAGTCCCTCGATTCGGGGATCGCTGATCTTGAACGTGAAAAGCGATGGTGTAGCGGGTTCGAGTTGGTGCCCGAGGCTGGCGGCGAGCTCGGCCCCCGAAGCCACCCGGGTTCCGCCGGTGGCCAGCACAACGTTTGCTGCGGCGAGCGTGTTGCCCGCATCGGTGTTGACGGTGAAGGTTTCGCCATCTTTCGTTATCGACGTGACGCCTTCAGAGGTGTGAATGTCCACTCCGGCAGCGGCGGCTGCATTGAGCAGAGTGTCGATGATCGTTTGGGAGTTGTCGGTAGTCGGAAACATGCGGCCATCCGCCTCGGTCTTCAACGCGACGCCTCGGTTCTCGAACCAGTCGACGGTGTCAGCGGGGCCGAACCGGTTGAATGGCCCGATCAGCGACTTCTCGCCACGGGGGTAGTGGGTGCTGAGTTCACGAGGATCGAAGCACTCATGGGTGACGTTGCATCGACCGCCGCCAGAGATCTTTACTTTCTGGAGCAGGTTCGACGTCTTCTCGAGGATCAGCACCGACTTGTCGGAACGCTCGGCACACGTGATCGCGGAGAAGAACCCGGCAGCGCCGCCGCCGATGACGATGAGATCGTAAACCATGCGTGGTCACTCTAGAACCGGCCGGCGCGTCGACGGTCCGGCGCCGGAACTACGCGTACGTCAGGTCTTGTCGTCGTGCCGGCGCACGAAGGTGATCGCTACCTGCGCGCTGGCTACTCCCGGTTCGGTTTATTCCAGTGTGAAGTGCTCGACCAGCACCTCGGGGTCGAGAATTTCGGTGCCATCGGGACGGATGACATGCCAGGTTTGGTCGGGGGTTCTAAAGATGGTGAACCCACTGTTGTGTTTGAGTCGATTGTGTTTACCGCACAGCGGCGCCCCGTTTTCGGGGTTGGTTCTGCCGTGTTTGGAGTGCTCGGTTAGGTGATCTGCTTGGCAAGCGCTCGATGGCACCGAGCAGCCGGGCCAGATGCAATGCGTGGCCTTGAGCTTGACCGCATGGCGGGCGGCGCCGACGAAGAATCGAGCTTTTCCGAGGTCGACTCGGTCGCTTGGTGCGTTGACAACGACCCGGCGAATTTTCGAGATCAGCGCGGAGAGAAAGGCTTCGGTCGGTTCTACTGGTGTGCCGTCGATGGTGCGACAGACCATGTCGTCGGGGTCGATTCCGTCGAAGAGCGACTGCTCGATTTCATCGCCGCAGGCTCCGATATCGGATGGCATGGTGGCGGCGTCCGGAGTGGCGTCGCCGACGCCGCCAAACTGGTCGGGGTCGGCGTGTTCTCCCATGACTTTGGCAGCCATGTGTTCGAAGGTGGTGGGATCCCAGACGATGTTGTGCACGAAGTCTGGCGGCACGGCGGAGTTCGGATTGTCGGCCGCGTCGATGAAGATCTGCCACAGCGCATCAGCCCGGCGTTGTTGAATCGTGCGAGGTAGGTCGTCTCGAGTGGCGGCGTCACCGTGTTCGGCTCGGGCCTTCTCCCAGTCGGCCAGTGCCTCGGCCTCGACGTACTTGTCGAAGATTTCCGAGATCTGCAGACCTTGCTGGCATGCAAAGGATGCAACGAGGTGGAACGCCAGATCGAAGTCCTGATCTACACGGGCGTTGCGGTCTTCATGGTGTTTCTGGTTTGGGGGAGTGGGGCCATCTTCGTCGGTGAGACGCTTCCATTGCTGAATTCGCTTTTCGAAGGTGTCGTGGTCGGAGTGGGCTTCGTTGAGGAAGGCTTGCTGGCGGGACACCATCGCGTTTCGGACCCGCGGGTTGGCGTGCACCTGGGCGAGCGATTGGATGTGGCCGGTGCCAACCGTGCCTCCACGGTAGGCCTCCATGACGTCGGGCAACGTGGCCGACATCTTGGAGACCTGGCTTCGTGCATGAGCCTCGGAGCCCGAGAGCCGGCCGTAGTGCTGCACCATTTTCTTTGCGGTTGCGTGGCCGTCTTCGACGTGGAACCGGGCATCGCCGATATCGGTGAGCAAATCGACGCAGAGGCCGTTGGTGACCCGGTTGAGTTGCTCGAATTCGGCGATGCACTGAACAGCATCACGACCATTCTCGGGGCGTGTTCCCGCAGCGCGCAGCGCGATTAGACCTCGAGCGATCTGGTCGACAGCGGCTGCCATCTCTGGGTTCTCCACCTTTGAGGCCATGCGAACAAGTGTACCCATGGGGTGTGACATCCAACTTTGGGTTGAGTTCTCGGGCTTGGGTGATTGACGAGACCTGCGTCATTCGACGAGGACCGCCTGCCCGGATGGCTTCATGTCAAGGGCAGCCTTGGCTCGCACTCTCGGAACAGCTCGAGGGAGCGCGGTTACGGCAAGAGAATGACGACGCCGTGCTTGAAAAATGACGACGCCGTGCTTGGAGGCGGGATTCCAAGCACGGCGTTGTTAGAACTGAATGTACGGACAATATCCGCAGGCGTCTATACCCAATGTTGGTGTGTTTGCGAACGGTCTTGTTCGGCATCGGAGTGCGCGAAACTTTCGACGCTGAGCTCGCGTGCTACTGCGCTCTCGGAGTATGTGTTGATCCCGAGAGATTGACATGCATAAATACGTAGGTAACGTACGTATATGCCCAACAAGACAATTAGTGTTCCAGATGACGTTGTGCCGATCATCGAGCAGCTGGACATGCCATTTTCCACTTGGATAACCAATCAACTTCGGCACTACGCCGCGACTCGGGTTGAGATGACCCTGGGACAGCAGCTGTTGATCGATGCCGAGCTTGCCGAAGTCGACCCGCCGACGCGTGAGGAATCGATGGCGGCAATCAGTCGAATGGAAAGATCTGCGCCGTGGTAGCTCGTGGCGACGTGTGCTGGATCGAGTTCGATAAGCGACGTCCAGTCGTCGTAGTTTCTTCGAGTCACGTGTTGGGGGTCGACGTGTGGCAAACCCATGTCGTTCCGTTGACGTCGAATACGGAACGTGCGGGCTTGGCGGGAAACGTCTTGCTGGCGGCCGAGACAACCCAGTTGCCGCAAGACTCCGTCGCAGTGCCGCTTGGCGTAGAGCTCATTGATCGATCGATCCTCGGTGACTTCGTGGGGCAACTGCCGCAGGTGCTGCTCGACGATATCGATGATGGCCTTCGGGCGGTCCTGGGGCTGTAGTCCGGTTTGGACAGAACGCCGGAAATATACGTTATGTAAAGTTGCGTGATCTGCCCCGGCTCTCAAATTGCTCTAGTGCTTATCGATTTCGCCGCCTAGAAGTGACGTTTGTGGTCGCGTCTTTCGTGGAGCACTCGAAGAACCTCTATCCCGCTGGGTTTCGCTACTCGTAGGAAGATGAGGTGTCGGCCGCATTTGAACGCCAGGAGCTCGCTTTTGATGTCGCTGCGACTGGTAGCCAGGCTCGGGTCGTCAGCAAGGGCATTGAATGCGGCGTCGATGTTCGATAGATACTTCTCGGCTTGATCGTAGCCCCACATCTCAACAGTGTGGGAACCAATATCGATCAGGTCGTTCTGAGCCAGTTTTGTGACTTTGAGCGAACCCATATTCGTTAGCTACGTATCTTGTGGCAGTTCAGCCAGGACACCCCGAAGGCTGTAGTCAACGAACTCACCGCGGTCGGCCTGTTGCCATGCGGCATCCACATCAGAACGAAGAGCTTCAAGCTTCGACTGTTCTGAAGCAATTTGTAACCGCAGTGCTTCTCTGATCACTTCGGAGGCATTGTTGTAGAGGCCTTCCTCGACTTTCTGCCTTACATAGCCGTCCAAACGTTCTGTCAACGAAATATGCAAAATCGAGCCTCCGATCGGACCAGCTCGTTGCATAATACAAAGATTGTCAATGCTTGTAAACCCCAGGCTAAACCCTGGTCACGACCACATTGCTATATCCAGCGGAGAGTCGCTGAAGGTCGGCATCGTCTCCGGTCAGGACGACTCCTCCGCCTGCTTGAACTGCGACCGCTACGCAGTGTGCATCTGCAAGATCTCTCGAATTAGCGCTCGTGGCTCCGAGGATTCCGCCCACCATCTTGGCCATTTGTCTGTCCGTTACAGCAACGTCAATTGCCGACTCTCGGGCTAGGCATGAATCTACTACTGCATTGAAGCGTGGTCCTCGAAACAGCTCCGCAAGAACCACCGCAGGAACTACCACTTCGCGATTCAGTCGAAGCGCTGCGACCATTGCGGCGCGCACCTCGGCTTTTCTTTTTGACTTGGGGCCGCCCAAAGCCGACATTGCCTCGGAGTCCAAAACGAGAACAGTACTCACGACAAGATGTCCATGTATTTGCTAACTAGGGCCTCGTCTGCTGGCCCGTCTACTGCCTCAAGGTTGTCGAGGAACTCCCCCAGCAGTCGAGAACGGCGGCGTCGCTCCAGCTGAGCTCGTATTGCATCGTTGACCTGGGTCGATAGCGCCTCGTCAGCCAACTCAAGCTCGGCGACGAGGTCGGCGTCGAGCGACACTGAGACTTTCCTTTTCGTGCCGGTCATACTTGAAGAGTACTAAAGTAGGAAATTGGAGTCAACTATCGACGCCACACACCTGCGAGGGCCGCGGTGATGGGCAGTGCCGAATCGTACTGCTGTAGAAAGGGCAGCGGCTGTTCTATGACTCGATGAGTGGCAGAAGTAGCCGAGCTAGGCGGAAGAGTCGCTGTGCTCGATCTGCGCCGCCATCCACGCTGTTACGAAGTTCCAGACCGGTTACGACGGAGAGCAAAAGGTCGGAAAGGTCGCGAGCGGGCACGAGCGCTCCCGCCGGATATTTGGAAGCAACTTCGCGTATTTGATCTTCGACGAAGGAAATCCAAGGGTCGATAATCGAGTTGAGAGCATCGCTGATGTCGTCGGTCGTCGTGACGCGACCCATCATCTGAGCAAGCACTGCCATGTGCCCAGATTTGACGTCTTCTTCGTATAGGCGCTCGAGGGCATCCAAGAGTCCGGCGAGGTCGGTCTTGACTGCCGTGCCGTCGAGTACCTCCCGGTAGCGATCGAGACGGCGGTCGCTGCTTTGCTTGAGTGCTTCGAGCAAGAGCGGCTCCATGCCGCCGAAGTGGTAGTAGATCGTGGCCTGGTTTGATCCAGAACGCGCAGCAATGGCGCGAGCTGTGGTGCCGCGGAACCCGTCATACCGCAGCGAATCAAAGGCTGCATCCGTGAGCGCTTTGCGGGTTTGTTCTGGGTCGGCTCCCCCGCCCCGCTTTTGCGACGGGCTTTTTGGTCGAGTCTGCGAGGAGGTCATGGTGAAACAGTACCCCCGTTCGCCGAATACTGCAAACAAACGTTTCAAACGATTGCTTGACAAACAAGAAAGTCTTCCTTACCTTGAGGGCGTAGCGCAGTGACTGTGCCTGCACAGTCAACTGAGTGCCACACTCTGTGATACCTACTTCACGGAACGTCGACGAAGTGCGTCCGCGGACGCATCGACCAGCTCATGGGCTGGAGCGGCGCCAGGCTGGACACGACCACGTTGCTATATCCCGCGGAGAGTCGCTGAAGGTCAGCATCGTCTCCGGTCAGGACGACTCCTTCGCCTGCTTGAACTGCGACCGCTACGCAGTGTGCATCGGCAAGATCTTTCTCGAACGAAGATTAGTTCTTCGCAAAACGGGTCGCGTACGGTTAGGTTGACGGTGTGTGCTTCGACGGCGGGGTGCATCGATTAAGCCTTGCGGGAGGCGCTGACATGGACATGGCAGAGGCGATGCCGATTGGACCGGGGGCGGTCGAGCTTCTGGCGACATCACACATCCTTTACTCGTGGAATGACGCAGGTCTCCCGAATGAGGGCGTCTTTCAGTACTCGGGGGTTCCGAACGAATGGCGCCAGATCGCTGACGGCGGCGAGTTCACCTATGTCCGGTCAAATCACCATGACTTGTATGGGCTCAAGCCGGATGGAAGTGTCTGGGTTTACGGCGGATCTGGTACCACTTGGAAAGAGATTGGCAACGGGTTCTTCAATATCTCCGCGGGAGGTGACGGTCTAATCGGTCTTAGTGGGCAGGCAGGGAAGCCAGTCGATGGTCCAATGAGTTTCTATGACTGGGAAACTGCGAGTTGGACATCACTTGGTGGAAATGCATCCTGGGCGGTTACAGATGGGACACGTCACGTCGCGTCACCCAGCGCTGGAGGACTGTTGCTCTACGACCATGCGTCTGCGGCTTGGGTTCCAATCGGGAGCGAACAGATCGACCCGAAACTGGTGGGTGGTCAGTTGATCGCCTCGGTGTCTGGTCAGGACGGTTGGCCGACCCGTTACCTCGGATCGCCGAATACTTGGGACGTCTGGTACCAGGGTTATTACAATTCTCAAAACATCGCGGATATCGATGGAGACTGGGTCGTAATCCCGGGCGTACCTAACGGCACCCAGCCGACGGTCACTCTGGCGTCAGCGCGAATCTCAGGCTCGAGCCCGCAATGGGAACAGTTCTATTCGGGTAGTGAGTCGCTCGTTACGGTGGCCGCAACGACCCGCCAGCTCTTCGCGGCGAGCAACTCGCATACGTTCGCGGTCGACCCGCCGCGACCAACACCTCCTGTGTCACGGCCACCCCGCGCGAACACGACAACCTGGACCATGATGGTCACCACCGGTAAGGAGGTGTTCTCTGGATACGACGGGCAACTTACCTACAACCTGCGTTTTCCAGAAGGAATCGAACCCGGTCGGATTCCGAAGTCCCACTTCGAACGTGGCGACGTCTTCTTCTTCGATATACCGCTAGACGCGAAGTACACGACACTCCAGTCCGTCTCGATGTTCGGCACGATGAACTACTTCGGGGATCAGTGGCATCTAGGGGAAATGTCTATGTTCAATCCGGCCTCGAGCACTCTGTACGAGTACGAGGTCAACAAAGAGATCGGCAACGGCGCCCGATTCTTGACCGAGCTCGGCCCACCCACAAAGATTCTCGCGACATCCTGTCCGCCTGGTACGGCCGAGATTTACATTTGGAAGTATCTAGGGCTCAAAGTCGCGATGGGCCACGCATCGATGAGCCTTCAAGACGACGACACCCACATCAGCTGGTGGCCGTCGACCACCCGAGACGCCAAGGCTCTCCCTGCGCTTATTGGCTGGCCGAGCGACCTTTACTGTGCTGACCCGTTTCCGAACCAAACGCTTCACGACGACAAGGTCTTTGAGGCCGAAGACGGTGACCCGCCGAAAGACCCCGACTACATCATCCGCGTCGGCGGGCTCGACAACGATGCAATCCGAACATGGTGGGCAACCTTTAAGACCACCCACCAGTGGTGCACACTTTCGCCGAACTGCTCAACGACCGTCGCTGAAGCCCTGTGGGCAGGCGGCGCAAAGAACCGGCTCACCGCTACCCAATACGCTTGGTATAGCGCTCCAAGTTTTCCTTGGACTCCGGCCTCCATCTACAGATTTGTCCAAGACATAAACTCCAACTAGGCGAAATGGATTGCTCGCTGCTAGCAGGTCGCAACCTTTAATATCGCTGGGTGGGACATTCATTAAGGCGCACGACGGTACTTCAGTCAGGCCATTCGTGGTGTCCGCAAGTGGCTCGCTGGCCAGGGCCCTGAGGTGCCGTCCGCTTCCCCAATCGAGGGAAACTACGTCGACATGAAATGGTCCAAGCATCACCCCGTGGTCCCTTGACGTAAACAATGGCTTCGTCAACGTCGAGACAGACCCCAGGTCAGTTTGTTGCGAACCGCCGGGAGCGAGAGGAGGGTTCGCGCACCAGAAACCGCGACCAAACGATCCGCCTCTACCGGGGCACGAATCACATCCTTAATACGAAACGGTCATCTCGGGTGTTCTCGAAATGCTCTGGAAGACAACGCAGTAGCGCTCGGTCAGCTTGATGAGCGTGTCGAGTTGTTCTTGGCTGGCATCGGTGTCGAGGTCGAAGGTGAGGCGGATGTTCTTGAACCCGACCGGTGCATCTTTGGAGACCCCGAGGGTTCCGCGAAAATCGAGGTCGCCTTCAGCCGAGATCGTTGCGTCGCGCAGGTCTACCTCGATAGCAGTCGCGACCGCGTTGAGCGTCACGCCAGCACAAGCCACGAGAGCTTCGAGCAGCATGTCGCCCGAGCACAGCGAAAGACCGTCTCCCCCGGTCGCTGGGTGCAGGCCGGCTTCGCGGAGCTTTCCGCCGGTCTCGAGCTTGCAGGTCACCCCTTCGCCGATCTTGCCCGACGCTTCTAGGGTAATTACAGCAGAGTCGGGGTCTTCGCTGTATTGCTCTTTGAGCGGGGCTTGAAGGGAACGAAGTTCTTGAGCGTCCATAGCTTCCTCACGTGATGCGGTCGATTCGTCAGCTTAGAGACTGACCCCTCGTCGCCCCAAAGCCCTGAGCGCTGTTCTTCAGTTTTCTCGGCCAGAGGCGTACTACTGCTTAAGTGGTCGTGGTGGGGTAAGTCGCTCGCAGAGTTCGCTGATCGATGAGAAGTCGGTGCCACTGCCGAAAGTGGCGTCGGTTATCTCGATCGTGCCGAGGGATGGGTTGGTTCACTCCCGCACGCAACAAGAAGCAGAGCAAACCCAATGAGCAGCGTGATCGTGTTCGTTCTCATGGGTTGTAATTCGGTGGGCCACAGCACCGACTTAAGCGGGGGCGCACCCCACGGATTGACGAGGTGAGATAGATGGCTGGACTCCACGCGGTCAATCTTCCCTGGCAGCACATCCAGTAGCGTTGCGTCGTGGCGATCCGTACCTACGCAATGTCGTTCATGTCTCGTTGGCAATCTGCCGTGCTTTCGGTTGTCCGAGGCGAGGGCGAGGACGCCGATGAGTTGGCGTCAACACATCGAATCATGCAGGAGAGCTGCGACGCCTGCGAGGTGATGGAGGCCACCGTCGCCGAGGGCGGCAACCCGCTCGACTTCGCCACCGACGTCTCCAAGGTCGAGCTCGCGTCCACGTGCGCGCAGCTGTATGTTGCGTTAGCGGCAGCGAAGGTTACGGGAAACCACGACCGAGCTCGCGAGCTCGAGTCGGAGATCCAATATTCGGTGTGTGATCCGCTGTGGGCCAAGACCCTCCTCGAGTTCGATTCAAACGAGGCGACGACCCCTTACCGGCACTACGAGGACCTAAGCGATTTCGTGCTGCCCCTCGAGCCAGCGGCCGGGCGCACCGATGGCACGGTGAAGATCGCTTTCGTTTCTGACTGGGCCACCGGAACCCGCCTTGCGAAGAACGTTATGCGTTGCATTGGAGACCTCTCCCCCGACCTCATGATTCACCTGGGCGATGTGTACTACTCGGGGACGAAAGACGAAATGCGCGATCACTTCTTAGAGATCGTCCGTGAGCATCTACCGCCCGAAACTCAGGTGTTCAACCTGGCTGGCAACCACGACCTGTACGCCGGCGGAGAAGGCTATTACTGGTTGATCGACGAGCTCGGGCAACCAGCGAGCTACTTCTGTTTGCGCAACGACCACTGGCAGATCCTGGGCATTGGTGCTCCGCCGCGAATCGGCGATCCGATGTCGGCGCAGTTCAAAGTCCCCAACATCGACCCCACCGAGGCCGAATGGCATCGGCACAAGATGGCAACCGCAGGCGGCCGCAAGACGGTCATGTTGTCGCACTATCAACTCTTCACCGCGTCGGGGAACATTGGTCGCAGCGCTGACAATCGCCCCCTTGCTACCAACCCTGTGCTCTACGAAGCGTTTGCAGAGCAGCTGCCCGAGATCGATATGTGGCTATGGGGGCACGAACACAACCTGGCCGCCTTCGACGGCTACGGCGAGCTGCGGAAGGGCCGTTGCATTGGTTCGGGCGCCATCCCGGTTGCGCTCGTGTGGAAACCGTACGAGCCTCTCACGAACCTTGCCCTGGCCGAGGGGTTTGACACTGCGCCGGTCATGGCCGACCAACCCCGTCTCGGCCACGACGGCGACCACTACCATCACGCATTTTGTGTGCTCGAAATGAATGGCGAGCACGGCGAGATGCGTTACTACCAGGTGCCCGGTGTCGACGGTGACGCCGAGCTCATCTACACGGAAGAAGTCTGATGACCAACAACTCTGTACCTGCCGACCGATACGACATCGTCATTGTTGGCGCGGGCGGCGGTGGTATCACCTGTGCCTTCGAAGCGCAGCGGCGCGGGGCCAAGGTGGCGTTGCTCGAGAAATACAAGATCGGTGGAGAGTGCACGCATTCTGGGTGTGTTCCCAGCAAAGCCATCATCGACGTGGCCAAGCACTACAAGGCCGCGACCGAGAGCACCAGTCATGGACTTCACCAGCTCGACGTTGCGTCAGGCTTTGAGTTCGCTCGAGCGATGGAGCACGTCAAGAGCATCGTGGACGGCGTTTACTCACACGAACAACCAGAGCGATTCCACAAGTCGGGAATCGACACGTTTATCGACCCCACCGGCGCCACGTTCGTCGATGCCCACACCGTCACAATCGGCGACGACACGATCACCGGTGACCATTTCATCATCACCACCGGATCGGGGCCGCGCCTGTTGCCAACCGAAGGCGACCAGCCGGTTCCGTTTCTGAACAACGAGAATTTCTGGGACCTGCGCGAGCTTCCCGAGAACATTGCGTTCCTCGGTGGCGGAGTCATCTCGGCCGAGCTCGGTCAGGCACTGGCGACCTTTGGTTCGAACGTGACCATCATCGATCGCAACGACCGCATCCTCGGATCTGTCGACCCCGATGTTGCCAGCTACCTTGCCGATCGATTTGTCGAGCAGGGCATCGAGCTTGTGACCTCAGCTGAAGCTCAGGTGTGCTCGACCGATGCTGACGGGAAGATCTGTATCGACATCGAAGAGGGTCCCGAAGGCAACCGAACGTCACGAAAGCTGACGGTCGACCAGCTGTTTATCGCGATCGGCCGTGTCCCAAACATCAAGGGGCTTGACTTGGAGGCTGCGGGAATCGACTACACGCCACGGGGCATCACCGTCGACGACCAGATGCGAACTTCGGTGCCTCACATCTATGCCCTCGGTGACGTTGCATCGAACGAGAAGTTCAGCCATGTGGCCAACTATCAGGGCGAGATCGTGGTGCGGAACATCCTGGGCGTGAGCGACCGGTCGATCGAGCTGTCACCACTCCCCTGGGCCATCTTCACCGACCCCGAGATCGGCCACGTCGGCATGACCGAAGCCGAGGCACGCGAGATCCACGGCGACGCCACCCAGGTGTTCACCGTCGACGCTGCCACCGACCGCTTCATCACCGACTCTAAGGTCGGCGGCTTCATCAAAGTGGTCATGGATGCCGACAACACGATCCTTGGGGCCACCGGTGTGGGCGCGCACGCTGGCGAGTGGGTGCAGATACTCACGCTGGCGATCAAGCATCAACTTCGCGCCGAGGACATTGCCGACACGATCTTCGCCTACCCCACCTATGCCGAGGTGGTGAAGAAGTCCGGCTCGCGCTTCCTGCGAACGAAGGCCTAGGTCCGACCCGTCGGACGAGTAGCGATGGACTACAAAGGCCTTCTCGCCATGGTTTTGTTTCTTGTCGCGGTAACGGTGATTGCTCTTGCAGTCTTTGCATTACGAGTCTTCGTGCTACAGCGGTAGGTATCGCGTGAACCAGTCGAGAGCCTCGCTCAGTGAGTCATAGCAGCGCGAGCTGTTCCATCCGATCGATTACTTCCTCGAGTGCGCTGGAGTCTTCGATCCAGGCGTTGTACGCCAGGTGGTCGAGCCCGATCTGCAGTTGGTTTGCCTGATGTCGTGTCGCCGCGTTGTGCGGCTGGTATCCCACTTGGCCCCAACGGCGGTTGAGTGCGTCCTCTAGTAGTGACACGTCGAGGTGTGGGTGCCACGGTGACCAGAACGTGAACCAGTCGAGCTCGAAGAGGTGGTCTCCCCATCTCTGGCATCCCCAGTCGAAGATGCCAGTGATTTTCAAGTCGGCGACGTGCACGTTCCGATTGATGAGATCGCCGTGGGTTAGCGTCAGCGGGACGTCACCAAGCTCGAGCGACTTCAAGCGCTGCAATCCGGTGGAGTATGCCGCCGACGCTGTGTTGAATGCAGTGAGCTTGTCTCGCCAGCCGGACAGCCGGCCGTCGAGCAACCCTTTGTCGATCGCAAGAAGCTGCTCGTGCCACGGGGTTGGTTTGCTCCCGGCTGGTGGCTCAATCACGCGCATCGCCTCGAGCGCGTCGGCGAGCGCTTCAACCACTGTTGGCCACTCGTCCACGCACAGTTCGAGCGGCGAGCCATGGGCCCGTGTGGAGATGCAGTAGAACATGTCCCCGCCAGTAGGAACCGCACCCACGTCATGCACGTCAGGAATCGGTAACAGCGGCGACCGGTAGCGCGCCATCGCCTCGTCGTTGCGAAAGTCGTCGATGTGGGCTCCGACGCGAATGACATAATCGGCGCCGCCGCTGCTAAACCCAAACGCGGTCGACCAGGCCCCCGCCCCAACCTTGGAAACGCCAGACGCGTCAGCCCAACCGAGATCGACGGCTAATAGTTGCTTGACATCGGTTGCGTTCACGTGCTTACTGGCCGTCATTCCGTGATCTTACGCGCCGGGCAGAACGCAGGAGCTCGCGTGTTTGCCCGTCTGAAGCGATCTGGAATTCGAGGTCGACAACCAACTCGACCGTTCGCCAGCCCGCAAGCGGACTGTCGAAGCCCACCTCGATCGGTGTAGGCAGTTCGCCTTGCTCGAGTAGCGCTGTGAGCTCGGCCACCTGCTCGGCAGGAAGCTGATCGAAGACCGTTGGTTCACCGGCTTCGTGTTCGGAGAGGGTCGATTCGTCAATGTCGACGTAGCCCGTGTTTCCCCGGATCGCGGCGACTTGGCCAACCAGAATCCTGCTGGAATCGGTTTGGAAACCCGACAACGACTCGGGCAACCCGTCGTACACCACATTGCTCGCTCGTTCTTGGAGTAGCTGACGTGTCTGGACGATTTCGCTAGACGACGCATTATCGACCTGGTCGACAACACCCTCGCTACACGCCGCGGTTACGAGCAGCAAAGCTGCCGTCACGCATCCCAGGACGCTGTGCCGTCTGACCCGTACTTTCATGTTTGGTTCCCCACACGACTGGTACGAACAAAGCGTCGACCCGGTTCCCGAACCTATCGCAAACGCAGCCGATGCCTCCCGGAGTACCGGCGAGGCTTTTTCGGTACTGACTACCTCAGCGTCTAGGACTGCCTGGTTCAGATGCGCCCACCAAGGGCTGCAGTTGCCTGATTGCGTACTATGCGTAGATGGCTCCACCCTCACCGCAGCGTCGTGGCCGCGGATCTCGAAAGCGAGCGCGTGAACAAGCCGTCACGCCTCGCCTCTCGACAACTCGCTACGGCATCAAACCAGTCGAGATTGTGAGCGAAGATCAGCTCGAGAAAATTCATCAGGCCTCGCTAGGAATCCTGGCCAAGATCGGCATTGACTTTCGGGACGAGGTTGCGTTGCGGCAATGGCGCGACGCTGGTGCTGACGTGCGTGGTGAGCGGGTTCATCTCGATGGCGAACTGGTCGAATCGCTTGTTGCGTTGGCACCCGAACGGTTCGAGCTCACCGGCCGGGGTGAGAGCACCCGGTTCGAGCTCGGTGTAGACACGATCACGTTCTGTCCGATGCATGGCGCCCCCAACGTGCGTGATCTGAACGGGGTTCGCCGGAATTCGACAATCGAGGATTTGCGCGACATCAACAAGATCGTGCAAACGAGCCCGGGCTTTCACATGGCATCGGGATTTGCCTGCGAACCGATGGACATCCCCGTTCCGTGGCGACACCTACACATCAACCACTCAGCGTTTGTGGAGACAGACCTTCCGGTCTTTGGCATGGTCACCGGTGAGGAGCGTTCGCTCGACACGCTGGCGATGGCCGAGATCGTGTACGGCAAGGAGTTCCTCGAAGACAACGTCGTCATGATGGGGCACATATCGGGCAACTCTCCCCTCGTCTGGGACTCCACGATGTTGGAGGGTTTGCGCGTGATGGTCGAAAACGGACAGGGTGCGCTCATCTCCCCTTTCGTTCTCGGCGCAGCGAACACCCCCGCCGATGTCGTAGCCACCGTCGTCCAGCTCAACGCCGAAGCCATCGCGTGCATCGCATACAGCCAGCTTGTGCGTCCGGGTGCCCCCATCATCTACGGCCAATACTCGGTTGCGGTCTCGATGCGCTCGGGAGCCCCGATGTCGGGAATGCCCGAGGTGAACCTCATCAACGGCATCGTCGGCCAGCTCGCCCGCCGATATGGCGTGCCATGGCGCACGACTGCTTCTCAGGCCTCGGCCAAGCAATTCGATGCCCAGTCGGGCTATGAGTCGGCGACGTCGTACATGGCTGGCGTGACCGCCAACTGCAACTTCATGATGCACGCCGGAGGTTGGGACGAAGCTGGAATGGTGCACTGCATCGCCAAGCTCGCCGCCGACGGCGAACAAAACCTGATGATGGCGGCGTACGCGGCGGGCGTGAAGTTCGATCGGCTGGACGAGGCGCTCGACGCAGTGGCCCGAATCGGCCCAGGCGGCCACTACCTCGGCGATGAGTTCACATTGAAGTACTTCGAGGACGCATTCTTTACCCCCGAGGTGCTCGACTACGAGGCGTACGAAAACTGGGAGATCGCCGGGTCGCGTGACATGACGACACGGTCGGTAGAGAAGGCGAAGTCGCTTCTGGCGAGATACGAAGCTCCCACCCTCGACGAATCGCGCCGGCAAGCGCTGGACGAGTTCGTCGAACGTCGCCAGACCGAGATCAACCCGTCAATCGCCTGACAGTCACACCAGCGGTGTATCCGGGGGTCTGACCCCGGGATATACCGTCAGCATTTGTTGACCCTTGAGTCACGCCCCGGTACATCCTGGACGTAGCTGACCTCTGGGGTCCGACCCCGGATGTCAGTTTGAGGGTTACGAGGCTTCTGAAAGATCTGTTTCGTCGGTGTTCGGGCGGAAGGCGAGTCGGCGCTCGTCGCCCCACGAGGCATGCCGTTCTAGGCCGCGTTCGGTGAGCATGTGACGATAGTTCGGCCCAACAGTTTCCAACTCAACCCAGCCGAGCATTTCGAGATCTCGCATGGCCTCACCATCGGCACTGTCAACGGAGACGACCCAGTCCCGCTCTCGCACCGCCCGAACTAGTGCCTGCCGCCGCTTGTCAAAGAAGTCCATACCCCTATATCGACAGAGCAGCGAGCGAAACTTAGTGACCTTCGCTTTTCGGTGGGCGAATGCGGTGTAGCGGGCCAGCATGAGGCCTTCGGCGAGACCTTCTAGAGGGCGTAGCGGACTATGAGGAAGCAAATCGCAAATGCGGTGAGGCACACGATGCAGGCTGTCGCGATCGTAGCAAGGCAGAGCTGGTCGGCTTCACGTTCGGTACCGGTTGTTTCGGGAGTGACCGGTTCGGTTTCGGCAGGTGCCGGTTCGGTTCGGATTGCTGCAGCCTGCGGAGCGTTGGCCACTGGGGCGGGCTGTGCGACCTGGCCGGGCGCGGACGAGGTCGGCAACGTGGCCGGGCGCTCGATCATCGTGGTTTCGCTGCGGAACTGCTCGAGCTCGTACATGCGATGTTCGTCTGCGGGGTCGAATTGTTCGGTCATGTCGTCATCTCCTCACCCCTACCATCGGACCGTTTGGGCCTCAGGTGTAGCTAGTCAGTGACGTGGCGCTCCCCCAGAACGCAGAACTCGTTGCCCTCGGGGTCGGCGAGCACCACCCACGGAACCTCGCCTTGCCCAACATCAACACGTGATGCTCCGAGAGACATCAGCCGATCGACCTCGGCGGCCTGATCATCGGGACGAAGGTCGATATGGAGGCGGTTCTGCGTGTTCTTCGCGTCGCCAGTGGCAAGGAACAAAAGCCCGGGTAGCTGGTCGGGTGTCGGCTGAATTTCGAACACCACCGGGTCATCGTTGACGACCACCCAATCCAACGCTTCGCACCACCAGCGCCCTAAGGCAACCGGGTCGTGTGCTGCGACAACTACTTGTTCCCACTCAAGGCCCATGGCTGAAACCCTAGCGAGCTGCGGCTACGGGCCCGAGAACGTTCCGCCGTCGCTACCTTGCCCAGCGTAGTAATCGCGATTGGGGTCGTAGTCGACGCCCGCGGCTTCTCGTGCTCGCAATTCGGCGCGGCCGACAACATGCCAATGCACTTCGTCGGGGCCGTCGGCGAGGCGAAGGGTTCGTTGCCCGGCGTACATGTCGGTGAGCGGTGTCCATTGCGAGATACCCGTCGCCCCGTGGACTTGGATTGCTTCATCGATGATCTCACACACGCGAATCGGCACCATTGCCTTGACCGCGCTGATCCATACCCGGGCTTCGGAGTTGCCGAGCTCGTCCATGGCCTTTGCTGCGGTGAGCACCATTCGGCGCATGGCTTCGATGTCGATGCGCGCCTTGGCCACCATCTCGACGTTCCTGCCGAGGTTGGCAATCGGCTTTCCAAATGCGGTGCGGCTCAGGCCGCGCTGCAGGGTGAGGTCGAGCGCTCGTTCCGCCGCGCCAATCGATCGCATGCAGTGATGGATGCGGCCAGGGCCGAGACGAAGCTGGGAGATCTCGAAGCCTCGACCTTCGCCCAACAACATGTTTGACGCGGGCACCCGTACGTCGTTGAACCGGATGTGCATGTGACCGTGTGGAGCGTCGTCGTTGCCAAACACGTGCATTGGGCCAAGAATCTCGTAGCCCTCGGCATCGGTTGGTACGAGAATCTGCGACTGGCGTTGATGTGCGGGGCCGTCGGGGCTGGTCTCGAGCATGACGATCATGATCTTGCAGCGGGGGTCGCCAGCGCCGGAGATGTAGTACTTCTCGCCGGTGATGACCCACTCGTCACCATCTTTGATGGCCTTGCACGAGATCTGCTTGGCATCTGACGACGCCACGTCGGGCTCGGTCATGGCATAGGCCGAGCGAATCTCGCCGGCAAGCAACGGTGTTAGCCACTGGGCCTTTTGTTCTTCGGTGCCGACTCGTTCGAGAACTTCCATGTTGCCGGTGTCGGGTGCGCTGCAGTTCATCGTTTCAGACGCAATTGGGTTCTTGCCCATTTCGGTGGCGATGTAGGCGTAGTCGAGGTTGCTCAGCCCCTCGCCGGTTTCTGCGTCGGGCAAGAAGAAGTTCCACAAGCCGCGCTCGCGTGCCTTGGCCTTGAGCCCGTCGAGGAGCTCGAGCTGCCCGTCGCCGTATCCCCAACGCTCGGCTCGGTTCTCACCAAGACGAAAGAACTCGGCCGTGTTTGGCTCGACCTCTTCGGCAATGAACGCCTTCACTGCATCGAACAGCGGTCGAGCCTTCTCCGACATTCGAAGGTCGTACATGTCCGGAGTGCTTGGCAGAGCTGTCACGGTTGAATTCCCCTTTGATCGACGGCCAGCTTACGCGGCGTGGCGTCGCCTCTCACCATCCTGAGGCGTTGTTACCTGCGGGATTCCAATCGGGGGCAAGGAATTTTTTCGAGGGTCTTGTGGGTTTCCTACATCGTGGCAAAACAACATGCATCCCCCGACTCAGGTGACAAGGTCACCGCAATCGACCTCTACTGGCGCCCCGGGTGCCCGTTCTGTGCTCAGCTCACGGCTGGTCTGAAGAAGACCAACATCCCTATCAACAAGCACAACATTTGGGACAACCCGGCCGACGCTGCCGTTGTTCGCTCCATCGCGAACGGCAACGAGACGGTGCCCACCGTTGTCATTGGATCGGTTGGCCTGGTGAACCCGTCAGTCAAGCAGATCAAGGCTGCTATGGCCGAGCACGCTCCTCACCTGCCTGTCTGAGCGTTCAGCGATAACCCTCTCCCGCTAACCCCAGCCAAACTTTGCGGTGTGTAGCGCCTCGGCGACCCGTTTGAGGTTTCGTCCGTCGAGCGCAGCAATGTCTGCCATCGCGACCTCGTGGCTCGGGTCGGCGAGCGAGCACGCGAGCAACAGCAAGAAGCGTTCCCCTCTCGAGCATTGAACCTCGTTGGCCACCGCGCTCGCTGCGTTCCAGTCGATCGACGTGTGGTCAGACTCGGTCGTCAGCGCCCGTTCGACGAACTCGGCGCGCGTAAGCCAGAAGCCCGTTTCGATCAGGAGCTCCACCGCTGCTTCGGTGCCGGTACTGCCCGACGCCCAGGCGCCGAGCCGTTCTTCTAGTGGGACCATGGTTGGCCAACCTATTCCAAGCTCGCACCGATTTGGTCGAATCCGACAGGTACGAGCGGTCTCACTCGATAGTCCCGGTAGTTGCTCGCCGATCGGCGGCGGGTCTGGCGAGGAGATTTCACATGAGGGTTGGAGTAATCAGATCAGGGCGAAGTTACGCCCGTTCGATGGTCGTGGTGATGGCCATGGTCGCTACCGTTCTGGGGCTAGCTCCCGGCACGGCCGGAGCGCAGGACGTGCAATCGATCGAATTGCCGCTTGTTATATCCGACGACCAATGGGTATCGACGACGATTCCTGTGTGTTGGGAGAACCCGACGTCGGCCAACGCAACCGGACGACGCTGGAGCGAAGAGGCGGTCGCAAATACCTGGGAGGCTGTCAGCGGCGTCGATTTCACCGGGTGGGATGCATGCACAGTACGGTCGCAGGGCATCCGGATTCTGATTGACGATGACGGCCCGCACGTAAAGGCGCTTGGCCGCCGGCTCGACGGAAGGCGAAACGGCATGGTGCTCAACTTCACCTTTGTCGAGTGGGATGGCGGCTGTTCTTCGATGATCGAGTTCTGTGTGCGCGCTATTGCCGTTCACGAGTTTGGCCATGCGCTTGGGTTTGCCCATGAGCACAACCGGGACGATCGCGTGCGGTGCGGCGAATCGCCGCAGGGCACCACCGGCACGATCTACCTAACCGACTACGACCCGAACTCGGTGATGAACTACTGCAGCCCCGACTGGAACAACAACGGCAACCTCTCGCCGCTCGACGTGGCGGGTGTGCGCTCGGTCTACGGACCCTTCACCGAGGAGACCCCGGCCAGGTTCACCGGCGAGGTCGCCATCTGGATCAAAGACCACGAGGTGTTCTTTGCGAACGAGGTTGGTAGCGATGAGTTCCCGTTCGAATTCGAGCTCACCTCAACCGAGCCCCAGATCCAGAACTTCAGCTATTGCGTTGGCGATGAAGTACGAGTGGAGGTCGAGCTGCGTGCAGCCTTGCTGGCGAACGTTGCCTCAGCACAGTTCTCAGCCCGGTCTGTTATGTACGAAGGCACGTCGTGCAGCACCCGCGAACGTGAGGACGCAGCGAGTAGCACCGAATCGATCACCCTGGCTTCAACCGCCGGGGGCGACATCTCTCAGCGGCTCTTGAATGGCGGGATTGTGGGCGACGACGAAGCCACGGTGAACATCACCTTCGCTCCGTCGATGGTTGCCACGCTCGAAAGCACGAGAAGCGGTGCGTGTGACAGCTGTGAGGAAAGGGCCGAGCAGGCCAACATGGGAATGGATCCGATCTTCTTCATCCCCGGACCGATCGTGTTCCCATTCCCGAACCCAGACGGTCCAATCCCGATCCCTGAGGACTTTGAGGAGTTCGAGGAGGAGAAGGATCCGCCAACAATCCCCGGTCCCACGATTCCCGACCTGATTCCAACCGACGTGATTCCCACGATTCCCGATGTTCTCATCCCGACCCCAACCTCATCGACGTGCCGAGGAGTTGCGGTGACCGTGAACATCGCTGATGGCGACGTTCCCACATCGGGCGACGACGTGATTCTTGGAACCCCTGGAGATGACGACATCGATGGCCTCGAAGGCGACGATCTCATCTGTGCCGGTGGCGGAGACGACACCGTGCGAGGTGGCGAGGGCACCGACCGGATCTTTGGCGGCAACGGATCTGACCGGTTGCTCGGCGGCCCAGACCGCGACCGCATCTACGGTGGCGCTGGTGCTGACACGATCAACGGCCAAGGCGGCTGGGACCTTATTTGGGGTGGCGGCGGTGGCGACATCCTTCGAGGCGGCTACGGAAAGGACATCATTCGAGGGTCGAGCGGCGACGACATCATCATCGGCGGCTTCGGCCCCGACGAGCTTCGAGGTGGCGCTGGCGAGGACCGACTCGTCGGCGAGGCCGGCCGAGATCTGCTCATCGGCGGCAACGGAGACGACACCATGCGCGGCGGAAACGGCAAGGACACCCTGCGCGGGCTTGCCGGAAACGACGACCTCGACGGTCAGCGCGGCGAGGACAACTGCATCGGCGGCGGCGGTACCGACACCGGCGTGAGTTGCGAAACGATGACCAGCATCCCGTAGCTCCTACAAGTCCCCAACACGGAGAGCCCGGCCACCAGCGATGGTCGGGCTCTTCCGCGTTTTACGTGGAGCTAGCGCCTGCCCAGGGTCGGTTAGAAGCCGGTGTCGACTATTAGGTTGCTGTCGATCCAGGCCTTTTCACCGTTTGGTAGCTCGATCTTGGTCTTCGATGAGCCGTTGGAGATCGATCGTGTCTTGCCGGTGCTCCAGAGCAGTGCGTTGTGGCGGAGCTTGAAGACGCCACTTTGACTCTCGGCATCAACCGACCGTGTGCGCGGTGACCCGGTGACTGACACGAGGCAGTCGCGTCTGCGGAAGACGAGCCACAGAAGTCCAAACACAAACGGTGCTGCTGCGAGTGCGGACAGCTGCACGCTTGAAAGGCGGATGCTGAGTAGGCCGCCGAACAGGCTAGACACTTGGCCGTAGAAGTCGCTCACGGTTTCGATCTCGGGGTCTGGATCAACCACTCCCCCGGCGGGTGCCAGAACGTTCACGCTGAAGACCTGCACCGACGCAGTCGACTGAGCGCCCGAGTCATCAGAGATGGTGTACTCGAACGAAACATCGCCCGCGAAACTTGTGGGCAACGTCACCACGAGTGCTCCGTCGATGAGCTCAACAGAACCAACCTCGGGTTGCGTTGTTCCAATGATGCGGGGTGCGTTTCCGAACGAATCATTCGCCAACACGTCGAGGATCCGTTGATTCTCAGACATGCCGACCTCGTCATCTACGGCCGTGAGAGTCGCAAACGGCAAGGCCTCAGGAATCGTCGTCGTGGACGGTGCTGTGGTGGTGGTCGTGGACGGTGCCGTGGTCGTCGTTGTCGTCGTGGTCGTTGTTGTTGTCGTGGGCGGGCTTGCAACCACGGGTTCGGTTATGGTCCACGTGAGCTCGGTCGCGGACTGGTCGGTGTCATCGCTGGCGATGATGGTGACGAGGTAGCCAATCGAGCTTGGAACCGTCGGGGTTCCGGAAATTTCGCCGGTCGTTGGATTGATGGTGAGCCCGGGTGGCAAACCTGTGGCCGACCAGCTGAGCGAGTCCCCATCGGGGTCGGTTGCAGTGGGCTGGAAGCTCACGGGGGATCCCGCGGCGTCTGTCGCGCTGTTGATCGCGGCAAGAACCGGCGGGCGGTTCACGTTAAACACGACGATGTTGGCCGACGCCGTGTCGGTAAGTGTTCCGTCGTCCACAGTGATCTGTGCGGGGTACGAGCCAGCGCTTGTGTACGGCAGTGTTCCGGTGAGCTCACCGGTCGCTGGGTTGATCGACAGGCCCGGCGGAAGGCCAGTGGCGCTCCACGTGAGGATGTCGCCATCAGGGTCTACCGCCGGAAAGTCTACGGCTACAGCGTCGGCCTCGTTGAACGCGAGGAGCGCCAGCGGATCAAGAACGGGCGGTCGGTTGAGGTCGGCGACGGTCCACTCAAAGCTCGATATGGCATCGAGACTGGGGACGCCGCTATCGATCACCGTGAGGTCGACCGTGAACGTGCCTGCGCTCGTAAATGGAAGGGTGCCAGTGATCTCGCCCGTCGAACCGTCGATTGCAAGTCCTGGCGGCAGCCCGGTTGCACTCCAGGTCAACGTGTCCCCATCGGGGTCGGTTCCGACGGGAAGTAGCGATACGACATCGGCCTCACTGTTTGTCTGGTCCAGGACCGTGGTTACAGCGGGAGTGCGGTTGGTGTCGGTTATGACCCAGTTGAAGCTGGTCGTATCGTCGAGTGCGGGGGTGCCGCTATCGGTGGCGGTCACCGTGACCGCATATGTTGCGCTCGATCCGAACGTGGGGGTTCCCGAGATCACACCGGTTGCTGGGTTGATTGTTAGACCAGGTGGTAGCCCGCTGGCGCTCCAGGTGACGGTGTCGCCATCGGGGTCAGAAGCGGCTGGGGTTATGGTCAGCGGATCTCCCTCTGCGTCGGTTTGGTTCGCGAGTGGGCCAACGACCGGTGGTCGGTTCACATCGGCAACCGTCCAGTCAAAGCTGGTCGTGTCGTCGAGCGCGGGGAAACCGTCGTCGGTGGCGGTGACGTCCACGGTGTAGGCTCCCGCGCTGGCGAAGGTAAGCGATCCAGTGATTTCGCCGGTCGCTGCGTCGATCGAGGTTCCCGGCGGCAACCCGGTCGCAGCCCATGTCAGGCTGTTGCCGTCGGGGTCAGTTCCGGTCGCCTGAACCGATACCGCGTTGCCTTCGAGGCTCGTTTGATCAGCGATCGTGCTGGTGATCGGCGGCCGGTTGAGGTCTGTCACAATCCACGTGAAGTTTCGGGTCGCGTCCAACACTGGGGTGCCGTCGTCGGTGGCGCTGACTGCGACCGGGTAGGTACCCGACGCAACCGGTGGGATCGTCCCGGTGATTTCGCCGGTTGTTGTATTGATGGTGAGTCCTGGTGGCAGTCCGATGGCGGTCCATGTGAGGGTGTCGCCGTCGGGGTCGTTGCCGGTAGGGCTCAACGTGACGGTGTCGCTTTCGGCGTTGAATTGGTCGAGTATCGGAGCGATTGTTGGCGGTCGGTTGATGTCGGTGATGGCCCAGGTGAACGATTCGGTGTCGTCGAGGTTTGGGATGCGGTCGTCGGTGGCGGTGATGTCGACGGTGTAGGTGCCTGAGCTGGCGTAGGTCAGCGTGCCGGTGATCTCGCCGGTTGCCGAGTTGATGGTGGCGCCTGGTGGCAGGCCGGTGGCGGCGAAGGTAAGCGTGTCGTTGTCGGGGTCGGTCGCGGTTACGGGGATCGAGATGACGTCGGCTTCATCGTTGGTCTGGTCAGCGATTGGGCTGACAACCGGTGGCCGGTTGATGTCGGCGATGGTCCACGTGAAGCTGGTCGTTTCGTCGAGGTTCGGGATTCCGTCGTCGGTGGCGGTGACGTCGACGGTGTAGGTGCCTGCGCTGGTGTAGGTCAGCGTTCCGGTGATCTCGCCGGTTGCCGCGTTGATAGCCGTGCCTGGTGGCAGGCCTGTGGCGGCGAAGGTAAGCGTGTCGCCATCGGGGTCGTTGCCAACCACCTGCAGCGAGACGACCGTTCCCTCGTCGCTTGTTTGATCTACGACCGGACTAACAGTCGGTGCTCGGTTCACGTCGGTGATGATCCAGTCGAAGCTGGCCGATGTGTCCAGAGTCGGGGTGCCGTCATCGGTAGCCGTCACCGTGATTGGGTAGACACCAGCTGCGTTAGCTGGAACAGTGCCGCTGATCTCCCCGGTTGTCTGGTCCATCAACAGGCCGAGAGGCAGCCCGCTGGCGGTCCAGGTAACCGTGCCGCCGTCAGGGTCGTTGCCCGAAACGGCAAGCGAAATTGTGTTCCCCTCGCCGCTGGTTTGGTCGGCGATGGGGGTTATGACGGGTGGTCGGTTCACATCGGCAACGGTCCAGATGAACGATTCGGTGTCGTTGAGGTTTGGGATTCCGTCATCGGTGGCGGTGACGTCGACCGCGTACGTGCCGGCGCTGGCGTACGTTAGGGTGCCGCCGATCTCGCCGGTCGTTGCATCTATCGTGACGCCCGGTGGAAGCCCGGTTGCCGCCCACGACAGCGAGTCATCATCCGGATCGCTGCCAACCGCAGGAAGCAAGACGACGTCGTTCTCACTGTTAGTTTGATTCGCGATTGCGCTCACTTGTGGAGATCGATTCGTGTCGGTGATCGTCCAGGTGAAGTTGACCGATACATCGAGCACTGGGGTGCCATCGTCAGTCGCGGTAAGTAGCACTGGATAGGTTCCCGCAGAAACTGCCGCAGTGGTGCCCGTGATTTCGCCGGTTGTCGTGTTGATAGTGAGCGCTGGGGGCAGTCCGGATGCGGTCCAGGTAATCGTGTCGCCGTCGGGGTCGCTGCCAACCGGGCTGAGGGTGATCACATCGCCTTCGGAGTCGGTTCGGTCAGCAATCGCCGTGATGACGGGCGGCCGGTTGATGTCGGTGATGGTCCACGTGAAGCTGGTCGTGTCGTCGAGGTTTGGGATTCCGTCGTCGGTGGCGGTGATGTCGACGGTGTACGTGCCTGCGCTGGTGTAGGTCAACGTGCCGGTGATCTCGCCGGTTGAGGCGTTGATGGTGGCGCCTGCTGGAAGTCCGGTGGCGGTGAAGGTGAGGGTGTCGTTGTCGGGGTCGGTCGCGGTTACGGGGATCGAGATGACGTCGGCTTCATCGTTGGTCTGGTCAGCAATTGCCGTGATGACGGGCGGCCGGTTGATGTCGGTGATGGTCCAGGTGAAGCTGGTCGTGTCGTCGAGGTTTGGGATTCCGTCGTCGGTGGCGGTGATGTCGACGGTGTATGTGCCTGCGCTGGTGTAGGTCAGCGTTCCGGTGATTTCGCCGGTTGCCGTGTTGATGGTGGTGCCTGGTGGAAGTCCGGTGGCGGCGAAGGTAAGCGTGTCGTTGTCGGGGTCGGTCGCGGTTGCTGGGATCGAGATGACGTCGGCTTCATCGTTGGTCTGGTCGGTAATTGCCGTGATGACGGGTGATCGGTTGGTGTCGGTGATGGTCCAGGTGAACGATTCGGTGTCGTCGAGGTTTGGGATGCGGTCGTCGGTGGCGGTGACGTCGACGGTGTATGTGCCTGCGCTGGCGTACGTCGGAGTACCGGCGATTGCACCGGTGATTGGATTGATCGTGACCCCCGGCGGCAATCCGGTGGCGGTGAAGGTGAGATTGTCGCCGTCAGGGTCGGTGGCCGTTGGGGTCAGTGTGACTGCGGTGCCTTCAGGGTTGGTTTGGTCGGCGATCGGGCTGAGAACCGGTGGCCGGTTGATATCGGCGATGGTCCAGGTGAACGATTCGGTGTCGTCGAGGTTTGGTGTGCCGTCGTCGGTGGCGGTGACGTCGACGGTGTATGTGCCTGCGCTGGCGTAGGTCAGCGTTCCGGTGATCTCGCCGGTTGCCGCGTTGATGGTGGCGCCTGATGGGAGCCCAATTGCAGTCCAGGTGAGGTCGTCGCCATCGGGGTCGGTCGCGGTTACCGGAATCGAGATGACGTCGGCTTCATCACTGGATTGGTCGGCGATGGGGCTGACAACCGGCGCGCGGTTCGTGTCGGTGATAGTCCAGGTGAACGACTCGCTGTCGTCGAGCGCAGGAGCCACGCCGTTGTCGGTCGCGGTGATAGTGACCGAATAGGTGCCGGCACTTGTGAAGTCAGCAACGCCCGTGATTTCGCCAGTCGCCGGGTTGATCGTCAACCCTGACGGCAGCCCGGCAGCCGACCAGATCATCGGGTCTCCGTCGGGGTCGTCAACCACAGGAGTCAACACAATCGTGTCGCCTTCCGCGTCAACCTGGTTCGCAATGGGGTCGAGAACCGGTTGGCGGTTGATCTCGGCGATGACAGTCGCCTCGTTGAGCTCGGAGGTCTGGCTGGCAGCGTTAGTGAGGGTGGCGGTGTAGAACTCGCCGGCCGTGCCGCTCTCGGTGACGGTTACCTCGTCGCCGAAGCTACCAATGGTCACGACGTGAGAACCAAGAAAGACCTCTGCCTCGCCAAAACCCGTCGAGTGCGGATTGTCGCTCTCGAAGAGCTCGAGGGTGTAGGTGCCAGGTACCACTTCGAGTTCGAAGGTGACATCCCACTGTCCCCCGCCGAGGTCGACGATGTCCACGATGTTGGGCATGTTCAGCGTGTTGTTCGCTCCGCCGTCAGTATCACCAGCATCGTTGAGCGAGGGCCCGTCGTTGTTGAGTTCGATCGCCAACTCGATGTTGTTCGAGAAGGTGTTCTCGCTGATCAAGACATCGGGAGCCGGCGAGCCAGTGCCGAGGACGATGCCGGCGCTGCCGTTGTTCGAGATGATATTGCCGCGAACTACAACCAGTTCAGAAGTTTGGGTGATCTCGATGCCGTCGTCGACGCTGCCTTGGGGCGTGCCGTCGGAAAGCTGGCCGATGTAGTTGCCCTCCACAATCACGCCAGCACCAGCGTCGAAGATGTCGATTCCATCGCTCGCGGCACCAACGATAGTGTTGGCATTTCCTGGCGTGCCGATAACGACGTCAGCGGATCCGTCAACTGCGATGTTGTCATCGCCGCTGTTCGAGATGACGTTGCTGGTTATCGTGACCGCCGATGTGTCTTCGAGTCCGATTCCGTCCCTGGTGCTCTCGGCGATGACGTTCTGATCGACAGTGGTATTTGTCGGACCGTCGGCGATTCGAACGCCGAAGTTGTTTGACGCTGGGGTGCCATCGGGGGCAAGCCCGATCGTGTTGTGGGACACGACCGTTCCCGATGTTCCCGCGTCGGTAACCGAGATGCCGATTCCGGTGTTGTTGCCTATCCGGTTTCCGTCTGCAGCCGACCCGCCGACCACAACGTCCTGAGCGCCCCCAGTTACCACCACACCGTCGCCGTTTCCGCCGGTTGAGCCCTCGGGGAGGAACCCGATGTAGTTGTCGGCAATGACAACATCGTCGGCACGTACCTCAACGGCCAGGTTCGAGAAGCTCACAATCGACAGGCTGCGCAGCTGCGAACCTTGCGAACCCGGCGCAAAGACCAGACCTTCGTTGCTCCCGAAGAGAGGCTGGCCGCTCACGACGATGGCCGGGTTGTCTATCCAGCCGGGCTGGGAGGAACCGTCGATTGTGACGGTGTCGGTGACCTCCGGCAGGGTCGAGTTGGCAGCATCAAGGCCGATCGTCCACACCTGTGGCGCTGCTGGCGAGGTCCAGTAGCCCGGATCAGCGGTGGGGATGTCGAATGTAATGGTCTCGGCGCCGGCGAATACGTTGGTCTCCTCGATAGCGGCTCGCAACGTGCATTCGGGATCACCAACCGCGTTTGTGAAACCCGTCCAGCAAATTCCATCACCGGGGTCGGCGTCGACGCGATCGGTGGTGCTGTTCACGATTGGTGGCCCTGGCACCAACGTACTCACGACTGCCTGGTTGCCCATCTCTGAAGCTGGCCCATCGCCGGTGGCGGAAAGATGCGCAGTGAGCAGATCGCCGTCGGATGCGGTCATTGGTTGGGTCGTCGTGTACGTCGCAGCGCCGCCGGGATGGGTGACCAACTGGCTTCCGATTATGACCTCACCCTCACCAAAGCCGCTCGGATCGACGTTTCCGGACGGGTTGTTGTAAATGCGAACCAGGTATTCATCGGCCGGAGCGTCGAGTTCGTATTCGACGTTGAATGCCGGACCGGTGGGGATCACGTTGAGGATGACCGGATAGTTGAGGAGCCCATTCGGGCCGCTATCACCGTCACCGGGGTCGTTGACCGTGACCCCGTCGCCCCCAAGGTCGATGGCCTGTTGCCAGTTGCTTTGGAAGGTGTTTGCCGACATGCCGATCGTGCCCGTGCTGTCGCTGCTGACTTCAATGCCATTACGCGAGTTGAAGTGGATGGCATTGTTGGCAATCCGCACCGGATTGAGCTGCCGGTCCAGCAGTATGCCGGAGTGATTCGAGCCAAGGTTGGTGGCACCTGCTGCGTTGGTGCCGATGTAGTTCCCCTCGATTGTCGCCGTTCCGGCGGTCAACAATCTGATGCCGTCTTGAGCGGACTTCGCAATGGTGTTGGGTTGGGCCACCGAGCCAATGACGGTGTTGTCGGTGAGTCCGGTGAGGAAGATTCCCGACCCTTGGTTAGGAAAGGTCGTTGCCCCGGCTGCATCGGTGCCGATGCGGTTACCAAGGATCTGGTTGCCCGTTGCGTCGGTGATGTGGATGCCGGGCCCGTCGGTGCCGCCCACATGGTTGTCCAAGATGATGTTGTTCGGCGCTCCCTCAATGCGAATGCCGTAGGCACCGTTGGTCTGTTCGAACGTCACCGGCGGGTTTGCACCGATGATGTTGCTTTCAACAGTGTGGGTGCCGCCGGTGCCCTCGAGCACGAGGCCAGCTGAGGTGTTGCCGGACAGAACGTTGTCCGTCACGAGCACGCCGGTGGCATCTGTAACGACCACGCCATCGAGGTTCGGGAGCTTGATTGTGCCAAGGGCGTTCAGTCCGGCAAAGTTGGCGGAGATCTCGGTGTCATCTGCGAGAACCCATATACCAGGGCCACCGTTGTTGATCACTGCCAGGCCGTGCACAAACGAATTTGTTGCACCTGCCGCGATCTGGATTCCGAAAAGGTTCGGATTGCCGGTTCCATCTACCTCAACGATTGGAGTGCTCGCCCACCCGGGCTGCGTGCGGCCGTCGATCGCTATCGTCGAGGTGATCGGGTCGAGTCCGAAATCGGTCGAGATGCTCCAGATGCCACCCGAGTGGCCGGGTTCGGTCGTTGGCATTGAGAACGCAATGGTGTCCGTAGCGCCTGCGTTCGCCTCCTGAATTGCCGCGGCAAGTGTGCACTCGGGGTTCCCTGCCGAATTGAGCGCGCCGGTGTCACAGAGCCCATCGCCCGGGAGCAGGTCGCCAGCGGCACCGGTCGAATTCACCGTGATGGCGGTGCCTGCCTGAGCAAACACCGCAGATGCAACGGACTCGGGTTGCTGTGCCAACGCTGGCGCGGAATTGCTCACCACCGACGTCAACAATGACAGTACGGCCAGGAGCCCAATGGGCGATTTGGGTATTCGCGGGGACGGTCGCCGGGGACGCCCGCGGTTCCGCATCAGCCCAAAGTCTGTGCGAGCAATTTTGGCAATTGAACTCACGATTGTCACAATCGGCAGAAAGTACCGAATTTTGACCGGTTCAGCGGCTGGGAAGGCTCCGCTAGCGGGTCAGCACATTCAGCTGCCACTCGGCTTCGGTGACATGGTGCAGCGTGCCGTCACCGAAGTGCTGCTCCTTGAAGTGGCTGCCGCAAGCAACACACGCGGTCCACAACCAGGCAGGAAGACTTGGCTGATCGTCAGCATCGGGAAGAACTCGGTGGCGTTGGCTCTCCAACGACTTGCGCCCACAACACGGGCAGCGAGGGTTGATGAGTCGTGTCAGTGTCGCCATACCTATTGGTTCGGATAGCTTCCCGTCGTGGTTGAGTACGAATTTTGGCGAGTTGTGGTGCAACTCCTCAAGTGTTGGCCGCGATGCCCGATATGTCTCGTAGTAGTTGAAGAGAAAAACGAAAATTCAGATCAATCAAAGAACGTCGAAAGACTGAACTGAAAGATCACAGATCAATGATCAAAATGAATTCTTGAAAGACTCAGCAACGAAATAGATGGTCGATCCAATTGGAAGTCGAAAGACAGAAAATGGATCGGCCATCAACTTTTTTTCCAGGGAGGATGTACCGCTGCTCGGTCAGATCGCCGGCTCGATTACTGCCGTGCTTGACAGCTCTCGCCTTTTCACGATGCGAGATAGCCCAACGCTGATGACGAACAGGGCAACCGAGGCAAACAACACGGCTGGGTCAACGCCCGCCGGGCCATCTGACAGCGATTCGATCGATGCCCCAGCAAGCGTAAAGGACACCGTCCCGGGGATCGACCCGATCGCCGTCGCCAGCAAGAAGGCCACCGGACGAATTCGAAGAAGCCCCGCGGCGTAGTTGACCAGGTCGTAGGGAAGAAACGCAAGGCGCATCAACATGATGGAGACGAAGCTCTCGTGGCGCATGCGGGTGGACCAGCGGGCCAAGATTCCTTGGGCCTCGGAGTTGCGCTCGGTCTCGAACCCAAGCGACCGAGCTAGCCAGTAGGCCACCATGGCCGATGCGTTCGAGCCAACAACTGTGGCGCCAATGCCGACGATCGGGCCAAACAGCAGACCGCCAGCAATAGTCATCAATGATGCCGGGAACAACACCAACGGGCGGATGGCGTAAATCAGTACAAACAACAGCAGCGCCCACCACTCGCCACGAACGGCATCGATGAAGCTCTCGAGGGCACCGACGGTTCCGAGCCCGGTTGATCGCTGATAGAGGACCCAAGCGCCGACAGCAGATAGCCACCCGGTGAGGATGAGCGCTCGTTTGATATTCGGATGCATGCAGAAAGAACCCTGCTACACGCTCGCGCATGCCCGCGACGAGTGTGACGCCTGGCAACGCCCGATGCGTTGGGGCTACTCGATATCGACCGGCTGCTCTGGCTCGATGAAGATTCCAGCAACGTCTTCCTCAGGAACCTGCAGAATGTCTGCGTCAACCTTCGGTGCGGCGACGACGGCTGGAGTAGCTACCGGAACGGTCGCAACGTTCGAGTGGATTTCGACATCGCCATCGTCGTCAGATCGGCGCAGCTGAAAGAGCCCAATGTCGGGTACTTCGGAGAAGTTCGCAGACGAAATACCGCGGTCATCGAAGGTCATCTGCTCGACAAAGATGAGCTCGTCGTCGTTTCCAGGAGCGAAGATTTGGGCCTCCATGCTCTCGCCGGCTGGGCCGGTGATGATCAGGTTTTTGGCGGCCGCCCGCCATTCAAACCGCGTGAGCACGGGGGTGAGTGTCTTCTCGCGTCCCGCGGCCGAATCACCTGCGAGGATCGAGCCGTTGCGCAACGACTCGCGCGACACGATGAGTTCCCAATACCCGGTGGCATCGCTTACGACGACCTCGGGGCTGGCAATCGGGGTGCCCGCTGCATTCACGATTGTGATGTCGATCTCGCTGTTCGGAGTCCAGCTTGTTCCACCGACGAGCGCTCCGGGCGATTCACTCGATGGGACGAGCAGCCAAATTCGTGCCGGTGGTGTTGCTTGGTCGATCCCATCGACAAACTCACAGGTGGTTTGCGGGGTGTCAGCGTTCTTGCACTGGTCGTTGCCCAGTCCCCCGATCGTGGTGTTCAAGCCGTTTCCACCGTCGAGGATGTCATCACCGCCAGATCCACGCAGGGTGTCGGGGTTGCCGCCGCCAATAAGGGCGTCGTTGCCGTTACCACCTGTAAGAACGTCGTTGCCGTTACCTCCGAGGAGACGGTCGTTGCCGTTACCACCACCGATGATGTCGTCGTGGTCGCCACCGTTGAGAATGTCGTCGCCATTGCCCCCGAGGAGGGTGTCGGTTCCGGCGCCACCTTGGCCCACGTCGTCGCCAAGCCCGCCAACGATGCGGTCGATGCCGCGATTGCCGATCAACTTGTCAGCGCCGTCGCCACCATCGATCGAGTCGTGACCGTCGCCGCCGGTGATTGTGTCATTGCCGGCCTCACCGCGAATGCGGTCTGCTCCTGCGCCGCCAAACACGCTGTCCTGTCCGGGGCCTGCGGCCACAGCGTCCTTGCCGCCTCCAGCGCGGATGACGTCGTTGCCGTCTCCCGCCCAGATGGTGTCGTTGCCGAAGCCAGCCCAAATAACGTCATTGCCGCCACCAGCAAAGATGATGTCGTCTTTGCCCTTGGCGCGAATGATGTTGTTGCTGTCACCAGCGCAGATGAAGTCGGCTTGGCTTGTGCCGGTGATGAACCGGGCGTCGGTGACAATCACGTTGTAGCCCGCAGGCGGATTGCCACATGGAGTAGCTGGTGCTTGGGCCCCTGCCGGTGCCGCGAACGACAGGACGGCAGCGGTCATGGCGGCAATTGTGCCCAGCGAAATGGTGCTTCCCGAGATGGTGCCCAGTGAAACAAAGTGGCGGCTCATGGAGCCCTCCTTGATTGGCTTACAGATGTAAGTGCTCCTCTTCCTATTGTCGATTGCGGCGGTCGGATTTTTAGGTCGCAAGCCCAGCCTTGGGCACGGATTGAGTCATTGGTACTAGTTCGTTAACGAGCAGCAGTTTTCGGTCGATGGCGGCCCATGGCCAAATCCGCGCAAATGTCATCCACGAGCCGGCGCAACATGCTTGCGACAGGTAGCGCCCTGGCTGCGGCGACATGGATTGCACCCTCTGTGCTTACGCTAGACCGCGTGTCGGCTGCGGTTGGATCGTGCGGCATTCCTCCCGTGCAGGTCGACTGGTCCGACGCTGCTGGCACCATCCCGAACACCATTACCGCCGCTGACGGCACTGTCGTGACAATCACTCGCGCTGACCCTTTCGGGGTGGCAAACGCAGGGTTCTTTGGGTTTGTCTACACCGCCGCTCCCCTCAGCGGTTTCACCCATCCGATTCTCATGGCGATGACCAACGCCAGCAACGGCGACTTCACCTCACTCACCTTCAGCTTCTCCCAACCGGTCGCGCCATGCTTCACGATGCTCGACGTTGACTTTGGGAACGGAGGGAGCTCTTGGGAAGACACGATGATCATGACCGGCACCCTCGCCGGTACCACCGTGAACCTCGGCGCCGGTGACATCGCCACCGGTCCAGCAAACACCGTCATTGGCCCGAACACGGTGCTTGGCATCGGGGGCTCGGGGCAGACATCGACTGCGGGCAATGTCACGGTGACGTATCCGAGCGACATCGACACGCTAGAGATCCGGCATCAAGACGACTCGGCGTTCACCGACTTCCAGTACATCGGTATTCACGATCTTCGATGGTGCTGAGGTAGCTAGCGCCGCGCTACTACCCGGAAGAACAAATCGTCGCTCGACATGTCGGGCAACAGCGGTGTCCGAACCGATGCGGTCAGACCTCCCCGGGCAACCCGGTGGGTACCACCGATTGGCCCGGTTGGATTGACACGTTGCTCTTGTCGGTGAAATGACGCGTCGTAGTAGTCGGCGGTCCATTCGAGATGCCCGGCAAGAAACCCCTTCGCGAGGTCCTCGTCGCGGGCGCAGCGTTCCCACTCGGCCTCGGTTAGCAGACGCGTTGACGACCATCGGCAAAACTCGAACGCATCAACCCATGACACTTGCGAGACTGGATCCATTCCGGATCCGTCACCACTACTCCAGGTCAGCCCACTTACTAACTCTCGACCGTCGGGCGTCGCACGGAACCCTGTGCCAGCGCGCTCTGCGTCGGTCACGTACCTGCTTGCATCAAGAAATTGTGTAAACGCCGAGAGGGTCACCGGTGATGCCGACACACGCATCGAGCCGACGCTGACGTCCCGGGTGGGGCCTTCGTCGTCGTCGAACTCTCCGACCCTGTCGTCGCAACCCATCGTGAACCTGGCCATGTCGAGGAAGACCCAATCGAGCGCATCACCAAGCAGCTGTTCGGCTGCGGTTTGCTGCGTCATTGCCCGCGTGCCATCAGTCGCGAACGAGGGGCCGGGTGAGACAGGTTGGCCCGCCCTCACACGGGAGGCATAGCTGGTCGGCGTCAAAGAGCGAGACTCGGCAGCCCGCCTCGGCCATCAGCGCGGCGGTCTTTGGATAGCCAGCCATGGCGATCACTTGGCGGGGGCCGGTGGCGAGCACGTTGAGATTGAGGCCGCCCGTGGACTCGAACTCGTCAGCTGGGGTGTGCAGCAACGTGTAGCCCATCTCGGTCATGCGTTGATACAGCGACGTCGGAAAAAGCGGTGCGTACACAATGGCAAGGTCATCGTCGAGCGGACTGACAAGCGACATGAGGTGGACGCATGCGTCGGGGCCCGAAAAGTAGGGCAGGTCATAGGACTCGACACGAATGCCGTGTGGTTCGATGAGCGCGGCTAGCTGGTCGATGCCCGACTGGTTCGTGCGAAAGCCCCGTCCAACGGCAAGCGTCGCCGCGTCGAGGAAGAAGCAGTCGCCGCCTTCGATAGTTCCGGGGGCGCTGATCTCACCAAGGATCGGAATGTTCTCCCGGTCGTAGAGCGCCCGATGAAGCTCGGTTTCGGCCATCCGAAGGGGCTTGCCCATACGGAGCAGAACCGCCCCCGCGTCGGTCATCAACGAAGGGTCATAGGTGAAGACCGAGTCAGCGAGATCGTCGTCTGCACCATGTTCGTTTGGCCCATCGAGCCAGACGATCTCGGCGCCCGACTGTTCGACGAGGCCGACCAAGATGTTGAACTGCGCGTTCAATGCTTCGGCGTTGATGACACCGCCGTAGTGCCAACGGGCTGGGTCGGCCGACAAGATTGCACCGGGTCGGCGCATTGCGACCTTACGAAGCGGTGCCGACATCGACTGAATACTCATATTGGGATCGTACGAGCTTGCGTACAGTCTCATGGAAGCGAGCACTCTACGATTGTGCAATGTCTAAGTCGTTGGTTGGTTGGCTCTTTGTTGCCGCCCAGATTGCGTTGCTCGTGCTGTTGGTGCTCTTGCCTCACCGTGACGATTGGGCGACGCCGATCTGGCTTGTGGTGCTCTCGTGGGTGCTCTCGGTCATCGGTGCGGCGCTTGCCTTCTTGGCTGCGACTAGGTTGGGGCGCTCGCTTACCCCCACACCAGTGCCGGTACGTGAGGGTGAGCTCGCAACGACGGGGATCTACCGGTACATGCGTCATCCGATTTACACCGGCGTACTCACTATCGTCGCCGGAATCGTTTTGCGTTCTGGAAGCGCAATTCACGCATTGCTCGGTGTGGTGACGGTCGCTTTCTTCACCTGCAAAGCCATGTGGGAAGAGGGGCAGCTCCGCGAGGCTTACTCGAACTATGACGAGTACGCCTCCGAGGTGCCGCGCTTCCTTCCGAAGGTCTCGCCTTAGTGCCCACTAATTCGTGAGGAATGTTCGGAGTTCCTTACAACTTGGAACGCTGAGGCCGACGAGGACTGTATGCAGCGAACAATCGTCCAAGTCATGACCGTGCGGATGGCCGATGTCCTTCCAGGTGACATCGTCAACAAAAACGCCGATAAGGCAATTGGGTGGTTCGAGGTCGTCGAGCTCCAGGACCTCCCCAACAACGGCATCGTGCTCGCTGCGAAGTCTGATCGTGACAGCGTCAACGGCACGATCTACGACATGGTCGGTGTACAGATCACCAAGGTCGTCGAAGTGCCAGACGCAACGCCTCGAGCTGCATAGACCGCTCTTGCCTCCCGTTCGCTAGGGTCACGGCGGTGGCCGAACACGATACCCCCGATGTTCTTCATCGGACCGCAGCGCGAGTCCTGCTTGTCGCGCCCGACGGCGCCACACTGCTGGTGCGTGGGCACGACCCCGAGGACATCGACCGCGGTCACTTCTATTGGACACCCGGGGGCGGCTTAGACGACGGCGAGTCCCTCGAGGAAGGTGCTCGCCGTGAAGTCCGCGAAGAGATTGGGTTTGCTATTGCCGACCTCGGAGCAGTTGTGCTCGAGCGTGTTGGCGAGTTTCCTTTCGGCGGCCGCCAGATTCGCCAAACCGAGTCGTTCTTCTTCGTGCACGTCGACGACCGATTCTCGGCCGCGCCCGAATCACTCAGCGATTTGGAACGCTCGGCAATCGACGCCTTTGAGTGGTTGACCCCAGCCGAGATGCGAGCGTCGACCGATCAGGTGTTTCCACTTTGTTTGGCCGACCTCGTCGAGCATGTTCTGGAAGCCGGTCGACCCGAAACCCCTTGGCGCTCCGACTAGGCGCCGGTCGTTAAGGGCGTTGTCGTTACGCTCGCCCAACGATCGCGTCGACTGCGACTTCAATGACAACGCGGTCATCTCGCTCCTTGGGCTGGCGATAGCGCTCGGCGTATCTCCGCACTCCTTCGGCCACGGCGTCGGGGTCGGTTGTTGCAACGGCAGTCCCCGACAGCGTCAGCCAACGACCGCCGTCAACCGTGCAGATCGCAGCGGGCACCGAGCCCTGCGAGCTGACGTGTTTAGCCTTCCACGAGTCGGCCCACGTAATAACGCGGGCGGTTTTGGTGCTGGGTTCGTAGGTGAATCCCACCGCAGTCACGTGTGGCGTGCCGTCGGCTTTCATAACCGTGAGGGAAGCGAGGTGGCGCTCGCTAAGGAATGTGTGTACATCGTCGCCTGGGTCCGTTGGGTCGATTTTGGCCATGGACCAGTATGGCCGCTGCTTCCCCACACACGTTTCTCGTCAGTGCTGTTCTCGAAAGCGGTCGAGTTGTCGGCGCTCTCGCTTTGTTGGCCGGCCACTGCCTGGGTCACGAACCGCTTGGCGGGTCGGCCGAGCAGCGCGGGGCTCTGGCGGTGGGCTGTGATCGACAAACGCTTCGGCGGCAACGCTTGCGCCAACTCGCTTCTTTGGCAGGTTGACCACTTCAAGAATGTGTACGCGGCGCGGCAATTTGACGACGACCCTGTCGCCGGGTTCGAGCTTTCGGCTCGGCTTGACGACCTTGTCGTTGACCCGCACGTGATGGCCGTTGCAGGCAAGCGTTGCCGCTGAGCGCGTCTTGAAGATACGCACACTCCACAACCACGCATCAACCCGAACCATAGGTCTATCTTACGCTGGGACTCCCGCCCAGATCCGCGGAAACCGACATGGTCGTCCACTTCGTTCCCTCCCCTTGAGCGCCAACCGAAAGCGCCATTGGGGAGCGAAGCTCGCGTAGCGACCACTTGGCTGTCGCGGATGCTCCGCCGGAAGTGCGGACAAGAAGTAGGGCTCCGCGGATGCTCCGCCGGAAGTGCGGACAAGAAAAAGGATGAAGCCCTTGGCTCCTCCACCGAAGTGTCGAATCCAAGGGCTTCAAGTTCGGCTTAGGGTCCACCCTCATCGTCCTTGCCGGCAGTACCGTCTCGTTCGATGATTCACTGCCCCGTGGGACCGAGGTCCTGCGGGGCAGTTCGCTTTGTGGGCTTCGCTACCTTCTGCCGAAGCTTCTGGTAGCGACTCCGTTCCGTTCCTGATCGTTCACCCGAAAGCTGCTGATCGTTTCCCGGACCGGCGAACCGTAATCCTCGCCATGTGGGCCCGTTTTCCCCTTCCCAGCTCCTCTTCTCTCGTCCTGATTGCAGTCCCTGCTTGCGCAGTTTCTGTGTCTCATTCGGTGAGCGTCTGGCGCTGTTCCGGAGGGCGTTCCCTCGTGGCTGAGAACACCTTGCTCGGCGTTTGCAACCGCGTCAACCCAAAACGCGAAATCCCCAGGGTTGTCGACAGGTTCTCCGCGATATCCCCAGCCGCTGTGAAGTTAGTCACAGGTTCATACACAGGCACTGACCTGGGGGTGAGCGTCACGGCGGCCTGAGTCGAACATTGCGACGGGTTGAGGTCGATCTGCTGCTCTGCGGATGCGGTGTCTTGCGGCGTCAAGCGCTACGTTAGGTCGCCTATGTCGAGACGCCTCGAGGTCGAGCTGACCAGCAAACGTGATGATGGGTCCTACACCTGGCGCCAAGCCGGTGCCAAGCAACCCAAAGGCGAGCTAGATGGCTCGCTCCTGTACGAAGGTGCCGCCGTTGGCGACATCGTGCGGGTAGACGCCGAATTCGCCGTCGACGGGGTGTTTATTGTCGGCGTCCTTCCGCCAAAGGCCAAGCGTGCCCCGAAGCAGACACTCGAGATTCTCGGCTCTGGCAAGGATGAGGGTGGGGTCACTACCCAACTCGTTGGCAAGCGTGGACGTGGCGAGGGCCGTGGCCGCGATGGCGGCGGTCGTGGACGTGGACGCGACGGTGGTCGTGGTCGTGGACGTGATGGCGGCGGTCGTGATGGTGGCCGTGGTCGAGACGGTGGTCGTGAAGGCGGTCGTGATGGCGATCGTGGACGTGAAGGTGGCCGTGGACGTGGCGAGGGTCGCGGTCGAGATGGCGGCGGTCGAGGCCGAGACAACAAGCGGGATGGGCGCGGTCGCAACGACAACCGGCCACGTCGCGACAACCGGGGCCCACAACGACCCAAGCCCAAGCGCTTGCGAGCTCGTCGGGTACATCGTGATGCCCTGCTCAAGGAACTTCCAGAGATGCAGCGCCCGCTGGCACGCGTCGTCCTGCGTGACGGCGTTCCCGGCCTGCGTGCACTGATCGAGAAACAGAATGCTGTGGCTGCAAAGGCAGGACAGCCCGAAATTCCACCAAAGATGCTCGAGGCGGTTGGCGAGCACCTGCTCCCCCGCCTGCGCAGCGCTGAATGGCGCGATAACGCTGAAGCTGCCATGGCCGGAATTGGTGAGGTCGACCTTCGCGACATCCGCAAGGTTGTGGTCGCAGCTGAGAACGGTGCCAAGGACGACGAGAGCCGCGCACTGGCCGAGCAGCTCAAAGAAGGCCTGTCGGCCCGTGTCGATGCCGAACATGGCAAATGGCTAAGCGAATTGAACACGTTGCTCAAGGACGGCCGCACCGTCCGTGCGCTTCGGCAATCATCGCGCCCGCCAAAGGCTGGAGCTCCGCTTCCCGCCGAGCTTGCAAGCAAGCTCGCAGAAGCTGCAAGCGCTTCGATGACCGCCGACACGATGCCCGAGCGCTGGGGCACTGTGCTCGACGCTGTGGCGTACTCCCCGGTTCGCCAGCAGGTAACACCTCAGGCGTTGCCAGCAAAGGTCACTCCCGAGCTCACCGCAACCGTCAAGAAGCTTGGCAAGCGCGTTCCCCATATCGCGGCACTGTTCGCTCCGGCAGCGCCGAAAGCTGCTCCAGCACCAATTCCAGCGCCGCCAGCGCCTGCTACCCCTGCAGCTGCCGAACAAGCCGCTGCGGCGGCTCCAGCGCCCGCACCTGAAGCGGCGGCGACGCCAGCTCCAGCTGAACCCGTAGAGCCACCACAGGAGACTGCGGCACCCGCCGAAGCCTCAGCCGAAGAAGAGTAGCCGCGGCTCTAGAGAGGGCTCTAGAGCGCCTTGTGCACTTCGATTGTGCGCGCCACCAGTCCGAAGCTCTCGAAGAAGTTCTTCGTGACGCGGTCACCGGGTAGTGCTCGGGCATCGATGCCGGTGCAGCCGCGGTCGTTGGCGACGGCAACCGCCTGGCGCATGAGCGCGTTGCCCAAGCCAATTCCTCGGGCTTCGGGATGAACCCAAAGGTCGATGACGCGCATCATTGCATCGCCTGAGCGCAATGGTTCGTATACCGCAACCAGGTAACCCGCCATTTGTCCATCGGCGGTCGCGACAAGAACGGTGTGATCGCTGTTGGCGATATCGGCGCTGAACGTCGCTTCGATGGGCTCGGCTCGACCTCGTAGAAGCGTGTCGAGCATGCCGCCTCGAGCGTCGGCTACGGCTGCGTGGCCCAGTCGGTGGGCGTCGGCGAGTGCGTCGCAGTCGTCAGCGGTGGCATCGCGTACAGCAACTGAAACTGGTGTGATCACCGCTACTGGGCGTCGCGAAGCTGAGCGATCTTACGCAAGATCGTGACCCGGCCGCGGCCGCTCGTCTCGTGGGCTTCGATTTGATCGAGCTCGTCTGCGGTGAGTTGTGCGAGCAGCTTCACAATCTGGGCTGCAGCCTGCCCGTCATAGTCAGCAATCGGCAGGTCGATGTCGCCGGCTTCGACAGCTTTGGTTGGCTTCACCACAGGAGCGTCTTCGTCGTCTGGCGCGAGGTCGATGCCGAAGAGATCGACGATGACCTGGCTCGCATCGTTGACGAAGCGTTCGGCCATTCCCTCGATTGTGGAACTGCCCTTCTTGGCGGCTGTGCGGGCTAAGAAGCGGCCAATGGTCATCTGGCTCTTGCCGCGCTCGACGAACTTCGGCATGTTGTCAACCGCTTCGAGCGCAATGCCGATCGGCGCGTACACGAACAGATCGAGGAGCTGTTGTTCCGTCGTCGGTTCTGGATCTTTCTTAGCCATAGGTACCTATCGTACCCGCCGCTCCACTCTCAAGACCCGCGGAGCGGGTGCTGCTATGCGCAGTCGATGCAAAAGACGCCGTCGTCGGGGAACTGGATAGCGGCTTTGATCAGCCAGCAGGACTCACAGGTTCGCTCGTCTTCGGTCTTTGCGGGGACGCCGTCAGGGTTCGCTGGTACAGCCTTCTTCTTCTTAGCTGGAGCGTCCTCGTCATCGTCGTCGTCCTCCTCCTCGTCATCACCGGAATCGAGACGGTCCTTCAGAATCGCATCGAGGTCGGCTTCGACCTCGTCGTCGTCTTCCTCGTCATCGTCGTCAGATGGCTTGCGAGCAGGCTCGGCGACTTCGTCGTCATCGTCATCGTCGCCAGCAAGGTCGTCGTCGTCCTCGAGGCCGAGCTCGCCATCGAGCACATCGTCATCGTCGAGCTCATCATCGTCGAGCTCATCTTCGAGGTCGAGGTCTTCGTCCTCGACGCTTTCGTCTTCTGTTTCTTCCGGCTCTTCCTCAGCCATCATTCCTCGTCCAGGTCAGGGGTAGCTGTGGGGGAATATAGACACATCTGGGCGATGAGGGAACCATTGAGCCCACATTTTCTGTCACGTCTGTCGTCATGTGGGTGAAATCCCCATTCGCTGAGCCGCTCGGTTCTCCGATTGGAGACGCTCGAGGTCGGCATCTTGGGAGTGATCTACGTACTTCATCATCTCGGCAATTGCCTTGTGTCCTGCTCGCTCAGCGATCAACGTATGCATGTCTTGGGCAACGGAGCGGTAGGTCGGGTGGCCTTGTAATGCCGAGCGCAACTCAAGGATGTGCATTGCGGACCGCGCGTTCATCTGCATGGAGTAGCGCATGCGATATCCGAGGGTCACCGCATACGGCGCCTGTGCGGGGAATTCGTCGATCAGTGACTCATAGAGCGCTGATGACCGCTCCATCACATCATTGAACTGTGCGGTCTTGCGCACGATTTCGATCGCTTCGGGCATGACGTAGCCATGTCGAGTGGACAATGGCTGCCATTCGATTGTGCACATCCTGTGGCGCTGAAGGTCGCGGAAGGCGCCGTAGTCGCCAAGCACGTCGAATCGGTAGTCGACCCGCTCAAGGGCGCGGCCGGGTCGGTGGCGGCGGTTGCTTCGGTCACCGACATAGGCTTTCATGACCGACAGTCGTTCATCGACCGTCATCTTTCGGACTTGGTCGACGATCTGACGTTCGCTGAGCGACGTTGTTGGGTACAACATGGCTGTGACGAGTTTGACCTCGGCATCAGGGTCGAAGTCAACGAGGTCGACCAGTGACTCTTGCGCTGGTTCTGGGCTGGTGTCGAGCAGCCGTTCGCTCACGTCGGCCATGGCGGCTGCATTGTCGGAAAGGTAGGTGCTGGTGACCTCACCGCGGTCGGGCAGGTCAACTCGCTTCAGGAACGACGGAATGACCTTGCGAAGCTCGCGAAGCATGAGGTCTGAATAGGTGCGGGCTTCGGGGAGTGCGCTGGCCCGCATTCGCAGCAGCAGGGCTTCGTAGGCCTGGCCGCTGCCGTAGATGCCAACGTTGGACAGCGAGGCTGCAGGTAGTAGCCCGCGAATCGAGTCGAGCGCCTTGGCCCGGATGGCCATCTTGTAGGCAATGTCGGCGTCGGTGGTCTTCTTCGGAACAGCGTTCTTGTAGAACTGCTCCATAACCGGGATCAGGCTGCTGTAGATGTCGAACATCCGGTCGATCTCGCCGACGTAGCGGGTTCCGTGCACCGAGTTCAATACGTCGGGGTCGCGGAAGAATCGGTAGCGGCCCCCCAAGCGAACGTCGTAGCGGATATAGCGGGTCGATTGCTCGAGGTACGACATGATGCGTCCCCACTCGAGCACTTTGGTCAGCACGTTTGATGCTTGCTCGCACGCCAGGTGCACTCCGCCGAGTTGGGCGACGCTGTCGTCGCCGTATTGGAAGAAGACCCGATCGTAGAGCTCTTCAGCTCGTCGCATGCCGGTGGTGGCATCCACGGTTTCGTCGCCGGCGATGTCGAGGTCGTCGACAAACTCTTCGAGGAACAGCCGGCGCAGGCTCTTCGACGACCGCGAGTACCGAGCGAACAGCGCTCCCTTGACCACTTCAGGCAGGTTGACCAACGCAAAGACGGGCTGGTCGAGGTTCGTAAAATAGCGGCGCAGGATGTCGGCTTCTTGTGCCGAGAACTCTTCTGCGTCATAGGGGGTCACGGAGGGCGATGATATGACCGATTTGGCGCCGTTGTACGGATTAGCACCAAGAAATCGCGCCCGAGTCCTGAAGAAGCCGTGCGAGCACCGCAGTGCGATTAGATGACGATCGTGACCGCGTCTGGAACAACGATGAAACGAACCTCGTGGGCATGGCCCATTTCGACGCCGTCGATTCGCACCGTTGCTCGGCTGTCGGGTTGAAATTCGTGGGTTTTTAGCCGTCGAATCGCGATATCTGGGTGCGGCACATGTGTGCCCGAGGCGAGACGACTCCGCGCTTTCCACCTGTCGCTGGCCGATAGGTCGGCGCGGATCACGTCGAGTCGGCCATCGTTGGGATGCCCGCTCGGGGCCACGTTCCAATCACCCAAGAACGACGCGTTCATGGCCGCGTCGACAGCTCCGAGCCAGAACGGACGCCGTATCACGAGGCTGGCGGCCATGACGTGGTCAGTATCGTCGACGGTCACGACGGTGAGGTCGATGGGAAGTTGGGTTCGTTCACCCTGACGCAGTTCGCTCGGGGTCCCGCGTGCGCTGACCGTGCGGGCGAGGTCGGCCGTGGGCGTTCCCGGAACGTTGGTGACGAGGTCGTTCGGGCTCAGCCCGACGTGCTCGGGACCTGCGAGGTTCACGGTGTCGCCATTGCGGTTGATCGTGAACAGGCCGGCCAGCTCACGGTCGCTGGACACGATTGGGGCATGTTCGGGGAGCTCGCCCCGGCTCCCCCAGTCCTCGCCCTTCTTAATCGTCATGGCTCGGTGCAGCCTCGAGATCTACAGGTGCGTCGACGATACCTCTTTGCACCAGCGCAACGGCCTCGCGGGCTCGGCTGCGGGTGCTCGGGTTGGGGGCCATGACGGCGATTTGGGTGAGCACATCACTCACCTGCTTCATCGATCGGACAAAGTCGCCTCCGGACAACTCTTCGGTGTCCAAAATGTCGCCGAGTCCGCCGCCAGCGGCCCATCCATGGGTAGCGGCCAACAGTCCGGCGTCGATGTCGCGGCTCTCGGGTAGCCCGTAGGCCGATTCGAGCCGTTGCACTTCGTTGACGACTTGGGTGATGCCCTTCACGGCGTTGCGGGCGTCGTCGTTGGGAAACCAGGGCGGTGGCCCTTCGTCGCGGCCGCGAGACTCGTACACGTACACCGACACCACCCCAGCGAGCGTCGCCGCATCGTGGCCGTCGAGATGTCCTGCCCGTATTGACTCGACGATCACCAGGTCGAGCTCGTGGAACGTGCTGACGAGAATTTGGCCCGCCTCAGTGAGCGTCCAATTCTCGATGTAGTCAAGTTCGGTGAGCAAGCCCACAACGGCTTTGAAGCGATCGTTTAGGCGCCCTCGACGCTCGGCGATGCGAGCCTCGACTCGACGCAGCTCCCGCTTGGTGGAGCCCGTCTTGGCGGACTTCCAAGGGCTCGCCGGTTGGCCAGCGCGATTCGGCACGTCATCGTGTTCGGACTGGTAGTTCTTCTTCGCGGCCTTGTTTTTGCTCTTTTTGCTGCCCTTCTTGCTGCTGGCCTTGCGGTGCAGCCGACGCAGCTGGTCGACGATGTCGTGCTGGTGCGAGCGGCTGGTCGGGTTGAACGGTTCGGGAAGACGAATGTGGCCAACGGTGACGGGAGGGCCGTCAAGCGCCTCAGGGTCAACAACGTTCACCTCGCCGTTGCGGTCGATGACCTTCAGCTGGACCTCTTTGCGGCGCCAGGCGCTCGAAAGGACCGCCACTACCCCACCCACATCGATGACGTCGCCGGGGCGCAAACGCGAGACGGCCTCGCCTATCGCAGCGAGCCGCTCGCGATGGTCAGCTTCGCCAAGACTCTCGGTAACAACACTGCCCGAATGCTCGAGTTCGGCCACCAGACGCTCGCGGCGCTTCTCCAGTTCCACAACAGCACGGTTGGCCTGAAACTGGCCGAACGACTTCGACATCAGCTCTTCGGCATGGGCACGCGTATAGCGACTCACCAAATGGCAGGTCATGTTGTACGTGGGGCGGAACGCCGATCGAAGCTCGAAGGTAGTCGACTTCGCCAGGTTCACCACCTCGTCGAAGGTTGTGAACGGTGTCCACAGAACCACCGCGTGACCCCGATCGTCGATGCCGCGGCGACCCGCTCGCCCCGTGAGCTGGGTGTAGTCGCCCGGAGTGAGCAGTTCGTGATGTTCACCGGTGAACTTCGAGAGTTTCTCGATGACAACGGTTCGAGCTGGCATGTTGATGCCAAGCGCCAGCGTTTCAGTGGCGAAGATCGCCTTTAGATAGCCCGCAGTGAACAGTTCTTCGACTGTCTCCTTAAACAGCGGCACGATTCCGGCGTGATGGGCCGCAATGCCCGCTTGCAGCGCGGCGAGCCAACCGGCGTAGCCCAGCGCACGCCGATCGTTCTCGGAGAGGTGTGCGGTTCGGCGTTCGACCACCTCGGTGATCTTGTCGGCCGTTGCTGAATCGGTGAGGGTGATGCCCTGGCTTCGAAGCTGGCTGACGGCGTCTTCGCAGCCAGCCCGGCTGAAGATAAAGGTGATTGCCGGCAGGAGGTTGCGCCGATCGAGCTCCTCGATGACCTCGTAGCGGCGTGGAGTGCGCCAGGGGCGCTTCTGAGGCGGCCCCGAGCGTCGATCTCCTTTGTTGCCTTTGCGTTGCTTTGGGGCCGGGTCGTAGCGGCGTCCCTGGGGGTTTGGGCGCTTCTTCTGGAGTGTTTCGATGAGGTGATGGTCGCCACGGCCCTTCTCGGCCACGAAATAGGAGTTCTCGAGGCGGACGGGCCGCGTCTTCTCGGTGACCGCAACGCAGGGTGCGTGCACTTCACTGATCCACGCGGCGAGCTCGGCGGCGTTCGACACTGTGGCGGACAGCGCGACGATGCGAATGTGCTTTGGTAGATGGATGATCACCTCTTCCCACACGGGACCGCGGAAGTTGTTTTGCAGGTAGTGCACCTCGTCCATCACGACGAAATCGGTGGTGTCCAAACGCTCAGGCTCGGCGTAGAGCATGTTGCGCAGCACCTCGGTCGTCATCACAACCGCCGTCGCGTCGCCGTTTATCGAGTTGTCGCCGGTGAGCAGGCCAACATTGTCGACCCCGAGCCAGCTCCGTAGGTCACGAAACTTCTGATTCGAGAGCGCCTTGATCGGGGTGGTGTACAAACCGCGGCGACCGTTCTGGCGGGCCATCGCAATGGCGTGCTCGGCAACGTACGTTTTGCCGCTTCCAGTTGGCGCAGCGACGACCACCGAACGTCCAGCTTCAAGATGTTCGATTGCATCAACTTGGAACCGGTCGAGATCGAAATTTCGCGGTGGTCCGAGTTGGGTCATGTACTAACGGGCGCCTGGCTCGCCTTCTTCATACGACGCTGGCGCAGCCAGCCCCAGATGATTGCAACCTCAAAGAACACGTACATCGGCACCGACAGCACGCCGAGGGTGATCGGGTCGCCCGATGGCGTGAGCACCGCCACCAGAACCACGATGCCCACGATGGCGTATCGCCTACCCGAGCGCAGTTGTTGCACGTTCACCAGGCCGAGCATCTGGGCGATGATGAGTATGAGCGGGAACTGAAAGCCAAGCCCGAACGCGACGAGCATCTTGACCAAGAAGGAGATGTACGGCGCGGGGCTCAGCAGCGGAACGAAGTCGCCAATGTCGAGGAGGAACTCAAGTGCGCGTGGGATGCTCCAAAACGCCAGTCCCGACCCAAAGAAGAACAAGATCACGCCAAAGAAGACAAATTGCAGTGCGTGCTTCTTTTCGTGCGGGTAGAGCCCAGGAACGACGAATTGCCAGACCTGCCACAACACGACCGGCATCGCGAGCATAAATCCGCCATATCCAACGACCGTGAAGACGAGGGAGAACCCTTCGAGTGGTTGGGTTTGGACGAGGGCGCAGTTCTCGATGAACGACTCTTGGTCGATTTCATCGAGCGCTTTGCAGTACGGCTCTTTGATGATGTTGAATATCCGCCGGTAGAAGATGAGCACGACTCCACCACCGACGGCAATTGCGAGGACGCATTTGATAATGCGGCTACGGAGCTCGGTGAGGTGCTCGATTAGGGTCATCTCGCCCTCTGGGCGAGTCTCGGCGTGTTCGACCACTATTTGTCGCCGTGCATGGGAGGCTCGTCAGGCTCCGACATTTCCGCCTCAGCGCCAGCGGCATAATCAGGGGCTGCGTCGGCGGCGCTGCTGGGCGGTTCGGTTGCGTGATGATCGAGCGCATGATCGGTTAATGCAGCGGGCTGATCGGGCGGCAGTTCCGCGACCTTGGTGACGTCGGTGAACGAGGTGGGTGTTGGTTCGCCAGTGACCTTTGAAACCGGGTCTTTCATTGCGGTCTGCATCTCGCGTTGGAAGCCAGCACTGATACGGCGGAACTCGCCAACCATTTTGCCAACTTGGCGAGCCGCCTCGGGCAGCTTCTGTGGTCCAAGCACCACTAAGGCGACGAGCAAGATGATGAGAAACTCACCACCACCAACATTGAACATGTAGAGATTCTAACGCCTGAACCCCTCAGCAAAGCTGAGGGGTTCGGTTACTTCTCGGCCGGAAGTGCCGAGGTGTTTATGCCTCGGAGATTGCTGCGAGGGCTGCAGCGATAGCGTCTTCGTCGTCGAGCAACTTATGGAAGTCCAAGATGTCGTCGTGGTCGATCTTGCGACCGCTACGAATTTCGAACAGCTCGGCGGGCAGCGTCCAGGTGTCCATGTGAACCCCGCTGGCGACCAGGAGGTCGATGGTGCGGTGTTCGGCTGGCTTGACGACAACCATTGCGCAGACGGGGCAGGTGAAGCGGTACTCTCCGCGGTCGTCATCTAGGCACACACGTACCGTGACGTCATCCGTGGTGAGTTCCACGTCTCCGCAGTCTGAACAGCTAGCTCGAATCGTTGCCATGTTTTCCGTCTCGCTCCAAAGCGCTAATCGGGAGTTGCGCTTGTAAGGAATTATTCGGACGGGGAAGGATTTCCCTTGAGGAGCAAGCGGACTATTTCAAAAGTTCCGCGTTGGGCCTATTCGACCATCTAGCCCCAATTTGGGTGTTTCTGGAGGCCCACGGAGTGTGGGCGTAGGTCGATTGGCCCCTGCTAATCCGATTATGGAGCCGGTGTTGGTTGGTAACTCGGGGACGTAGCCGTAAAAATGCGGCTATGGGAATGCGCCTGCCGTCGAAACGTGAGAAGCCGATTGCCTTTGCGCACCGCGGCGCCAGGGCGCATGCCCCCGAGAACACCGCTGAAGCGTTTGACCTTGCGGTGAAGCTCGGGGCCACGGGAATCGAGTCCGATGTGTGGCTCACCGCTGATGGCGAGCTGATCCTTACCCACGACGGCACCGTTGGATTGCGTCGTCGCAAGATCGCCACGATGGGTCGTGAGGAATTGCCCGACACGTGGATTACGTTGCCCGAGCTGTTCGAGCGAATTCCAGCAGATCTCGACGTGTCGATTGATATCAAGACCGACGCTGCGATGGACCCGATTCTCGAGTGGGTCGCCACGCTCGATCCGCTGACACGCGGCCGGCTCTACCTGTGCCATCACGATTGGGAGCGATTGGCCATGTGGCGCTCGGCCGATCCGCATATCCGTCTTATCGATTCGACGTCGCTGAAATCAATGGCCGATGGGCCCGAGCGCCGTGCGTTTCAGCTTTCTGAAGCCGGTATCGACGGGGTGAACTTGCATCATCACGAGTGGACGGGCGGTATGGCCACGCTGTTTCACCGGTTTGATCGCTTGTGCTTTGGGTGGGACGCGCAGCATGCCCGAATTCAGCGAGACCTGTTTCGCATGGGGCTCGACGGCATTTACAGCGACCACGTCGATCTCATGATGGAGACGCTGCAAACCCACCTAGACGAAGGCCCAGCACCAACCCCGACAGTCTAAGTTTGTCGCTGGCGGTCCAAACATCGCATTGAGAAGCGCTCAAGGGGAGTCAGCGGAGCGGACGACCAAGTCGACTTCCGCGGATGTTCGCCGGAAGTGCGAACTCGTGCTTGAGGGGAGCGAAGCTCGCGTAGCGACCATGAATGCGAAGTGGGGATGTTCGCCGGAAGTGCGAACTCGTGCTCAAGGGG
>CALHTB010000052.1 GCA_938038785.1 uncultured Acidimicrobiales bacterium
GCATGCCCGAATCGAAAAGAATGTGCAGATCCAACAATGGCCGGGGCGATAGTCAAGCGACCACCCCATCTTGGCACCCTAGCCAGTCGATGCACGATGGGCTTTCATGTCCGTCATGGCAACGACGAACAGTTTTTGACATCAGGCCACTGCAGCTATGAGCAACGTTCAGACGCTTGGTACTTTCCCGGGACCCCTGAGTACCAACCGGAAAACTTTTTGGGGGACATGCAACAGACCCTCTACGGAACCACGGATCCGGGCCCTGTCAACCCGGTTTCAACCTCGCGTGATGTAATGAGGGTTCAGATGCCTGATGACCAAGTGTCCGATGACATCTACGCGGTGACTAGCGACATCAGCGGCTATCTCAACACCGCTCAAATCTACAATGGCCTACCAGTCTGCAAGTCGGGAATCACGACCTACGTGACATGCGGAACCATCTACAAGAAATTTCACTCGTACACCTCCAGTTCCTGCGGCTGCCTGAATTTTGGGACCCGGGCGACAATCAAAGCCGACCTCGGCGACAGCGGAGCGCCGGTGTACCACCAGGTCATCTTTGGCGGACAGATCGAAGGAACGTATGCTGTCGGCATTCAAGCTACTAGATCATCAAAGGTGACGCGAAGGAGCAATTTTGTTCGAATCCAGGACGCTCTTTCCGGTCTCAACGTCACATTAGTCACCTGAGCTACTTCTTCGATTAACAAACTGCTCTTGCAGGGCGCCACGAATCGTGAGATTGACAACAAGATTCGTGGTGTCCTCCCCACGTGTGGTTTGCGGCTCGACAATTCGTTGCAGAAAGCGGGAACCGAATCGCCGCCTGCGGCGTATCACCCTCAACACCATCATCGATCGAAGGACAGCAGAATGAGATTACTGAAACAAACCGCAGCACTCCTAGCAGTATTGGGTGCCCTGGCCGGATGCGGTTCGACAGCAAGCACAACTGCTTCCGATGAGGTTTCGACTACAACAGCAGCTGGCGGTGAGGCTGCACTCCCAGCAGCTGGCGATGAGGTTTCGACTACAACAGCAGCTGGCGATGAGGCTGCACTCCCAGCAGCTGGCGATGAAACCGCCGCAGTGTTGAACTTCACCATTCCTGAGTGCAGCAACAGCGGCGAGCTCGAGGCGTTCGGTAGAACGTGGAACCAAACCGGACAGATTCCGAGCGGATCCTGGCGCGACCGGGCACCACTCGAAGGAGTACTACGGTTCACCAGCCTTGAAGTCGCAACGTTCGAAGTAGACGGAGAAAGCGTCGAAATGACACACACAGGTGACATCGACGCGGAGTGCAACGAATGGCCCCAGTGACGCACGTCTAAGCAAGACACGCTGGAGTCAGCAGCGGATGAGGGTCAGCTCAGGGCTGAACGTCTAGCTGCCGAGGCGGGGGCCGGCGATTCTGAGGTTTTCTCGGCGTCGCGTCATGCCAGTGGCATCGAGCCGAATCAGTAGCGGCATGGCGTGTTTGCGGGTGTTGCCCATGGCTGTTCGAACTTCCGAAACCGTGACGCCTTCGGGCTTCTCGGCCAAGAGTTGGGCGACAAGCTTGGCCGCGTTATCGAGAACTTCGGGCGCGTAGTAGACGCCGTCTTCGACGATCACTTCACCTCGGCGGACCAGTTCACGGAGTTCGTCTTTGTCGACATCGTCGGGGTCGGGCGGAACGAAGCCGCCTTCTCGTAGGGCCAGAACGTAGGGGTGTGCCTGAAGCGGGTCGCTGGCCTCGGCCAGGGTTGCCCGGCCACCATTGACGACCACGTCGGCCAACATGTCGAGGGTGGCCTTCTGCCGTCCGTCGAGCGACGCGGTGTCGAGGCCAAGCGCTCCTGCTTGTTCGACCTGCTCCCGGAGGTCGGCAATGGCTTCTTGCAGCGCCGATGGGTCGACGATCCACTCGCCAACATCGGGCTCGCGGCGCTCGCCGGTGAGAAGGTTCAGCTCGTCGGCGGTAACCCAGCCACGTTCGGCGATAACCCGGTCGACCGACCGATCGGGGTTCGCCTCGGACGCCTTCGTCCGTGGGTCGATGTCGAGGATCTCGCCTCCGCCGATCGTCTCGGACCGTCCGGCCTCTCGAAGCACAAAGCGATCTCCCGGAAGAAGTGGAAGTGCCTTGGGTAGGTAGACGCGAATGTTGCCCTTCTGTCCGGGTGCGATCGCCGGGCCGAGGATGCGGATTCGCACCGCGTGCTCGCCAGCCCCCATGTACAGCAGGTGGGCACCTCGTCGCGACACCTCATGATCGAGCGACTCGAGCACGGTGAGCTTTCCGTCGAACACGGTTGTCTCGTGCCACTCGCCAGCACGTACAAGCACGTCGCCGCGGGCCACCTGATCGTGCGACACGCCGCTGAGGTTGATCGCGGTCCGATTGCCGGGGCCAACCTTTGTTCGCTGGGCGTGGAGGCTCTGCATGGCGCGCACCCGCACCGTTTCGCGCTGGGGCAGCAGCAACATCTCGTCATCGACGCGGACCCGGCCGCCGGTAAGGGTGCCGGTGACAACCGTGCCCGACCCCTTGGCCGAGAACGCACGGTCAACCCACATCCGTGGCGTGCCTCGGTCGACAGCGTCGGGCGTACGAGCGAGGAGCTCATCGAGGGCTGCCTTGAGCTCGTCGATGCCGGTGCCATCGAGCGAATCGACCGGAATGATCGGGGCGTCTTCGAGGAACGTGCCCTCGACCCGCTCTTGCACGTCGAGCGTGGCGAGTTCGACGAGGTCCTCGTCGGCCAACCCAACCTTCGTGAGGGCGACCACACCATTGCGCACACCCACCAAGTCGAGGATGCGGAGATGCTCTTCGGTTTGCGGCTTCCACCCCTCGTTCGCGTCGACGACGAAGAGGCATGCGTCGACCGCCCCGACGCCAGCGAGCATGTTCTTCAGAAACCGGATGTGGCCAGGCACGTCGACCAGCGAAAGCACCTTGCCGCTGGGAAGCTGGGTCGAGGCAAAGCCCAGGTCGATCGTGAGCCCGCGTTCCTTCTCTTCAGCGAACCGGTCGGGATCGGTTCCTGTCAGAACACGAACGAGGGTCGACTTCCCATGGTCGACGTGGCCCGCAGTCGATACGACTGTCACTTGTCGACACTTCCGGTCGACATCCCCACACTGCTGGCACTTCCGATCGATGGCGCCACGTTGTCGACACTTCCGGTCGAC
>CALHTB010000053.1 GCA_938038785.1 uncultured Acidimicrobiales bacterium
GTGGTGGCCGTTGACGGTGACGGTAACCGCCGGAAAGTTAGCCGTGCGTTAGCAACGACGGGGGGCCATCAGCCACCACCCGTCGATCCAACCGATGCCCCGACAGGTTCGGATACGACTCCGCCAACGTGGAATAGTCAAAGGGTCGTCACAATAGGTACGTCTACTGGCGGGCAGTCGAAGCTCTATTTCAAGTGGGAAGCGGCCTCCGATTACGACGATGCCAACAGTTTCCGGAGTGTTCAGAGTTATCTGGTCGTCGTTGACGGCCTCTACCAGCGAACAATTACGGCCTCCGAACTCGCTCAAACAGAGGCAGAACTTGATAGGCCCGACCGCATCGACCTGGCAAACATTCCTACGTATATCGATGTGCCTGGAAATGGGGTTTACCGAGTTGGTCTGATCGCCGTTGATGCTGCTGGCAACAGGTCTCGGACTCTTGAAGTGGATCTCACATTTGATGTTGGTGGTAGCACGCCCGCGCCGGCCGCGCCGATTGAGGGTGAGATCACTGGCGAACCAGAAGTGCTTCCGGAAGGGACAACTTTTCCCGTGTTCACTGGTGCTGGTGGTGGTCTCGTGTGCCACGACGACACTCTTCTTACTCCGATTCGCAGGGACTGGAATGCAATCGAGTTCTCTTTCCCCAGGGATGGCGGCTCAAATATCGACCCCGATGAAGGTACAGGGATTAATTTCGCCTGGGCTCTCGAGTACCGCCAACTGGGTGATGATGCCTGGCGGTTGGGTGGTGGGTATGTAGGAACGCAAACTGATGGCGAGATCTATAACCCCCCGGTGGATAGCGTTGCGACGATTTTGATCAAGGACATCTTGCCATGGGTGGTTTACGAATATCGCCTGTCCATGGTCAATGCTGGCGAGGGATTGCAGACAATTTGTGAAAGAACGCCGATATTCAAAAAGCTTCCACAGACCGCTCCGCCGCGCAGCGGGGAGCCTGTCTGTGCCTTCGTTGAGGTGGCTCGCCTTGTCGATCCTCCCAACGAGGTGTGCGCGACGTACTGGAACAGCTCGGACTCCGTCCGCCTGGCCTGGCACGAGGACCATGCCGAGTTCGTTGAGAATATTGGTCCACTCCTTGTGGACGGTGAGATTCTCACAGAAGCAATTTGTACTGGACTCGGGGTGATCCCCAAGGCCGGGCCCGGAATTTCTTTCTGGTGTCTGGGTCAGTCGGTCCAGGCTTCCTTTGAGGAGCAGAGACGCGAAGGAGTGCTAGGCAATATCCGAAGGGACGACAACAATAGTTTCTGTCTCGCAAATACGTTCACCGTTGCGTTTCGCGACAGCATCTTCTCAACAACGGAACCGGAATTCGAGGCGACTCAAAACTTGCCTCGCGACAATTTCGATGAGCATATGTTGCTGCATAACCCCATTTGTGAGGGAGGCTTACATCCTGTGGTTGGGTGGTCGACCTGGTTTGACGACGTCTTTTGTGCAGATCAGACACGGGAGTACGAGCTATACAACAACCGTGGAGACCTAGTGCGCTCCTGCCCCGCCTGAGGGGGACTGTCGTTTCGTGTGTGTAATCGACTTCTCGATGTTCTTTCACTCACGCAGGCGTCGAGCACCTCGAACACGACGGCCGAACCGTGCGCGGTTCGATCAACACCAACTCACCCGGTTCAGGCTGATCAACACCGAACACATAAACATCGGATTGTTGGAGCCTCTTTTCGTCCCCCGTGGACCCTGCGCCAGCTCACACCCCGGCCAAATTCGAATAGCCACTTACTACCAACGCAAACGCGGCGAGGACAAGAAGCACAACGCTGCAGTCATTTGCGTAGCCCGGCGACGCCTTGACCTCATCCTCGCCATGCCCAAGACCACCACACCCTACGAGCCGGACCGACACCAATCAGCCCAAATCGCTGATTGACAACAAGACAGGAACACCCACTGAAGAGCCGCTAGAGCTCGGCGAGTAGGCGGTCTACGTGGTCGTCGAGGGCGGCGAAGGCCACTGCTTTGTCGTCGCTGAAGTTGGGGATCGACCAGTCGGTGATCGGCTTGGTCGTTGGAAGTTCGGCGTGATCGCAACCGATGTTTATGATCATGTCGGCGGCGTCGAGCGCTTCGGCAGAAACGACTTTGGGGATGGCGGTCACCACGTGGCCCATCGTTCCGAGCTGATCACGAACCACGGGCAGAATTTCCTCGTCGGGGTGGGTCCCGCCGGTGCTGACGCCGATCTGCATGCCAGCATCGGCAGCCTTTTGGCGAATGGTTGCTGCCGCGTAGACGCTCTTCGCCGCGTTGTGTGGACACAGGAAGAGAATGTTGGTTGACATGATTGGGCCTCCTCAGGCGATGGTGAGCTGGTAGACGATTCCGAGCACGGCCGCAGCCGTGACCACCTTCAGAGTTGGGATCCTGAAACCGAAGATGGCCACGGCGGAGCCGATCGCTATGGCTGCAGCCGCAAGGTTCAGCGACGACAGTTCGGGCTGGTAGAGAAGCGCACCGAAGCGGCGATGCTCGGTGACTGTTTCGAACAACGTGAACAGTGCAAACCACACCGCAAGGTTGAGGACGACGCCGACCACGGCCGCGGTAATGGTTGACAGGGCCGAGGTCAGCGAAGGCCGTCCCCGAAGGTGTTCGATAAATGGCGCGCCCAGGAAGATCCACAGGAACGATGGGATGAATGTGACCCAGGTGGCAATCGTGGCGCCGTATATGCCTGCCTGCATTGCGCTCATCGACCCCGGGCTTCGGTACGGGCCAACAAATCCGACGAATTGCACAACTTGAATGAGGGGACCTGGCGTGGTTTCGGCCATACCGAGGCCGCTGATCATTTCGCCCGGTTCCAACCAGCCGAACGTGTTGACGCTCTCCTGGGAGATGTAGGCCAGAACCGAGTAGGCACCGCCAAAGGTCAGAACCGCGGCGGTCGAGAAGAACCACGCAACATCGAAGAACACCGAGTCGCTTCCGAACGCTCCGGCAAGCATGGCCACCGGGCCAAACCACAGGCCAAGGCCGATAGCGAGGACCCGCAACGCCCGACCCCACGACGGCCGCCCCAGCGCAATGTCCTGGTCGCCGACAAGTACATCGGCGTCGTCGACAGCGCTCGACTCGTCGTGGCCTTGCACCAGGTTGAACAGCTCGGGCCGAGTCTGGCCGCCGATCAGGCCGATTACCGCAGCGACGGCCACGATCAGCGGGAAGGGAAGCTCGAACACGAAGATGCCAACGAACGCGCACGCCGCAATGGCGAACATCACCTTGTTCTTGATGACCCGCTTGCCAATGCGAAGCACAGCGCTGGCTACGACCGCAATGACCGCGGCCGAGATGCCGAAGAACAGCCCAGCGACCCAGTCGAGGTCGCCGTAGGCGGTGAACAGAATGCTCAATGCCATGATCGACAGGAAGCCGGGAAGAATAAACAGCGCACCGGCCAGTAGGCCACCTTTGGGCCCGCGCAACAGCCATCCGAGGTAGGTGGCGAGCTGCTGGGCTTCGGGGCCAGGCAGCAGCATGCAGTAGTTGAGCGCGTGGAGGAATCGCCGTTCGCCCACCCACCGGCGCTTAGTGACGATCTCTTCGTGCATGACGGCGATCTGGCCGGCGGGTCCGCCAAAGCTGTTGGCCGCGACCGTCGCCCAGGCTGCAAGCCATTCCCGTTGGGGAATGTCAGCGCCAGCCACAGCAGGCTTCCGGACTTCATCTTGTAACCGCGGTTTCATATCGAAACGCACGATAGTATTGCAACCATGGTTACGCAACCAAAGAAGAGCAGCTGGGTCATGCTGAGCTATCGAATCCCCCGCGAACCCTCCACACCACGCATTGCGGTGTGGCGTCGGTTGAGGGATCTTGGCGTCGCGCAGGTGGTCGACGGGCTCGTCGCCCTGCCCGCCAGCGCACATACCCAAGAGCAACTCGAATGGGTAAGCGCCAAGGTGCGCGAAGCTGACGGCGAGGCCATCGTGTGGGTGGCGTCGCCATCAGCGCGCCGCGACACCGACCGATTCATCGTCGAAATGACCGAAGCCAGAAACGTCGAATATCAGGTTCTGCTCGACGAGATCGCAAGCTCCACCACTACCGACAGCCGAACGATCGCCCGCTGGAGGAGAGAGCATCGCCGCATCGACCGCCGCGACTACTTCAACGCCGAGCTCGGCGAAGCTGTTCGCTTGGCATTGCTCGACATCGTCGACGCTGGCACGAAGGTGTCGTCATGAAGTGGGCCACCCGCGCCAACATCCATGTCGACCGAGCCGCCTCGGCCTGGCTCATCTCCACCTATGTCGACCCCGACGCCGAATTCATCTACGTCGACGACCCCGATGATGTCCCCGACGACGCCACGCCGTTCGACATGGTCGGATGCGAATACAGTCACCACGGCAACGACGTCACGTTCGAAACCATCCTGCGCAAACACGATCTTCTCGATCCGGTGCTGTGGCGCATCGGTCAGATCGTCCACCAAGCCGACGTCGAGGACGACCGTTTTGATGCTCCCGAAGCCCCAGGCTTCGACATGATCATTCGGGCCCTCGGTTCCGACCACGACGACGAAGCCGTCCGGGCACAAACCGCGATCATGTTGAACAGCATGGTCGCCTACTTCCGCGAAGAGGCGGCGAGCTAGCTATTCCTGCTCGCCCGTACCGTTGTGCTGATCGGCGTCGTCAGTGGAGTAGTCGACGATCTCGTCGTCAGCGCTCGCTTCTGCAAGTTCGTCGTCAGGTTCGGCCGACTCTTCAGCCTCGTTGCCCGGCTCGGCGGGGGCCTCGGGTTCTGGCGGTTCGAGTGGTGCGAGCACATCGATCTCGCCGGCCATTGCTAGCGCGCCAGCGAGCTGGGTGGCTCGGGTGTACACCAACTTGAAGTAATGAGGTGAGGCCGCGCCATGCCCTGGCAGCGGCGGCTGCCCCAATGAGTTCACAACGGCAACGGGGTCGGGTGTGGTGGTCTCGAAGCCCTCCGGTGATGGCAACGTGTCGTGATCGCCCCAGAACTTTGCCGGGTCCAGCTTCTTCTTGCCCGAGTTGTTGTTGTTCTTCTTGCGCTTGCCACCTCGGCTGCGTCCGCTCATGATGCCGCTCCTACTGGTTCACTATCGACGACTTCGGCGCTAGTGGCATCCTCGTCGGTCGTTGCTTCGATGTTCAGCAACAATTCCGGGTCGATGCCGAGGGCAACCTGAAGCTGCTCGGCATCGAGGTCGCCGACCGAGCTCGACTTTGGCAGCACCATGTTCGCGATCTCGCGCTTGCCCTTGACCACCTCTTCGACTCGTTCGTCGAC
>CALHTB010000054.1 GCA_938038785.1 uncultured Acidimicrobiales bacterium
AGTGACCGCAATGGCCTGGTAGTCGCCTGCGTTTACACGGCGCCAAACAACATCCCCGGTCGTGGCATCGATGGCACGAAGTGAATTGCCGCCATCGAGTTTCGGACCAGCACCTGCGAGGTAGACCAACGAACCGTCGACGGCGACGTCGATATCCAAAACGCGATGCTGCGCCTGCGGGTTCCACTCGGCGTCGATGCCGTTTGCGTCTGCGATGACAGCCCCCGTTGCAAGGTCGGCTCGGGCCACCCGGTCAACCGTAAGCGCCGCGTCAAACGTTGGAACTCCAGCGCCGTCGAGCACAAAGGGCCCGATCTTGGTGAAGTTACCTGCAAGGTAGAGGTCAGAACCTTCGATGTGCAGGTCATGCACATTGCTATTGGTGTAGGTATCCCAGCCTGCAACAGCGGCGCCGGTGGTGGCATCGAGCTTGGCCACGTGTGGCGATGTGGCACCGTTAAGCGACTCAAACGCGCCGCCTACCCACACGGAAACGCCGTCGGTTGCGAGGGCTTCGACCACCGCATCGGCACTTGGGTTGAACGAAAGGTCAACCTCGCCGGTGATGGCGTCGAGCTTGGCGATACGGCTGCGGAACTCGTTGTTGACCTCGGTGAAGTAGCCGCCAATGTAGAGGTCGTTCCCATCGGGGGAGAGCGCCATTGTGCGCACACCGCGACGGTCGATGTCGCTGGTCGACACGATGGTGGGCCGGAAGTTGGGATCAAGCTGACCAGTAACCACATCGAGCGCTGCGAGAAACGCCTGCGGTTCGCCAGCAACATCGGAGAAGTTGCCGCCGATGTAATAGCGGCCATTGGCCTCGATGATGCTGTGGACCGGAGTTGATACCGAAAACGCCGTATCGAGCGAATCGATCTCCGCTGTTGGAGTGGGCGCTGGCGGAGCGACATCGGCGCCAAGTGTTTGGCCCGCGCCAAGTACTGCCAGCAGTGCGACCGCCAGGATCAGTAGTGCGTTGGAGAACAGTCGGTTCATCGTTATGCCGAGTTTTCGGTAGGAGGGTCCGCCGCTATCTGCGCTCAAAAAGCACAGCAAATGTAGTGATAGAGACGTGCCGCCAGAGTACCTCTACGGGGTCATTGGTCATAGGGGCAAGCGACCTGGGTCGCTTGGTTTAGTTGACCGTGATGGTGGGTTGGGGGTTGACGGTGTAGTTCGCCCGGTTGTTGGCGTCGTCCCATGCCCACAGCAGGACCTTGTAGGTGCCTGCTGGGCTGAGGTTGACGTTGGGGAGCGTCCAGGTGTTGCCGTCGAGGGTGGCAGCATTCCATGACCAGGCAGATACCCAGCTGGTGCCGTTCCAGTATTGGCCGGTCTGCTGGTTACGTACGAGCACGCGTACTCGGTCTACGCCTGAACCAGCGTCGGTGACTCCACCGTTGAGGTCGACAGGGCCAGTTGACTGGTTGGTTCCGGTTGTGAACGTGACGACTGGTGGGGTGGTGTCGTTGCCGGAAACAGTGATTGTGGTTATGGGGGTGGCTGGTGGGGCTGCTCGGTTGCCGTCGTTGTCCCATGCCCAGAGCGTGACTGAGTAGGTGCCGGTTAGGTTGAGGTTGACGTCGTCGAGGGTCCAGGTGTTGCCGTTGAGGGTGGCGAGGTTCCAGGACCATGGCGAGACCCAGCTGGTGCCGTTCCAGTATTGGCCGGTCTGCTGGTTACGTACGAGTACGCGTACTCGGTCTACGCCGGAGATGTCGTCGGTGACACCACCACCAAGATCAGTGACGCCGGTGGATAGCGATGTTTGGCTCGTGAACGTGATGTTCGGAGGCGTGGTGTCGTTCTGGCCGGCCGGAATGGTGATCGACGTTGGGGTGCATGGCACGTCAACGTTGCTGCCGCCTGGGTTCCAGCGCACGGCGTAGCTGTAGGTGCTGCCCGTCGTGACGGTGGTGTCGGTGTGCGAGCCGGAGTCTGGAGCGCCAGTTGCAAGCCACGAGCCGTTGCGTCGAAGCTGCACGTTGCCAACGTTCGCAAAGTCGCTCCACGAGATCACGGGGTTGTCGTTGGCGTCGAGTGCCACCGAACACGCGGCTGCGCCTGCGATTCGGAACGGCGAGACCAGAACGGGAGAGGTGGTCTGGCCCACCTGATCCTTGGCGAACGTACGAATCTCGTACTCACCAGGAGTGAGGGTGGTGCCGAGGTTGACTGTCCAGTCAGCAGTGCCAAGGCCCGTCGACGTGAGCGTCACGGGCGCATCGGCTTGGGTTGGGCCAAACGAAGATCCGTTTGGCTGCAACCACTGATTTGTAGTGAGGTTCTTCAAACGAACCGTTACGTCAGCGACAATGCGATCGTCTTCTGCGGTTCCTTCGAGGGCTGACAGCGAGGTGAGGATGGCGCCGCTAGCGGGTGAATCAACCGTGATGGTTGGCGCAGTGGTATCGGCGGGAACTCCGAAGTCGAAGAACCCAGAACGTCCAACGAGTTGCTGGTTGAAACGGTTGTTGTCGTGGCCAGCGAGAATGCCGCGATCAATAACCGTGAGGTCAAAGACAGCGAGGTTGTTATTGCTGCCCGGGTCCCAGCTCAGCGCTTGGCCGTTATTGGGGTTCAATGCAGCCATCTGGCTACGGAACACTGCGTCGTTCGGGAAGATAACGCTTGGGTTCACCCCGGCATTTGGGTTGTTGACGTCACACACGTTCGCGGTTCCGTTGCCCGGAGGGTGGGTGATCCCACCAGGAGGGGCGGGGTTAAGTGGTGCTGCGCAGAAGTGTCCTCCGACATACACCGCAACATCGGTGACCGCCAGCGAGAAGACGCTGGAATACATGCGGGCAGCCCACGTGTAATTGATCGTGCCGGTACCGCCGGTGCTATAGCGCAGCACCGAATCACAGTTTGGTGGGCGGTCAGCACCCTGCCCACCAATGACGATGTAGGAGTTGTCTGGAGAGATAGCAATGTCGCGCAATGCCTCCAGGCAAAGCGCGGCGCCCTGTTGGGCCGACCACGGAATCGACCAGTTGGCCAACGTTGCAGTGGCTCCCGAGACGTCGAACTTCGCGACTGCTTCACGGGTAGCCCCGTTGATCTGGGTGCCGAAGTGCAAGCCAAATACGGTGTTGCCGTCGCTGGTTGCCACGATGCCTCGGGCGAATTCGCCGGTGTTCACCGAATTGTTCACGTTCATAACGAAACCAGGGTCGACAATGCCGCTGTTGATGTCGACCGCAGCGAACCCTTGCCGCGGCTGGCCGCCAACGGTGACAAAGTTGCCTGCCATGTACACGTGGGTGTTGGTTACCGCCATCGAACGAACTATCGCGTTCGCCGAGCCTTGGAATGTGGTGTCGAGGGTGCCGTCAGCGCTGAGCTTGGCGATACGCGAGGGGAACTTGTCATCCCACTTCCAGAACCGGCCACTGGCATAGACAGCATCGCCCGCGGGGTTGGTTTGGAGGTCAAAGACAGCGTTGTTAAGCACCGGCCGAAAGTTCTCGTCGAGAACACCGGTGTCGATGTCGTAGGCGAAGATGTACGGCTGGGTTATGACCGAACCGTCAGGTCTTTCGACCTGTTGGAAGTCGCCACCGACGAAAATGCGATCGCCGATTTGGGTGTGCGCCCAGACAGTGCCATCGAGCACCACCGGGACATCACGTCTCGGTTGTTCGACTGCGAGCTGACCGTGGTTGGCTGCTTCAGCAGAGGTGTTGGCGATGAAGGCGACAAGCACCAACACCATGAGTGAGAGGAGGCCGCCCGCCGCGACACGCTTTGCTACGTGCATACATCCAAACTACCATGCCGGGCACTCTTGGGCCGCTAAAGCCAGGGTTACACCACTCTTAGGAGTTTCGTGTGAAGTGGTTAACTTCTGGTCGTTCTAACCGACGGCGAGCGTCGGCCGGGGGTTGATCGCAAAGTCGGCGAGATTGTTTTGGTTGTCCCACGCCCAGAGGAGCACCGTGTAGGTGCCTGCGGGGTTGAGGTTGACGTTGGGGACGGTCCAGGTGTTGCCGTTGAGGGTGGCGAGGTTCCAGGACCATGCCGAGACCCAGCTGGTGCCGTTCCAGTATTGACCGGTCTGCTGGTTACGTACCAGCACCCGGACGCGGTCGACGCCGGAACCAGCGTCGGTGACCCCACCATTCAGGTCAACCAGTCCAGTTGGCTGGTTGGTTCCTGTGGTGAAGGTGACGACCGGTGGGGTGGTGTCTGCAGCTTGGGCGGTGGTGACGGTGATGGTGGGTCGTGGGTTGTTTTGCCAGGTGGCTTGGTTGTTTTGGTTGTCCCAGGCCCAGTGGAGGACTTGGTAGGTGCCTGTTGGGTTGAGGTTGACGTTGGGGACGGTCCAGGTGTTGCCGTTGAGGGTGGCGAGGTTCCAGGACCATGCCGACACCCAGCTGGTGCCGTTCCAGTAGTTGCCGGTTTGTTGGTTGCGTACGAGCACGCGGACGCGGTCTACGCCGGAGATGTCGTCGGTGACGCCTCCGGTGAGGTCGGTGGTGCCTGCGGTTTGGTTGGTTGCGGTGGTGAAGGTGACGACGGGTGGGGTGGTGTCTGCGGCTTGGGCAGCGGTGATCGTGAAGTTTCGTGCTGGCCGGTTGTCGTCCCAGGTTTGGATGTTGCCCGCGTTGTCGGTGGCGTAGGTGACGACGCCATAGGTGGCGGCAACGAGTGGGACATTGCTGTAGGTCCAGTTGGTTGTTCCTGTTGCTAGGAGCCAGGTGTTTGAGTTGGTGATCCAGGCTGTGCCGTTCCAGTAGGTGTTGTTGTCGCGGTTACGGATTCGTATGCGAACGTTGGCAACACCCGAGCCGGTGTCAGCTGCGGTTCCGGTGAACGTGAACGAACCAGCAGTAGTCGCCGTGATCGGATCGATCGTCGACGACGGCGGAGTCGAATCGCCAATGACCGCAGCCCCAGCTCGCAGGGCAACAGACCAGCCTTGAGCAGTCATCGTGTGATACTCGGCCACCGCAACCCTCGACCTGCTCGTCGAGGTTTGCGCCACCGGGTTCAGCGCCAGCGTGGCGTTGACGCGTGAGTTGCCGGTGCCAATCGATTCGGAAAGCACTACGAGCTCGTCCTCGGCAAACAGCTCGGTGCTTTGCGAGGCGCGTTCGGCCCAGTAATGCACCACCGTGGCTTGGCCGCCGAACGACAGGGCAGGTGCCACATGCTGGCCCTGACGCAGGTTGGCCGTTGCTTGTGAGTCGATGGCGGCGATTGGGTTGGTTCCGTTGACGCCACGGAAAACCGAAACGGTCAGGTCGCCTCGAGTGGGGGTGTTCAGCTGGAATGTGCGGTTGGTGCCGACATCGGTGGCGGTCAACGACTTCCACCACACCAGGGTGCGCAAGTTGCCGTCGACCTCATTGCCCACTGCGGTCCATCCGGTTGGTGGGGTAGCGGTGGTGGTGTTGGTGTTCAACGACAAGAAGGCAATTGCGACATCGCCCGCTTGGGCCGTGGTGGGGATTGGTGCAGCGAACTGGTTGTTAAAGCCGGAAACAGCGACCGTGTCGACCGGACGGATCGGAAGCCCACCATTACCAACGGCCACCTTTTCGGTGCGCGACGCCGAAGCACCTGCGTTGTCGGTCACCGTGAGGGTGACGTCGTGGGTGGTGTTGTTGGCGAGGAAACCAGAAGCGTTGACGCCGCTGGCCGTCTGGCCGTTGCCGAACACCCAGGCGTAGCTGGCAATCGAACCGTTGTCGAGGCTGGCCGAGGCATCAAAGTTGCAGGACGTTCCAGCACAGTCGACGGTGAAAAGTGGCTCGGGGGCCTTGTTTCCAAGATTGCCATGGCCCGGGAACACCACAAAGTGTGGCGTGAAAGCGCCAGCTTGCTGGCCAGGAGTTCCCGTTGGGTTAAAGACGTTGCGGAAGTCGCCTCCCACGAGCAGGCCGCTTGGGCCCGAGCTCAGCTCCCACACGCCGTCGGTCGAGTCGAGGTTCGGGTCCCACGGGTTCAGTGCCCCGCTTGCGGCGCTGACGGAGTAGAGCTTGTTGCGACGAACCGCGTTCGCGTTGTTGGGGCTTTCGACATAGCCGTTGGCTGGGAACGCCGGGTTTGCTGTTCCATCGGTTTTGAACGCAGGAACGGTGAAGGTGAAGTTTCCGTGGGTGCCGGCGTAGACGGTGGAGTTCGTGGCCTCAACAGCTTGAATGTCGCCCGCGTTGATGCGCTGCCACAAGGTCGAGCCGGTGGTGCTGTACGCCCGAAGCGCATTGCCGCCTTGGGGCGCGTTGCTTGCGCTTCCCGCCGTCGCAACGATGACTTTTGAACCGTCGGGGGTGACGCTTAGTGCCAATACCTTGTGAGTTTCGGGGTGTGCGGGCGCCCACGACGGCAACACCGTTCCATTGGATGCGTTGAGCGGAACCAGCTTTTGGCCGGTCGTGCCAGCGATGTTGTTGAAGTTGCCGCCGACCCACAACGTTGCACCCCGCAGCTCGATATCGAGCACGGTTCCATCAGCGTTGAAGCCAACCCATGCCGGATTCACCGCACCGGTCGAGGCGCTCAGGCGAGCCAACCTCTTAGCGGCCTGGCCGCCGACGTTGTTGAACTTGCCGCCGATCCACACCGAGTTTCCATCTGTCGCAATGGTTTCGACCACGGCGTCGGCGTTTGCGGTGAAGGCGGGGTCAACCGCGCCGGTTCGCGCGTCGAGCTTTGCCACACGGCTCTTCGCCACACCATCGATTTGCAAGAAGCGACCGGCAACATACAGGTCGTTTCCGTCGGGGGAGAGGGCAAGCGCGGTGACCATTCGGTCGCTTCCCGAAAGCACCGGGCGGAACGTTGGGTCGAGTTGGCCCGTGGCCACATCGATTGCCGCCAAACCCCGTTGGGTCTTGCCGCCAACCTCGATGAACTTACCGCCAACGTAGTAGCGGCCATGGGCCTCGATCATTGCGTACACAGGCGACTGATCAGCCGTGGTGATGTCAGTGTCTGGCGGTGGTTCAGTGGGGTCGATGGCAACCGTGGGCAGAACCGATGTCGGAGGGTTGTTCGCGCTAGACGCCGACCTGTCCACGAGAAGCGCAAGTGCAATCGCAACAAGCGCGAATGCGAGGAACATAGTGCTCCGCCGGAAGGAACGTGCCATGTGAGGGGTCTCCATAGATTTGCCCACCATACGTATCCGCCGAGGTGGATCTTAGGCGTTTTCCGACCCTATCCGGAATATTCATTGGGTCGATTGTCACATTCGGCGCGTAAACCCCAGAGTTAGTGTGAGACCGCGGCTTGGCTCCGGCCATCCCGTTCCGAGTGCTCACAGCTATCATGTGGGCTAGAACCAGCGGTTCGAAAGGGTGTCCACATGAGCACAGCAGATATAGGCGTCGATCTAAGCAAGTACGAGCTTGGGTGGTCCGACGCGGAGGACTACATCTACAAGCCCAAAAAGGGCCTCAACACCGACATCATCAACGAGATGTCGTGGATGAAGGGCGAGCCCGCCTGGATGCGCGACTTCCGCCTCAAGTCGTACAGCCGCTTCGAAAAGCGCGCCATGCCTAAGTGGGGCGGCGACATGTCCGAAATCTACTTCGACGACATCTTCTATTACATCAAGCCCACCGAATCGGTGAAGGACGACTGGGACGACATCCCTCAGGCCATCAAGGACACCTACGAAAAGCTGGGCATCCCCGAGGCCGAGCGCAAGTACCTCGCCGGCGTCACCGCGCAATATGAGTCGGAGGTGGTGTACCACCGCAACCGGGAAGACCTCGAAGAGCTCGGTGTCATCTTCTGCGACATGGACACCGCGCTGCGCGAACACCCCGAGCTCGTCAAGGAATACTTCGGCACGGTTATCCCGCCGAACGACAACAAGTTCAGCTCTCTCAACTCGGCCGTGTGGTCGGGCGGCAGCTTCATCTACGTCCCGCCGGGCGTTCACGTCGACCAGCCGCTGCAGGCCTACTTCCGCATCAACGCCGAGAACATGGGTCAGTTCGAACGCACGCTCATCATTGCTGACGAAGGTTCGTCGGTGCACTACATCGAGGGCTGCTCGGCTCCGGTGTACACCTCTGACTCGCTGCACTCAGCCGTCGTCGAGATCATCGTGAAGGAAAGCGCACGAGTCACCTACACGACCATCCAGAACTGGTCGAACAACGTGTTCAACCTGGTTACCAAGCGGGCCAAGGTGTACGCCGAAGGCCACATGGAATGGATCGACGGCAACATCGGCAGCCGCCTCACCATGAAGTACCCAGCCGTTGTTATGGTCGGCCCGAAGGCCTCGGGTGAGGTTCTCTCGGTTGCCTACGCCGGCAACGGTCAGCACCAGGACGCTGGCGCCAAGATGGTGCACGCCGCCCCCGAAACCACGTCGAAGATCGTGTCGAAGTCCATCAGCTCTGACGGCGGGCGAACCAGCTACCGCGGTCTTGTGCACGTCGACGAAGATGCCTACGGCTGCAAGAGCCACGTGCAGTGCGACGCGCTCATCCTCGACGAAGACTCGATCAGCGACACCTATCCCTACATGGAGATTGGTTCACGCGACGCCATCATTGGACACGAAGCCACCGTGTCGAAGGTTGCCGACGAGCAGCTGTTCTATTTGATGAGCCGAGGCCTCTCCGAAGAGCAGGCCATGGGCATGATCGTCAACGGCTTCATCGAGCCAATCACCCGCACGCTTCCAATGGAATACGCGGTCGAGTGGAGCCGCCTTATCGAGCTCCAAATGGAAGGCTCAGTCGGCTAGCGCGTCCAGCCTCGTCCACAGGCCCGAACGGCCACAAATAGCCACGAACCTCACGTCAGAGTGAGATTCGTCAGAGTGAGATTCGACGAGGCGAAGTTCTCGCATAGCGGTCTCACAAAATCTGCACTTACGCTGCCCACTTTTGGGGTATAGGATTCTCGCAATCAGACTTCTAGCGGGAGGGGTGTGGCAATGGCGGTAGCGGATCGTCGGTGTCGAACGAACGAAATTTTGCAGCGACATGGATATGCCCAGCAGCGGATAACCGGCGGGCTTCCGGTGTCGTCGGTGGCCCAGGCGGCCAGCCTTGAAGGTTTGGCGTGCGAGACCGTGCGGTTGCTTCGCGAGAACAAGACCATGTGCGTGCGCGAAGAACGGGCCTGTATTCGAGCGTTGCTCGGAGATGAAGGCGACATCATCGACGTCGGATACACCGATGCGAAAGCCGAGATTGACAGGGTCGTGCAGATCCTGATGAACGACCGGGCTGAGCTACGGGTGTTACGGCAGAGGCTCAGCACGCCCTCTCGCCCACGGTCGATTCCAGCGCCGAACTCCACGCTTGTCGACTACGTCCAGCGGTTGGCCAAGCTGTACCGTGACGGTCTATTGAACGCCGATGAGTTTGCTGCGGCCAAGGCTCGCCTGCTGTAACGACACGAGCACGTGACGGTTATCTCCTCGTGTGATGACCTCAAGAGGTGCGAATAGAGTTAGCGTCGGCTCCTACTCGATGGTGGACAAGGTGTTGAACAATGGCAGCAGCGTTGCTCCAGCGACGAACAACGGAAATCCTCGACAGCTATCGCGCTGGCTGCGATGAGATCACCGGCGAGCTCGACGGCTCGCTTCTCCCTGAGCAGTTCGCCCGTTTTGATGGCCTAGCCCGACACACCATTCGGCTGCTGCGCGAGGCTAAGACCGAATGTGTTCGCGAAGAAGCCGGCGCGGCCGAACGAATTCTGGGCCACGAATCCACCGGGCAGCCGCTAGACCTTGGATACTCCGCGGTGAAGCTCGAGATCGATCTTGCTATCGACGAAGTGCTCTCCGACAAGATGCGATTCCGTCCAGCCGACGAGGAGCCCGACGCCCCCGCCCCTGCGCCTAGAGAGCGGTACGTCGAAGACTCTCGTGACTCTGGACGCCGCCTAATCGACCGGCTCGAGCAGCTCGCTGAACTTCACCGCTCTGGGGTGCTAACCGACGACGAGTTCGCCGTCGCCAAGGGAGCGATCCTCGTCGAGGACTCCTAACTCAGCTATCGGTGGGTTAGACGCAGTTGGTGTTGGTAACGGTTGCGCCCTGACGGGAGCGGATCACGTACGTGTCGCCAGCTTGGGCGGACGTGTCGTCATAGGTCAGTGCTCCGGTGTTCGAGAGCCAGCCACCGTTGCGACGCACAATGTAAGTATCTTCGCCGGGAATCTCGTCCCAGACCAACGAGATGCTGCCGTCAGCGTTCACGGTAGCAGTGCACGTTTGCCCGGCCGGAGGTGGCGGTGGTGGGGTAGTGATGTCGATTGGTGCGCCACAGCTGGTGTTGGTGGTGACGCCGCCCATCTTCGAACGAATGATGTATTCCCACGTGCCTTCGCCCGGCGTGTCGTTGTAGGAGAACGAGTTGCCCGCGAAGGTGAGGAAGCTGCCGTTGCGTCGAACGCTGTAGCCGTTCTCGCCAACGATTGGGTCCCAAGCCAACGAGATGCTGCCGTCAGCGTTCACGGTAGCGGTGCATGTTTGCCCGGCCGGAGGTGGCGGAGGTGGTGGGGCATCGATAGTGATCGTTGGCGAACACGCCATGTCGAACCGGCCGCCGCCGTTCAGTGGGGCTCGAACCTCGTAGGTGTAGGTGCCTTCGCCCGGGGTATCGATGTAGTTCGTCGTGCCGATTCCGTTAAGGGTCGTCAGCCAGCTGCCGTTGCGACGAATGGTGTACGAGCGGGCATTTTGCACGTCCTCCCAGTCCACTGTGATGGTGCCGTCTGCGTTGAGGGTGGCCACGCATTCTGGCGGCGTGAGGTCTTGGGTGATCGCAATGCTCCAGCCAATCGCTGAACGAGTCGACAGGTTGCCGATAGCTACCCGAGCTGGGCTAACGCCCGGCGTCGGTGCAGCAGCCAGCGACATTGCCGAGTTGATGTGGGCGCCGCCCAAGCCAACCCGCTGAGAGACGGTGGGCTCGTTACCCGGAGGGGTTATCTGGCCGAGGTTGCCCGAGCGGTTCGCCCAGAAGTGCGCCACCGTTGCCGGTGCTGTCGTGGTAACCGCAGGTGCGGTGTGTTGGGCCCACAACGAGGTTTCATCGGTCGACGCAATGGCCTGAACCGGGTTTGCTAGGTCGACGTTCCGGAACACCGCCATGGTGACGTCGCCTTTGAGGAACTGCACGCCGTTTGTCGTGAAGACCCACTCGGTGAGGTCGGCGGCGACAAGTGGCTTTGTGAACGCTTCAGAGATCAACGACCCCGAAACCACAGAGCCGAGCGACGTCCAACCTGTCGGGGCGGTGATCGTTACGTTCGGGTCGGCAATCGACACGATGGCGACCGCAAAATCACCCTCCCGCATCAGTGCAGTCGGCGTGACCGGTAGGTCGTCTTGACCGTTGTACGACGTGACGCCAACAATTTCTGCCGGTAGAGAGTTGTTGGTGTTAACAATGACCGGGTTCTGAGTCCGAGCGGTTACGCCACCGTTGTCGGTCACGGTCAGCGAAACCGTGGTGGCTCCGGTGAGTGAAACAGTTGTCGTCGGGCCGGTAGCGGTTTGCCCGTCGCCAAAGTCCCAGGCGTAGCTCACGATTGAACCGTCAGGATCCACCGAGTTTTGCGCTCCGAACGAGCAGGTCGTCGCCACGCAGTTGTAGGTGAACTCCGGAATCGGGCTCTTGTTGCCCACTTCCGGGCCGTCAAAGATGGCGAAGTGCGGCTGCACAACGCCCCCGATGGTGGTGAAGTCGCCGCCAACAGCCAGCCCGCTCGGGCCAGTGCTCAACGCCCACACACCCCAGATGCTGTTCGCTCCTGGGTTCCACGCGTCGAGCGCGCCAGTGGTCGGGTCGAACGCCGCAAGTTTGTTGCGGCGTACAGCGTTCGGGTTGTCGTCGTCTTCGAGGAACGGCCCGGCGTTGTCGATGTAAACATATTCGCCGTGGGTGCCGATGTACACGAGCTCGTCGGTCGCAACGACCGCTTGGAAGTCGCCCGAGTTCACCCGACGCCAAAGCAGCTCTCCGGTGGTGGTGTCCCACGCGGTGAGCGAGTTTCCGCCAGCTCCAAGCGAACCTGCGCCCGCTGCATACAAGATCGACCCGTCGGGTTTGATGCTCGTGTCGTACACCTTGAAGTTCGAGACAGGCGCCCACGCATCGGCAACGCCGCTCATGGCGTCGAACGACGCAATTCGAAGGTGCTCAACCGCGTCGATGGTGGTGAAGTTGCCGCCCGCATACAGGCGTGAACCAACAAGTTCGAGGTCGAGAACATTTCCGTCGAGCACCGGGTCAAAGGCGGTATCGACAGTTCCGGCGCTGTCCATCTTGGCAATATGGAGCTGGTCAACTCCGCCAATGTTGGTGAACACGCCGCCAACCCACACCGTTGTGCCATCGGTGACGATGGCCTCGACAACAGCGTTCGGGTCCGGATCGAAGGTGTTGTCGACAGCTCCGGTAACCGGGTCGAGCTTCGCGAGACGGCTTGGGTAGCTGCTGTTGATCTTGAAGAACTTGCCGCCGACGTACACCGCCGAGCCATCAGGGGCGACCGCAATTGAGTGAACGGGGCCGTTCACCTGTGGGCGCCACGTTTGGTCGAGGCGGCCGGTCGCTACGTCGATCGCCGCCAGATATGGCTGGCTCTCTCCAGCAACGGTTTGGAAGTCGCCGCCGATGTAGAAACGGCCGTTGGCTTCAACAATTGCGTACACGGGAGAGGAGGGTGAGTCCGGATCCGAGTCAGCATCGATGCCCGCTGTTGTACGTGGCGCGGTGCTCGCAACCGCAGCCTCGGCAATGCTGGGGCCGGCGACGAAGAGCAAAACCGACGCAAACGCAAGAGCGCCTGAAGCTAATAGGTGTCGCCACTGGAGTGTCGTGTTCAAGGGGAACCAGTTCCTAATCTGCGCATCCAATGGAAATTGGTATGCTGTTGCCGCCGTTTAAGACGTTACTAAACAGTAGAACCTTGCAGAGGGTCGTGCCGTGAGCTATCAATCCCACGTTGCGTCCGTTTTGTAGTCCAATTCGCCCAGGCGTACACTCGGTATCGTGACGTAGCGTTACGAAACAGCCGCTCTAAGTGGCGAAATTATGGAATGTGTGGAGTAGGGCAGTCGGTGAGTGAAACCAGCGCGTCAACGGATCAAGTTTCGATCACGTACTCTGACGATCTTCGGATCGTCCGTGATCGAACGATCTACGAGCGACGTATCAAGCGACCCCTCGACGTCGTCCTCGGCGGCCTCGCCCTCCTGGGCGCGCTGCCAGTCATGGCGGTCATTGCCGTTGCGGTGCGCGCTGGCCTTGGCAAGGGCGTCCTGTACAGCCAGCAACGCATCGGCGTTGAAGGTGCGCCCTTCACGATCTACAAGTTCCGCACGATGCGCCCTGATCGACGCCAACGCGAGCTCGAGTTCCCCGACGACGAGGATCGCCGCGGCGAACACAAAGACGACGACGACCCTCGCCACACCGGCCTCGGTCGGCTGCTGCGCAGGCTGAGCCTCGACGAGCTTCCGCAGCTGCTCAACGTCATGCGCGGCGAGATGAGCCTGGTTGGGCCTCGCCCCGAAATGATCGATGTGGCCCGCCAACGCGGTTACCTCCACCATCCTCGGCACGAAGTAAAGCCAGGCATGACCGGCCCATATCAGACGTCAGATCTGCGCCTGAACGGCGACTTGCGCGACGGCCTTCACCTCGACGAGGAGTACGTCAACAATCTGACGTTCCGCAACGACATGCGTTATCTCTTGCGCACGTTCACGGTCTTCTTCGGCGACAAGACTGGCTCCTAGCAGCAGTTCCACCAACCAAAGATTTTGTAAGGAACTCGCGCGCTGTGGCCGCTTCGCCGCGCCGTAGGCCATCATGGATGTATGCCGATGCGCCAGGACTGCAAGTACTTCGAAAGCCGCACCTACCCCACCGGAGACACCGTCCGTAAGTGCGATCTCGACCTCGCGCCCGAAGCTCCGTGGCGATGTCCAGACGACTGCCCGAAGTACGAACGACGTATGGCCGACGTCGCGTGGAACCACGGCTCGCTCGTGACGCCCGCAACGCCAGCCGAACCCGATGGCCTTGGCGAGGACGACAGCATCGCCGCACTCCTCGACGCCGCGGAGGACATCGTCAACGCTGCTGGCCCGGGCATCAAGGCCGAGGTTGACGAAGAACGGTGGCAGGCCCAACAAAGCGCCAACAAGAGTGGCCTTCGACGCTTTTTCGACCGTCGCAAGAAACGTGACTAACGGCGTCCATCCGACACGGCTTAGAAACCAGTACTGACGATAGTCTTGGCACTTATGCCAGAAGCACAAACGCTCGCCCCGTGGCTCGAATCTGCGCGCTCAACAGCTGCTGCTGACCTCGCCAACGCCGAGGTCCCAACCGGTCGTGAAGAGGTGTGGCGCTACACCCGTATCGCCGATATCGACCTCGCCGACTACGCCGTTCCCGACGCAGATGCCGGAACCTCGGTCGACCCAATTCCCCTTCCGGGTGCCGCGGCCGCGGTCGTCGTCCGCAACGGACGCATTGCCTCCATCGACCGCACCGATGCCCTCGGCAAGGCCACGGTTTCTACCGTTTCCGAACACGAGGGCGGGCAAGCTCTCCTCAACTCAGTCCGGGGTGAAGCCGCCGACGTCGTGGGCCATCTCCACGACGCCCACGCTGGCGACATCATTGTCATCGACGTTCCCCGCGGGCACCACGTTGAAGCGCCAATCCACATCGACGTCTATTCCGATGTCGATGGGGGGCTTACCTGCCCACACACCATTGTCCGGGCAGCCAACGGCGCGTCGGTCACGGTGTTCGAACGTCGCCGGTCGGGTGAAGCGAACCAGTTGGTCGTGCCAGTGGTCGAGCTCGATGCTGCCGCAGACGCAAGGGTCAACTACCTCGTCGCCCAACAACTCGGTCTCAACACGATTTCGCTCGAACATCAAGCCGCAACGGTTGGTCAACAGGCCCACGCCGTGTGTTCAACTGCGGCGTTCGGCGGTTCCTACGCTCGGGTCCAAGCCGAAATGTCGCTCAACGGGCGAGGGTCCAGTGGCGACCTGCTGTCGGCCTACTTTGGCGATGGGGAGCAAATGCTCGACTTCCGCACGTTCCAGCACCACAACGCCCCCGACACCACCTCGAACCTGCTGTTCAAGGGGGCGGTCACCGGCGAAGCCCAATCGGTCTACAGCGGCCTCATCAAGGTCGCCGAAACCGCACCGGGTACCAACGCCTTCCAAACCAACCGGAACCTCAAGCTGTCCGAAGGGGCATGGGCCTACTCGGTTCCCAACCTCGAGATCGAACAGAACCAGGTGTCGTGCAGTCACGCCTCCACGGTTGGCGAGATCGACGAAGACCAGCGCTACTACCTCGAAAGCAGGGGAGTGCCCACGACGGCTGCCGAGCAGCTCCTCGTATCGGGCTTCTTTGCCGAGGTCATCGGCCAGTTCCCCGTCGACGCCGTTAAGGCCGAGCTCCAGGCGTACATCGACGACGCCCTTGCCGCTGACCGCGCAGCTCAGGAGGCTGCAGCATGAGCGAAACGAACGAAACAAAAACGGTCAAGCTTTGCGAAGTTGACTCGCTTGAATCTGGAAACATCACCACTGCAGACATCGACGGCCGAACTATTGCCTACGCCCGCATCGACGACCAGTGGTTCGCCATCGACGACACCTGCAGCCACGCCAAAGTGTCGCTCAGCGAGGGCTACCTCGAAGTCGACGACCTGCTCATCGAGTGCCCGTTGCACGGTGCGTCGTTCTCCCTCGAGACCGGCGAAGCGCTCACCCTCCCAGCCACCAAGCCCGTTGCAAGCCATGCCGTCGAGGTCAAAGACGGCGAAGTATTCGTCACCATCGAAGGAGACGACTCGTGAGCGAACTCGTCATTGCCGACCTGCACGCCACCGTTGGCGACAAAGCGATTCTCAACGGCGTGTCCCTCACCATTCGAAGTGGAGAAGTCCACGCGGTTATGGGCCCCAACGGCTCGGGCAAGTCGACGCTGAGCCATGTCATCACCGGCAAGCCCGGCTACACCGTGACCGGTGGTTCGGTCACCCTCGACGGCGTCGAGCTGCTCGAGCTCGCTGCCTGGGAGCGGGCCAAGGCTGGGCTGTTCTTGGCCATGCAGTACCCCACCGAAGTCCCCGGCGTGTCACTCGAAGCCATGCTCACCGCATCAGCGGTTGCCGCAGGTCGAGATGCCGATGTCATCAAGGCCAGCATCGCTGCTGAATCCGAGCGCATTGGCTTCGCAACCGAGCTCATCACCCGGCCGCTTAACGTCGACCTGTCAGGCGGCGAGAAGAAGCGCAACGAAACCGTGCAGCTAGGTGTTCTCGACCCTAAGTTCGCCATCCTCGACGAGATCGACTCGGGTCTCGATGTTGACGCCATGAAGGCCGTGACCCGGCGGGTCGAGGAAGCGACCAACCGCGACAACCCTCTCGGCGTCCTGGCGATCACCCACTACAAGCGGCTGTTCGAAGAACTCGAGCCCGACCACGTGCACGTCTTTGCAGCCGGCGTCATTCAAAAGTCAGGCGGGCGCGAACTCGCCGACGAACTCGAAGAGACCGGTTACGCCGAATGGGCACACCTCGTTGACAACAGTGGGCCCACTGCCTTCGACAACCCCTTTGGCGATACCACCTTCGCCGACGGGCTCAACCTGCACGAGGGGTAACCCAGTTATCTGACATCCAGGGTCAGACCCCAGATGTCAGTTAGCGCTCGGCTGATGCTCCGAGCACAGCTGTCTGCTGCTCGGATGGCTGGCCGACCTTGCGGCCAACACACGTAGGTCGCCGTTCACCCGACACGACGAGAACTCCGTAGTCGGTGATCACCGGAGCCTGGGCGATTCCATCGTCATAGGTGGCAACCCACGAGTCGGTGTTCCCGGTGGCCATCGAAACGGTGCCGCGGTGGCCGCTAAGGCTGCCGGACGAGTCGAACAGGGCAACATCGGAATCAGAGACCACCTCGGCCCGGTTGAAGAACGTTCCGGAAGTAACACTCCAGATCGCGTCACCCGTCACCGAATTGATCAAGCGAACTCGCTGAAGTCCGGTGGCAGTCGGGTGTGGATCGACGGCAACAATCCGGTTTGGCGCTGTGCCCACAACGCTTTCGAACGCCTGAGCAGCGGCAGGAATTCGCCACAGTTCTTGGCCGGTTCGCCCGTCGAGCGCCAGCAACACAAAGCGCAGCTCGGGGGTTGGTTCATCGGCCGCGGTCGAAGAGATTAGCTGACCGTTGCCTTCGACCCACAGTGGGTCACCCGTTGAGGTCGCTCGCCAGAGCTCGGCGCCGCTGGCCCGGTCGAGCGCTGCGACGCCGCCACCTGGGGCAATGCTTGGTGCGAGCTCGTAGGCGACAGTTGATTCGGTTACCCAAAGCTCGCCCGCACCCAAACGGGTCACGTCGAGGTCCATAATCCGGCGCTTCGAGGAAAGGTCGACAGCGACCAGCCGCGTTCCGGCGGCCACCGCAAGAGTCTGATCGTCAGCGGCGAGAGTGTCAGCTCGCTCGATTGGAAGCTCCCACAGTTCTTTGCCGGTGGCGAAGTCGATTGCGTGAGCGCCGACGCTGTCGAGGGTGTAGGCCGTGTCATTGCCGAGCACGACCTCGCTGAAGTCGAACTGCGAGCTGTGGATCCATATGTCAGCGCCAGTTGAGGTGTCGATTGCACGCACGTCGTCAGAGGTGACGACGATCAGCGTCGAGCTAAACAGCTTCATCTGCTCGACCTCGGTCCCGAGGAATCGCTGCCAAAGCGGCGCCTGCGATTCGAGGTCGATTGCAGCAATACCTGGGTGCTGTCCGCGGTCCCATCGGAACGAGAAGAAGACTTCAGATCCGTCGACGACCGACTCGTCGCCCGGACGCGGGATGGGGAACGACCAGGTTTCTTCACCAGTGGCAGGGTTTCGCAGCGACATCAGCGACGCATCGCCGGCAACGCACGGGCCGTCGGGTCGTGCGCCTTGGACGAAGCTTGCGTCAGCGAGCGCGTCGGGGAACGTCACCGGTGTCGGCACCGCGATCGACGGGGTCGACGACGAGTCAGGTGCCGCGGCTCGCGGAGAATTTGGAGATGCTTCTGTCGCAGTGCAGGCAGCGACGAGCAGGGCGAACGTCGCCCCCCACGCTGCCGTACGGCAACGTTTGCCCATAAGTCCATCAGCATAGATCTCCACAGCTCTGAAAAGTGGGAGGGGTAGACTCGCCGAATGCCCAAAGCCCTCATTACAGGAATCACTGGCCAAGACGGTTCCTATCTGGCCGAACTTCTGCTCGAGAAGGGTTACGACGTCGTGGGAATGCTCCGACGCTCGAGCACAGTGAATTTTGAGCGCATCGAGCACTTCCAACACGACATCGAACTCGCCCAAGGTGACCTCATCGATGGGGCCTCAATGGTGCATGTGTTGCGCGAACACGAACCTGACGAGATCTACAACCTCGCCGCCCAGTCGTTCGTGCAAACCTCATTTGGCCAGCCGGTCCTAACCGGCGAGATCACCGCACTTGGCGTCACCCGGCTGCTCGATTCGATTCGCATGGTCTGCCCTGACGCCCGCTTCTACCAGGCGTCATCGAGTGAGATGTTTGGCAAGGTTGCCGAGGTGCCCCAAAACGAAGCCACGCCGTTCCACCCGCGAAGCCCGTATGGCGTGGCCAAGGTCTACGGCCACTGGATCACCGTCAACTATCGCGAGAGCTACGACATGTTTGCGTGCTCGGGCATTCTATTCAACCACGAGAGCCCGCGCCGAGGCAAGGAGTTCGTCACCCGCAAGGTCACCGATGCGGCGGCGCGTATCAAGTTAGGTATGCAGGACGAGGTGCGCCTTGGCAACCTCGACGCCCGACGCGACTGGGGGCACGCCGCGGACTACGTCGACGCGATGTGGCGAATGCTCCAGCGCGACCAGCCCGAGGACTACGTCGTTTGCACGGGCGAGACCCACTCGGTGCGCGATCTGTGCAAGGTCGCCTTCGAAGCGGTTGATCTCGACTACGAGCAGTACGTCACCATCGACGAGAAGTATTATCGGCCCGCTGAAGTCGACCTGCTGATAGGCGACTCATCAAAAGCCAAGGCCGATTTCGGCTGGGAGCCAAAGATCCCATTCGAAGCACTCATCACCGAAATGGTAGAAGCCGACCTCAAACGTCTCTCCTAGACCTGATCCCGAAAGAGCCAACGACTATGCCTTGGCTTGGTCTAGAGCTTCTAGCAGGGTGTTCCACGAGAGCACTGCGCACTTAATGCGAACGGGGAACTTCACCACGCCTCGCAATGCGGACAGATCGCCCATCGACAGGTCGGGCTTTTCGGCTGCACCGGCCATCGCGCTCGCGTCGTTAGCGCCGGCCGCGGCCTTGGCTGCTGCGATCGCGTCGGCGTCAGCAGCATCTTCAGCCGAGTCGGTATCGCTGCTATCGACGTCAATGCCCATCATGGCTTTGAACTTGTCGGTGAGCTCGCGAGCCTCATCGACCGACTTGCCCTTGACCGCTGACGACATCATCGACGCAGACGACTGACTGATCGAACATCCCTGGCCACCTGTGGCGATGTCGGTGATCGTTCCGTTGTCGTCGATGTCGACGTAAAGGACGATTTCGTCGCCGCACAACGGGTTGAACCCTTCGGCTTTGCACGCCGGAGGCGCGAGTTCGCCACGATTTCGCGGGTTGCGGTAGTGGTCCATGATGATCTCTTTGTAGAGGTCTTGCAGTCCAGCCATGGCGTCCTCCTAGATGCCCATACCAAAGATGTCATCGGCGTTGGCTAGCGCGTCAGCCAGGGCGTCGATGTCGGCTTCGTCATTGTAAATGTGTACCGATGCTCGGGCGGTCGCGTTGACCTCCATGATCTGCATCAGTGGCTTGGCACAGTGATGCCCTGCCCGGACACACACGTTTTCCTGGTCGAGCACCTGGCTCAGGTCGTGCGGGTGAACGTCCTTGTACGCAATCGACAGGACGCCACCGCGGCTAGCCGGTTCGGCGGGGCCGTGCACGGTGATGTCATCGCCGAACCGCTCGTTCAGGGTCCGCAGCGCATACGCAGTGAGCGAAACCTCGTGTTCGCGAACCGCCTCCATGCCGAGTCCTTCGAGGTATTCAACAGCTGCACCGAGGCCGATGATCTCGGCGATGTTTGGCGTTCCGGCTTCGAACTTGTGGGGCAACACGTTGGTGGTGAAGCCCTCTTTGGTCACCTGCATGATCATGTCGCCGCCACCCAAGAACGGCGGCATTGCGTCGAGCAGTTCGGTCTTGCCCCACAACACGCCCACACCGGTTGGGCCCAACATCTTGTGGCCGGTGAAGATCATCGCGTCGACGCCAAGGTCGGCCACGTCGGTCGGCAGGTGCGGCACGTACTGGCTTCCGTCGGCCATGACAATGGCGCCCACGGCGTGGGCCGCGTCAGCGATGCGGCGAATGGGGTTGAGCGTGCCGAGCACGTTCGACATTGCAGTAACCGACACGAGCTTTGCGCCGTCGAGCAGCACATCGAGTTCGGAGAGGTCGAGCTCGCCCGTTTCGGTGATGGGGATCCATCGGATCTCGATGCCACGCTCGTTGCGCAGCATTTGCCACGGAACGATGTTGGCGTGGTGCTCCATCTCGGTAATGACAACAACGTCGCCCTCGTCAAGGTTGGCCCGGCCCCAGCTCTGGGCAAACAGGTTCATTGCCTCGGTGGCGTTCTTGGTGAAGATGATCTCGTGGGCTTTGGGAGCGCCGACAAACCGTGCGACGGCATTGCGCGCATCCTCGAGCAGGTCGGTTGCTTCAGCGGCGATCTGGTAGGCGCCACGGTTCACGCTGGCGTAGGCGTTGCGGTAGTAGTGGTTCATCGCGTCGATAACCGCGTTGGGCTTTTGCGATGTGGCAGCCGAGTCGAGATACACGAGCCGCTTGCCATTTATCTGGCGGGCAAGCATCGGGAAATCTGCCTGTATCGCAGCGGTGTCTAGGGCCATCAGCTGGCACTAACGAACGAGTCGAAGCCATCAGACTCGATCATTTCAACGATCTCCATGCCGCCGCTTTGGACGATCTTGCCGTCCGACATGACATGCACGAAATCGGGCTGAAGGTGGTCGAGCAGCCGTTGGTAGTGAGTGATGACCAGCACACCGAGCTCGGACTTCTTCGCCCGCACAGCCTGCACACCTTCGGCGACAACGCGAAGGGCGTCGATGTCGAGGCCCGAGTCGGTTTCGTCGAGGATGGCGATCTCGGGTTCGAGAAGGGCCATCTGGAGAATCTCGTTGCGCTTCTTCTCGCCACCGCTGAAACCCTCGTTGAGGAAGCGGTCCATGAATGCAGTGTCCATGTTGAGCGTTTCCATCCACTCGGTCAGCGCCATGTAGATCTCGATTGTCGACACGTCTTCACCTGTGCGGGCCTGCACTGCTTGTTGCAGGAAGTTGCGGACCGACACGCCCGGGATGGCTTGGGGGTATTGGAACGCCAAGAAGATCCCGGCGCGTGCTCGCACGTCGGGGTCCCAGTCAGCAAGGTCGTCGCCGTTGAGCTTCACCGTGCCGCTGGTGATTTCGTATTCGGGGCTCCCTGCAAGAGCCGCCGCGAGGGTTGACTTTCCGCAACCGTTTGGCCCCATTAGGGCATGAACCTCGCCTGATTTCACGGTGAGGTCGACGCCTTTCACGATCTCGATTCCGTCGGGAGTCGAGATGTGGACGTCGGACAGGTCAAACAGCGGTGCAGCCATGTTCCGCAGTGTATTTCGACCGCCCCAGAACCCACCGACTGGATGGAACCTAAGTACATCTCGGTGGCGTTGATGGTTGAGGTTGCACGGCGGATCACGTGCCGTGGTGAGCCTCAATACACAACAACCGATTGGAGAAATATGAGAATGCAACGAAACGCGCTGACCAGCGCTCTTTGCGTAGTCGCGATGGTTGGCGGGCTTGTCCTGTCCATGGGGGGTATTGCATCTGCCTCGTCGAATTGCGACTACAGCGCTGCTGCGCAGAATAACGGCTGGGGCTGGGACCCCGTATCGCTATCGAGCTGTGCACCACAAGACGCCGACTCACCCGCGTTGGACAACTGCGATTACAGCGCTGCTGGGCAGAACAACGGCTGGGGCTGGGATCCGGTTGCCCTAGAGAGCTGCGCTCCACGTCCCGAGGTTGCAGCTGCTAGCGGATTAAGTGGCCTCCCAGGACTTCCGAGCATCCAGGACCGCTTGGACCAGCAGGTGATGGAGCAAATTGATATGACCGAAACGTTGTTGTCGGATATCGCTGAGGCGTTGGCAATTCAGGAGGCGAATGAAGCAGCGCGTCAAGAGCGGGAAAACCGCGAAGCGTGCGTTGGCAGCATGGACAACGCCGCGAACTGTTCCAGCCCGCAGAACGGATGTGTTGGCAGCATGTCGAACGCTGCGAGCTGCTCGAGTGCCGGAACAAACTCACAGCAGAACGGATGTGTTGGCAGCATGTCGAACGCTGCGAGCTGCTCGAGTTCATCGGGCGGCGGCTCCAGCAACGGCAATGGATCATCGAGCGGTGGCTCGTCGGTAACGACCTCTAACGGGTCGAGTGTGCAGACAAGCAACGGCGCGACGGTTCAGCTGGGAAGCTGAGTCCGCCGGCGTGGGTCGCCCGGGCCTTACCAGCCGCGGGCGACCCAGTCGTCGAAGTGCGGCTTTTCGGTGCCGATCGTGGTGTCCTCGCCATGGCCGGGAAGCACCAAACAGTCGTCGCTGAGGACCTTGTAGAACCGGTCCTCGATCGAGTGCATGATCGTGGCGAAATCGCCGCCTTCGAACTTGGTAGCGCCCGCGCCGCCGGGGAAGAGGGTGTCTCCGCTAAATAGAATCGGAGCGCCTTCCAGCTTGAAACTCATCGACCCGGGCGTGTGTCCCGGGGCATGAATCGTCTGCAGCCGGAGACGGCCAACTTCGATCATCGTGTCGTCCTCAAGGATCTCGTCATAGCTGTCGAGCATCGACGAGTCTTCCTTCGTGACCCCAACGGAATACCCGGCGTTGCGCATCTCGGGAATGGCGGCGATGTGGTCCCAATGGCCGTGGGTTTCGACGATCCGTCGCACATTCAGCGCCTTGGCCAGCTCGAGCAGCTTCTCGTGTTCGTTCGCAGCGTCGATAAGCAGACTCTCGCCGGTCTCGGTGCAGCGCAAGACAAAGACATTGTTGTCGACTGGACCCACAACGACTTTGTGAATCTCGAACCCGGTGTCGGCGTGATGGAGCGTGCTCGTCAGATCGATCATGGCTACGACACTAGCCATTGCCGTCTTCGCTAGTGACGGCGTCATGGGGAACCGTGCGTGGAGATGCTGTCGCAAGTAGATCAAAAAGTTGCCCGAAACGGTCAACCTTGACCGTTTCGGGCAACATTTCGCATTGGGCTAGGCCGCGGGCAGCTCGATTCCCATCAACGCAGCTCGGCGCCGAGCAGCCGCTGCAAACTGGCGAACGAAGGCGGCTGCGTCGGAGGTTTGGGACCACGTCACGTACAACAGCTGCCACCCTTCGGTTGTAAGGGCGAGGTCACGCACATTGTCAGCGTCGACCTGATCGGCTCGCCAATGAAACGACCGACTGTGGGCCTCGACCCCAAGCTTTAACGCAGGGCAGGCGATGTCGATGCGATATCGGCGGCCCTGCACTGCCAGCTCGTGCTGCAGAATGATCGGTGGCATCCAGGGAAGGCTGACGAGGTCGGCAACGACTCGCTCGAACCAGCTATCGGTAACACCAGAAACTCGCTTGGGGTGTTCGAGCACTTTTTGAAGGGCGGCTACACCACCAGGGTTCCGAGAACCGAGGCGGTCCATAGTTTGCTCAAGCCAGCGCATCGAGTCGGTGCGAAGAAACTCGTCCAAACAGCGCTCGAGCACGTTCGTCGGCACATGTGGCCCGAGCGAGCACAATGTGGCAGCTCGATTCAACGACCGGATGTGAGACACCGTCGTGACATCGACAGCCGGGTCGATTTGATTCCATCGCTTTAGCTCGGCCGTCGGGTGGTTGCGGGTTCTGGTCGACGGCACCCAAAGCTGCGGGAGGCTTGGCGTTTCATTCACCCACCCGTGGAGCCAAGCAGCAGAAGTTGTCGTCGCTGCAGAGCGCTCGACCGATAGCGTCGCGCCGCGCAATTCCTGCTCTGCTGATCGGGGTAGCGCCACCACCGCCCAGACCTTCGGGTGCAGGCGATAGACGTGTCTCTCGAGCTCCGCCCGGCGGAGTCGACGGATGTTTATGGACTTTTCGGCGGCCTCGGCTGAATGCACTGCGTTATGTCGGGAGGCTGCGAACTCGACAAACGCACTAAGTGCCTTGTCGTACTGCATGCCCGCACCATACGAGCGTGGTGTGACACGACTGCACTTACCCAAAACCAAATGTTGCCCGAAACGGTCAACCTTGACCGTTTCGGGCAACATTTCGGCTGGATTCGGGCCAGCAGGCCCGGCGAACTACCGCGAGTACTTTTCGTGCTTGGTGAGTTGGTGTTGGCCTTCGATGAGACGCACGGTGCCCGACTTTGATCGCATGACGAGCGACTGGGTGTGGGCAACACCGCGCTCGTAGCGGACGCCTTCGAGCAGGTCACCGTCGGTAATGCCGGTCGCAGCGAAGAAGCAGTTGTTTGAGCTCACAAGGTCGGAGATATGCAACACCTTCTTGAGGTCGTAGCCGGCTTCGATTGCCTCGTTTCGCTCGGCTTCGTTGCGCGGCCACAGCATTCCCTGCTGCTCGCCACCCATGCACATAAGCGCCGCAGCCGAGATAACACCTTCGGGCGTTCCACCGATTCCGAACAGCACGTCTGCGCCCGAACCGCGCCACGCCGTCGAGATTGCGCCGGCGACGTCGCCGTCAGAGATGAGGCGGATTCGAGCACCGGCGGCTCGGATCTCATTGATGAGCTCGCCATGGCGATCGCGGTCGAGGATCACGGCGGTGAGGTTCTCGACGGCCTTGTTCTTCGCTTCGGCAATGGCGTGCAAGTTCTCGGTAGGGGAGCGAGTGATGTCGATAGAACCGGCGGCGTCGGGGCCAACTGCGATCTTCTCCATGTACACACAAGGGCCCGGGTCGAACATCGATCCGCCCTCGGATGCAGCGATGACGGCGAGTGCGTTGGCTCGGCCGAGTGCGGTCAGGGTGGTGCCGTCGATTGGGTCGACCGCAATGTCGACCTTCGGCGGTTCGCCGTTGCCGATCTGCTCGCCATTGAACAGCATCGGCGCTTCGTCCTTCTCGCCCTCGCCAATGATGACCGTGCCGTCCATAGCGACCACGGACAGCTGGCTACGCATAGCGTCGACGGCCGCGCCATCGGCTGCGAGCTTGTCGCCTCGGCCCATAAATCGGGACGCAGCGATTGCCGCAACCTCGGTTACTCGAACTAGCTCGAGGGCCAAGTTTCGATCGGGGTTCGTTCGGTTGGACGATGTTGGGTCCGACATGATGACTCTCCTGCGCAGTGCCATCTGCATCTGCACTATTGCTATCGGCAGTTCCCGCTCCGGCGTAACCGCCTCGAAGAGAGTAGCTTTCCTTCTCATGTCAACCATGTATTGCTTCCAATGCGCCCGCGAGTACGTCGAAGATGTGGTCGAGTGTTCCGAGTGCGGTGTGGGCTTGGTCGAAGACAAGCCAACGCCGCCAGATGAGGTCGGCGGGGCTGAAGACCCGCAGGTCGCATACGAGCTATACGAGTGGTCATTTGAAGCTCGCCGCATGCTCGAAGGGCTCCTCACCAGTGAGGGGATTCCCCACGGTTGGCAGGGCGCGGTGTTGATCGTGCTCGAAGCAGACGAGAGCCGTGTCGACGCTCTTGCCGAGCAAGCAGAACAAGCCGATGGGCCGATTCTCGATGACGACGTCGAGAAAATTGGCTACGACATGGAGGAGTGGTCGGCCGAGGCCCAGTCAGCTCTCGTCGATGCTCTGGGTCTTGCTGGTGTAGCCCACATGTTCTCAGCGGAGGGCGAGCTTCTTGTTTCCGAGGAGAATGAAGAGCAGGTCGACGAGATCATCGACCAGGTCACCGAACGCATCGCAATCGACGACTCGTTGGGTGAAGCCAACCAGGTCGTCGAAGGGCTCAAGCTCAACGACTTGCTGGGTGACGTTCGAGTGCTGGCAAACAAACTGGTCAAGAACGCGGGCGACGCGAAGGCCACGCTGGCCATGGTGAAGAAGGCCGAGCTCCTCGCCGATGTGAAGACGCCGTTCGGGTTCGACAGCCGCAAGTGGTCACGGATTCGCCTTCGGGCCACCCAGATGCACGAGACGCTTGCCGACGAAGATCGTGACGAAGAGCTTGTGAACGAGGCTGCGGCGGGCCTTTCCCAGGAACTGCAAGAAGTTGTTTAACAACGCGTCCGGCTGCGCTGGACGAATCGAGGACCCCTACCCTTGGCAGTAATGGTCTTGGCGTACTTAGAGGTTTGGCACTCGCGTCCAATCGCGCCCACGAGGCGTGTCGCACTTGGTGACTCCCATTTGCCGACCGACCCAGCCCCCGGCCCGGGCGGATTGCTTCTCGGCGCCGTACTCGCCCGATTCTCTGCAGACCTCGACGGCGACTTGCGCAGCGACATGCAAACGCTGATGAACGAGATCGAACGCGGCCAGCGAATTGGCCAGCCACGACTTCGTCATCGCTTGCAAGACGATCGCGTGGGGTTGACCCGGAGCCGTCACCGTCTGGTGGTCGGCAAGGACGGGCTTCGCTTCGAGATGGAAACGACCAAGGGTCTGCCGGCACAGTCAGCACTCGCCGCGGTGTACGCCTGCGGGCAAGTCCCGATCGAGAATCGCTCGGCTGTGATGGAAGTGCTGCGTCGTGGACTCGAGTGGGTTGGCCCGGTTGGGCCCGGGCTCATCGAGCACCTCGTTGGCCGTGATGTTGCCATGCGCTTCCGTTCGGGGGCGTACTCGTCCGCGTCCGACCCAATGATTTGGGCACTGGGAATTCTCGAGCTCGATTCGGTGGCCGATGTGGCTCCGAAGGACATCCAGAAGAGCTATCGCCGGCTCCTGCGCGATGCGCACCCCGATCATGGCGCTGGCGAGGATGAAGCTGCCGACCGCATCGCCGAACTGTCGAGGGCCCGCGAGATCCTGCTGTCCTAGAGTTACGTCATGACATTGCTTGGACGAGTTCCAGCGGGCTTGGTGCTCACACCGGGTGCCAGCGCCGACCGTGACCACTCGACGTTGGTGATGATCGAGGAAGCTCTTCCTGAGGTTCCCGTGCTGCGCCTGACCTTGGCGACGACAAGCGTTCCGCGAGCGGTCACCAAGGTCATCGACGCAACGACCGACTTTGCCGCCGAGCTCGATGCTGACCTTTGCGACATCGTCCTTGGCGGCCGAAGCTTTGGCGGCCGATCGTGCTCGGTCGCCGCGGCAGAAGGGCTGGGTGTCGGAGGCTTGTTGCTGCTGTCGTATCCGCTTCACCCTCCTGGCAAACCCGACAAGTTGCGCGTCGACCATTTCCCCGACATCGCAATCCCCACGTGGTTTATCTCGGGCGAAAAGGACCCGTTCGGTACCGCAGCCGAGTTCGAAGAACACATCGCCGCAATCTCGGGCAAGACCACGATCGAATGGGTGGGCGGAGGGCATTCGCCCAAGAACGCTCAAGAACGAGATGTGGTCGAGCGAACCCGCGCCGCGCTGGTTGGCTAACAACAGTTCTTCTGAGGATGGTGCACGGCATGCGTGGGCTGTGCTCAGAAAAACGTTAGGCGACGTCTACTGGCACTCCGAGCGGTAGGAACGTGACCAGGCGGGCCACATCGTCGTTGTGCAGGCGGATGCAGCCGGCACTCACCGCGGTGCCAAGCGACTCGGGGCTGTTGGTGCCGTGGATACCGAGCTGGCCGGGCCCGCCGTTGAATGTCTCGAAGGTTTCAGAGAACCCGGACAAGCCATAGGCGAACGACCCGTACACCGAGTCGGGCACCGTCGGGGCTAAGAGCTCGGTTAGGTAGTAGCGGCCGCCGGGCGTGGGGGAGTTGTTCGACGCCACGCCGGCCACTGCGTCGAATATCGGCACGTTGCGCTGTAGCACTCGAAGTCGAAAGTCGGCGAGGTCGACCTTGATCCGGAAGTTGTGCGTGGCGAGGGCGACATCGGTATTGCGCACCCAACCGAGGCTGCCGTTTGGGCGAACGGGTAACAGCACCTGATGCCAGTCGCTCTGATTCTCGGTGGTCAAAAAGACGAGTGGACCATTCGTCGGCGTTGGGTTGGCCATCTGGTGAATGACCGTTCCGTCGATCTCGTCGAAGACTTCGACTTCGGGAACGAGCGCCGTTGCGACGATTGATTGGTCGACGGTTGGCTGCTCGGCTTCAACCGCCTCAGCAGTGATCGGCTCCGATTCTGCGGGACCGCGAAGAACCTGTCCGAACTCGGGAAAGGTCGTGGTGGTCGTCGGTCCATCGACAAGCGTTGGTCGCTCAGGCGGTGTGCCGCAACCAGCCGCTGCAAGCGCGGTCGTTGCAGCAATGCCCGTCAGCAGGCGTCGGCGAGACGGAGAGTCCGCGGCGAGGGGTTCCACAACAAAAAGGGTAGCGGTGGCAAATCGGTAGCGGTAGGCGGTCAGGTCGTGAGTTCGGGTTCGTCGTTGATTTCTTCGAGGGTTCGATTCGCCGTCTCGGGGTACAGGGTGAGGATGAGCAGAATGAGCAAGATCGGTCCAGCTGTTGCAACCGCCAGGGCCCGGCCGAATGAGTCCCACTGCTCGGCGAGGCGACCCACGAGCTGCAAGCCAATGACGCTGCCAACGACCGCAAACGCCACGGTCACGCCATTCGCCGTGCTCCGAAGTCGAGTGGGGAAGAGCTCGGGCCCGTACACCGCCAACGCTGGCACCGCGACCCCGGCACCCAAGACCACACCGATCGCCCGAATGAACCAGATGGCGGTTCCGCCCGAGAAGAACGACAGCAGCGTCATGCTGGTGCCAATAGCCAACCCGATGGCGCCCACCGGCCGGCGTCCCCACCGATCGGCCAACATGCCGCCCAGCAGCACGCCAAGACCGATCGGGGTTCCGGTGGTCACGGTGAACAAGCTGATTTGTGTAGCGGTGAACCCCAACTCGTCGCGCAAGAACTGGTTGTCGAACTGGGAGGCAGGGGTCGAGAAGATGGTGGCGGCCAGTGCCCCAAAGCTCAACAGCAGAAGGCGGTTGCGAAGCTTCGGGTTTGCCGCAAACTCGCCCAGCGATTCGCGGATAGGTCGATGCTCGAGGCTGTTGAAGCGCTTCGTTGTCGGGAGTTTGCGAACCGTCCAGACCGCCAACGGAATGAACACCGCAGCCAACGCATAAATGACACGCCAACCCCAATCAGCAACCCCAGCGGCTGGCAGCACCCACACGACCATCCCCGAGCCCAACCCCGCAAGTAGCACAAGCATCGACACGCCGTACGCCCTCGACTTCGGCGGCAGCTCTTCGGCCGCGAACACCAGGAGCAGTAGCCACATGCCGGTTGCGCTGCCGCGGGCGAGGATTTGGGTGGCGGTGATCCAGCCAATAAACGGGGCGAGCGCACCCAAAGCCGTGGCAGCACACGAGGCGACCGTTGCGATCGACATCGCGAACCGGCGGCCCTTGCGGTCGGCGAGGACAGTGAGCCCGAGGGCAAAGACGATCGCAACGCGCACGACCGAGAAAATGTCGGCCCGGGCCGAACGGTCGTGCTGTGGGTCGACGCACGTGCGTCCGCCGTTGGCAAGCTCGGTGAACTCGGTGCAGAAGTCATCGGCCGCGAAGGTGAGTGTCTGGCCGATGACGGTGCCGATGTAGCCGTTGATGATGGCCAAGACGCCAAGTAACCCAATGACGTGCGCGGCCCGCCCGTCCAAACGTCCGCCCGGGGCCCACCACGGGCTCGGGTTTGCCTGGCCTTGTGAAACGTGGCGGCGGAATAGAGGCCAGAACAAAAACCAGAACACCGGAACGCCGATCTTCCAGCTCGTTTCTTCCACAACCTCGTGCAAGTCCGAGTCGGGAAGCGGCGAAACTTCGAGCGTTCGCTCATAGTGGGAGAACGGCCCCTCGCCAAGCGCAAACCGGTCTTCTCCGACGTATTCTTCCAGGACGATCCCGTCGTGCGGGGTCCGCAAAGTTGCAAGTTCTTCGTCATTGACGACGAGTGTCCTGCGCTGCGTTGTCACTCAGGTAATACTGGCACCGATGTCCTCCTCCCCCTCTCACCAGATCAGCGAATTCGTGATCGAGCCTGGACCACCCCTGTCCGGCGAGATCACGATCAGTGGCGCGAAGAACTCGGTCCTCAAGCTGATGGCCGCAACCGTCATGGCCAACGGCACCCACACGATCTACAACGTGCCCGACATTTTCGATGTTGGCATCATGTGCCAGCTGCTCGAATCGATGGGCGCAAAGACCTCTCGGCGCCCCGGAGTTGTCGAGATCGTCATCGACAAGATCACTCCGGTCGCTCCGTTCGAACTCGTTGAACAAATGCGGGCCTCGACCGCAATGCTCGGCCCGCTCCTCGGACGGTTCGGACATGTCGAGCTAGGCATACCCGGCGGTGACGACTTTGGCCATCGCCCCATCGACATGCACCTCACCGGCCTCGAGAAGCTCGGGGCAACGTTCGACGTTTCAGCAAAAGGTGTCGTCGGCGATGTCGACCGCCTGTCGGGCGGAGACGTCGCGCTTGGCTTCCCGAGCGTGGGCGCAACCGAGAACATCATGATGGGCGCTGCTTTGGCCCAAGGCACCACCACCATCAGCAACGCTGCGTGCGAACCCGAGATTGCCGATCTGGCCTCGTTGCTCAACAAGATGGGCGCTCGCATTACCGGCGCTGGTTCGCCGACCATCACGATCGTCGGCGTCGACGAGCTCGAAGCGGTGAGCCACCGGGTCATCCCCGACCGGATCCAGGCCGCCACCTTCCTTGCTGCGCTCGGTGTGGCTGGCGGCGAGATCGTCCTGAAGGAAGCCCGCTACGACCACATGTCTATGGTTTGCCAAAAGATCGGCGAGATGGGCCTTCGCATCTCGCCAGATCGCGACGGCATCTGGGCCATGGCCAACCAACGCCTCAACGCAGTCGACCTTTCGACATTGCCCTATCCCGGCGTTGCCACCGACTACAAACCCTTCCTTGCGTCGATGCTCTGCGTTGCCGACGGCACCAGCATCGTCACCGAGAATCTGTTCGCCGGGCGGTTCCGCTATGTCGACGAGCTTGTCGCTATGGGCGCCAAAGTTCGAACCGACGGCAACCACGCGGTCATCAAGGGTGTCGAACGCCTCCAAGGGGCCAACGTCGTCAGCCACGACATTCGCGCCGGGGCAGCCGTCATAGTCGCCGCGCTTGGTGCTGATGGCCAGACCGTCGTGCGCGACTGCGGACACGTGGCTCGCGGATACCCCGACTTGGCCGGCGACCTTCGAACGCTCGGTGCCAACATCATCGAGCGAGACGCTTCCTAGCTGTCAGATTCCTCGGCCATAAGCTTGTCGGCTCGACGGTTCGCTAGCCACAGCAAACCTCCAAGAATGATGATCGGGCCCGCGACCAGAAGAATCTCGTCCCAACCGCCTTGATGGGCGAGCAAGAGCGACATGGCTATAGCGTGACCGCGGTGCCGTCGGAGTAGAACACCTGGCCGACGTTGACCACTTCGGTGACGCTCGGAACGCGATCTTTCATGATCCGTTCGATACCCGACTTCAGCGTTGCTGACGATGCCGGGCAACTCTGGCAGGCGCCCTGCAGCTCAACTTCGACGATTCCGGTTTCGGTATCGAACGAAACGAGCTCGACGTCGCCCTTGTCGGCCTGCACTGCTGGTCGAATAGCGGCGATGACCTTCTCGACCTCCTTGAGGACCGCAGCAGCATCCTCACCTGCGTGAATTGCAGGATCTACAGACGCGGTGGACTCTGCGGCGGCGGCGACGGGCGATTCCTTCATCATGACGAGTGTACGAACAATGTTCGTCGATGAAAGATTCCGGCGGCCGTCGTTCTAGATTCTCAAGAGACCTATGGGGGCTCGGATGATCACCTTTTCGGCCAATCTTGGCTTCTTGTGGAAGGACCGACGGCTACCCGACGCAATCCACGCCGCGAAGGACGCCGGGTTCGACGCCGTCGAATGCCACTTCCCCTACGAATTTGCCGCTCGTGACGTGTCGGCCGCCCTCTCTGAAACCGGGCTGACGATGGTGTCACTCAATACCTGGACAGGTGATGGGCCAAACGACTTCGGGTTGGCGGCGATGCCGGGCCGCGAGAACGAGGCTCGCGGGCTCATCGATCAGGCGGTGGAGTATGCCGCTGCCATCAACTGCCCCAACGTGAGCGTGTTTGCTGGTCGAACGTCAGGAACCGCGGAGGCCGAGGCGGTGTTCCGGGAGAACTTGGCCTACGCCGCGCACGCGGCTCAACAGGGCGGCCAAACGATTCTGATCGAGCCGCTCAATACCGACGTGCACGACTACCACCTGGTGTCGGCTGACGTTGCTGTTGAAACGATCAAGGCGGTTGGTGAAACCAACGTAAAAGTCATGGTTGACTGCTTCCACTCATCGAAGATGGACGGAGCGCTCGTGCCGGTCTTCGAGCGGGTGTTGCCGCACGTCGGCCACATTCAAATTTCGGCATTTCCAGACCGAGGCGAGCCGATCGACGGCGACCCCGCCCACGGAGGGATTGTGTATTCAGAACTCCTTCCCTGGCTGGTAGAGCAGGGATATGACGGACTGTTCGGCGCCGAATACAACCCGACCGCAGGCCTCGAAGCAGGCCTCGGCTGGCTCAAAGATTGGAGAACGCACCCATGAGCGGGATCGCAGTAGTGACAGGCGGAGGTAGCGGAATTGGCCGGGCCACCGCCCTGGCCCTCAGCGAACACGGATGGTCGGTGGTCGTTGCCGGGCGAACCCAAGCATCGCTCGACGACACGGTTGCGGACATGGCCGGTGACGGCCTCGCTGTCACGACCGACGTGAGTTCACCCGATGAAGTCGAGCGACTCTTTGCCGAGACGCTCGAACGCTTTGGACGAGTGGACCTGCTCTTCAACAACGCCGGGATCGGCGCTCCGGCAGTTCCCGTCGACGAACTCGCCATCGATGCGTGGAATGAGGTGATTGCGGTGAACCTCACCGGGTCGTTCTTGTGTGCGCGCCAAGCCTTCCACCACATGAGGCACCAAGCGCCCACAGGCGGCCGAATCATCAACAACGGATCTATTTCGGCTACAACTCCTCGCCCGTTCTCGGCGCCCTACACCGCAACCAAGCACGCAATCACCGGCCTCACGAAGTCGCTTGCGCTCGATGGTCGGGCGTTTGGCATCTCGTGCGGACAAATCGACATCGGGAACGCCAACTCTGCAATGGGGGATCGAATTGCCCAAGGTGTAGTGCAGGCAAACGGTGCGATCATGGAGGAGCCAACGATGGAGATGCGCAACGTTGCCGAAGGTGTGGTCTACATGGCGGGACTTCCGGCGGGCGCCAACGTGTTGTCAATGACAGTGATGGCCACCAACATGCCATTCGTCGGCAGAGGCTAGGCAAGAACCCATGGGTAAGGAATCGCAAGCATGACAGCAGAACAAGCCGACTACGACCTCATCATCATCGGCGGAAGCGCCGGCGGCCTGTCGGTCGCAATTTCGTCAATCCGGTCGGGGCTGAGCAGGGTTCGCCTCATCGAACCCGGAAACTCGGTGGCGTTCCCCGAGCTCGTGCCCGAGAACTTGGTCGATGTCGCCTACGGTGAGCAGCTCGAATCGATCGATGCCGAAGGCGACCACCTGGTGGTCACGACCGACCAGCGCGCGTACCGAACTCGAGGCTGCCTCGTTTCTCGCCGCCACCGCGACCCGCAATGGGCTGCACCGATAGCGCTTCCAACCTCGCCCAATGTCACCGTCGACAGCCTCCCCGAAGGACTCAACGACCTCGACATCCTCGTAGTTGGCCACACCAATCACGCCGCCGAGCTTGTCGCAGAAGCTGCAGCAGGTGGAGCGGGCGTCGTCTTCGCCGCCGGCGGCATGGACCCCGCCAGGCTTGCCCCCGCAGCTGACGCTGTGCTTCGTCGGCTCGAGCGCGAACGCCGCATCACCGTGCTGTACCGGGCCGTACCAGACGGCATCGGGCAAGACGGCGAGTTTCCCGTCGCCTACTTCAACGACCGCCGTACCCCCGACCTCGAGTTCGATCACATCGTGTTCGCCTCCGAACGTTGCCGCCCAACCGTCGCCGAACTCAACGTTAGCCAAGCAGCCATCGACAGCGGCAAGCTCTGGTTCGACGGCGCACCCGAAGATGGTGTTGATGTACCTAACGGTCACTCGTGGGAGGTCGGCAACAAGCTGGCCGAAGCATGCTTCCCGGAGCTCGAACTCGTCGAGCCCCCATCGGTCGTGCGCCGCCGTGTCCGCCACGAATCGGCCATTGCCGAGCTGCGCGAAGAGACCTATAACGCCACCATCACCGCGTTCGAAAAACGCCACTCCGACCTCTGGGTGCTGCGGGTTCGCCCCGATCACGGCGACACATCGCACCTGCCCGGCCAGTACGCCTCGCTCGGCCTCGGCTTCTGGGAAGACCGAGTCGACAACTACGCCGACCCCGGCATCGATGAGAAATGGCACAAACTCATCCGCCGCTCGTATTCGATCTCGCACTCGATGTTTGAGCCATCGGGCTATCTCGCCCCGCCCGACACCGAAGAGCTCGAGTTCTACATCGTGCTCGTCCCAGCTGACGACGGACACGTCTCAGCCCTAACTCCTCGTCTCGCAACCAAGCAGGTTGGCGACCGCATCTACCTCGGGCCAAAGGTCGCTGGGCGCTACACGCTCAACTCGGTCGAGACACCCGAAACCGCCGTCATATTCTTTGCCACCGGAACCGGCGAAGCCCCGCACAACTCGATGGTCACCGAACTCCTCCGTAAAGGACACACCGGCCCGATCGTGTCGACCGTGACCGTCCGCAACTGGAAAGACCTCGGATACCTCGACGCCCACCGAAAGCTCGAAGAGCGGTTCGCGAACTATCACTACATTCCAATGCCAACCCGCGAAGCCGACGTGCCAAAGCGCTACCTGCAAGACCTCATCCGAGACGGCGACATCGAACTCGCCCTCGGAGGCACCATGGACCCGGCCAGCACCCACGCCTTCCTCTGCGGAAACCCAGCCATGATCGGTCTGCCCGAAGGCGAAGACGGCGAAGAGTCATGGCCCGAAACCACCGGCGTCATCGAACTGCTCGTCGAGCGAGGCTTCACCATCAACAAACGCGGCCAACCCGGCAACATCCACTTCGAAGAGTATTGGTGATTTCCGATGGAGCGGACGGCGCTCCGCGCCCAATTGTCCGCTCCATCGGAAATCACATTCCTTCCCCTTCGGGGATCGTTCAGGCGGCACGAAGCCTGGGCGCCCGAGGCGGTGTGTGCTGTGTTGTCCCCTTCGGGGATCGTTCAGGCCACGCAGGCCGAGCGCCGGAGGCGGCGAAGACCGGGTGGTTCGGGCGGCACGAAGCCTGGGCGCCCGAGGCGGTGGAAGCTGTGCTGTTCCTCTTCAGCTTCATGGGGCCTGTCCCCGTAAACCTGCCCTTTATGGGGACTGTCCCCATGAACTGAATATTGGGTCTATTTGGCGTTGATTTTTCAACGCGGATTTCAGGCCTGTCCCCGGTTGAAGCTCTTTATGGGGACAGGCCCCGTAAAGATCAGGCCCCGTAAAGATCATCGACGACTAGATCAGGTGGCGGTGAGGTTTAGGGCGTTGTTGATTACGCCTAGGTGGCTGTAGGCCTGGGGGTGGTTGCCTAGGGCCCGGCCGGTTACGGGGTCGAACTCTTCGGACATCAGTCCGGTTTCTCCCGCGGTCGACAAGTAGCTGCGGAACAGGCTTCGAGCTTCCTCATGTTCGCCCAGCAGCGCGTAGCAATCGATCATCCACGACGTCATGAGCTGGAAGCCGCCCTCGGCACCAGGCAGACCGTCTTCGTGGTGATAGCGATACACCGTTGGCCCCTCGCGAAGTTGTGCCTCGACGGCTCGTACGGTCGCAGCGAAGCGAGGGTCGTCGGCTTCGACAAAACCGCTCAGGCCAACCATGAGCACCGACGCGTCCAGGTCGGTTCCGTCGTATGCGGTGGTGAACGACTGCACCGTCTCGTTCCACCCGTTCTCGAGCACATCGTTGCGAATGGTGTCGCGAAGCTCGGCCCACTCGGGCATGTCGCGCTCGAACACCTCGGCGGCAAGCTTCATGGCCCGGTCAACGGTGACCCAGCACATCACCCGTGAGTACACATGGTGGCGCGGTGCCGAACGAATCTCCCAAATGCCGTGATCGGCTTCTTGCCAGCGTTCCTCGACCGCTCCAACCATGCCTTCCACGAGACGCCAGTGCCGTGACGACAGGGGAGCGCCCCGCTCGCCCAGCAGGTACACCAAGTCCACGATCGGCCCAAAGACGTCGAGCTGAATCTGGTTGTCCGCGGCGTTGCCGACGCGCACTGGGCGCGAGCCGCCGTACCCGGCGAGCTCGGTGATGTCAGCCTCGGGTGGAAGCTTGCCGCCGTCGAGGGCATACAGCGGGTTGAGTCGGCCGGGTTCGCCGTCACCATTTTCGAGGACGCCGAGCACCCAATCGAGATAGTCCATTGCTTCTTCATGGCTGCCGAGACGCACGAGGGCCGCCGCACTCATGGCAGCATCGCGCAGCCAACAGTACCGATAGTCCCAGTTGCGAACGCCACCGATGTGCTCGGGAAGGCTCGTCGTTGGAGCAGCAGCAATGCCACCGCTGGGGCCATAGACAAGAGCCTTCAGCACAAGGGCAGATCGACGCACCGCATCGGCTGCTTCATTCGGAAGTTCGAGACGGTCAGCCCAATCAGCCCAGAACCGACGGGTGTGGTCGCGCTTGCGGGTCTCTGGTGACTCGGCTCGAAGGCTGGCGGTGCCGACGCGCATTTCGAGGGTCAGCGGGCCGTTCGACAAATCGACCCGGGCAACTGCGGTTTGGTGAGGGCCATCAGACTCGATCGTCCATTCGACGCCAGGCGAACGCAACACCACAAGGTCTCGGGCTCCCACGATCTCGAGCCCATCTGTGCGAACGTCGATCTGCGTGGGGAAGCGGCCAAAATCGAGCCGAGGCGCGAACTCGATGACCGCGGTGCCCGAGCCAGCGACGTGGCGAATGAGGTCGGTTCGGCCGGCGAGCAGCGTTGGCCGGCCGTCGGACACGTCGAGGTAGTCGGTGACGGTCATCGACGGCCAGATTGTCTCCAACACCATCGTGTTCCCGGCGTAGCGCTGCAGGCTTGGGCCGCGACCGTCGGAGCTCTTCACTGCGAAATAGCCCGCCGTCGGGCCACCCAACAGCTCTGCGAACAGTGCTGGATCATCGAGACGCGGCGCGCAGAACCACGTGACCCGCGCGTCGGGAGTAACGATTGCAGCGGTGCGCTGGTCGCTGAGAAGGCTGTGCTGCTCGATCGGTACGAGCCCTGCACCTGCAAGCCATTCGCTGCGCAGTGAGCTCAACGTGCTGAGCATCAGCGCCACGTCTTCGGTGCCGTCGATTCGATAGGTGGCCGCCGTCTCGCCCTCGCCGACCTTGACGCTTACGTCGGGGCCCTGAAGCGACGTGAACGCGTCTTCGTCGGTGGCATCGTCGCCAACGAAGAGCACCGCGGACGCGCTGACGTTGGTGCGCAGAGTGTCGAGTGCTTTGCCCTTGTCGGCTTGCATCACCCCGACCTCGCACACCTTCTTCCCGTGGCTGATCGTGAGCGAATCGTCCGATGCTGCAAACGCCTCGACCTCGGCGACCGCAGCCGCCACCGACTCAGGAGCGGCGTTACGGGTATGGAACGCAACCGATGCCGGCTTTTGTTCGAGGCTGGAGCCGGGATAGCGCTGTGCGATCTCGGCCAGCCGTTCGCCAATGACACCGCGGCGGGCCATCGTCTCGCTGTCCATCTGCAACGCAAAGTCGACGTCGAACTCGCTGCCATGGCTTCCGACGAGGTGGATTTCGGCGGGTAGACGGCTGAGCGCAGCAAGGTCACGCAATGACCGAGACGAAATGACGCCCACGTGCGTTTGATCGAGGGTGGCCAGCGACCGCATCGCCACCGAAGTGTCCCGATCGGGAACAGCCTTCATCGGGTCATCAACAAGCGGCGCAACGGTGCCGTCGTAGTCGGTGGCCACAAGAAGCTGTGGGGTCTGGGCGAGTTGGCTTAGGGCTTCGTGAAGCTCGCGGGGGAGGGGCTTTGGATCTTCGATCACACGCAAACGGTACCGTTAATCACCGATTGGCGAGGTATCTGGACCCATCGATTTGCCGCTGGCTCTTACCGGCGAATTACCTACAAGTGGGAATCATCCAGGTAGCGTCTGCATTGGAATCATTATGAGCAACGTGGAACCACAAGACGGTGCGGTCAGCGAGGTCTGCTACAAGCATGCCGATCGATCAACTGGCGTCAGCTGCCAACGGTGTGATCGCCTGATTTGTGGCGAATGCGCGCACCAAGCCTCGGTTGGCGTGCATTGCCCCGAGTGCACCAAAGGCACCAAGCAGAAGGTCTACACGTCGAGCAACATGCCCGGCTCACAAGGCCGGGTCACCCAAGCGCTCGTCGGCATCAACGTGGCGATCTTCGTCCTCACCATCTTCTTCCTCGACGCCACGGTAGTGAGCGCCGGTTCGGTCTTTCGCGACTTCGGAACCTACGGATTTCCAATCGCCGAGAACTTTGAACTGTGGCGCATCTTCAGCGGTGGGTTCATCCACTCGGGCGTTATTCACATTGGCTTCAACATGTACTTGCTGTGGCAGCTCGGCCTCCAGCTCGAACGAGTGCTCGGCGAACGCGACTACCTGGCCGTCTATTTCACAACGCTCATCGCAGGCAGCCTCGGAGCGCTGGTGCTCTCGCCGCTCAGCCCAACCGGCGGCGCTTCGGGCGCGGTGTTCGGCCTCATTGGGTTCACCGTCTTTGTGTACCGCAGCCGCAATATCGGGCTCTTCGACACCGGCCTCGGCTTCCTCATCGTGATCAACGTGCTCTTTAGCTTCCGAGGTGGAGTGAGCCTCGGCGGGCACGGTGGCGGTCTCCTGGCCGGCCTTCTCCTGGGTGTCATCTACTTCGGAATGAACCCCGGCGATGGTCCGCTCATACCGGAGTCCAAGAAGCGCTTCCTCATCACGGTCTCCCTCGGCGTCGTCATGTTTGGGTTGTGCTACCTCGCAGCTACGACGTGGATGAACCCGCTGTTCCAAACTCCGCGAGGCGGCTAGGCGACGACTTCGCCGTTCTTGAAGCGCTTGCTCAGCGCTTGCAGGTTGCGCTTCCAGATCAGCTTGAGCACGATCGACCCAATCGGTTCGCCGACCGGTCCGCCGAGCCACCACGGAAACGACAGCTCCTCTTCCCAACGAAACAGGGTGCGCCCACCAGCGAGCGGCGACAGCGTGAATGCGCCCTCGCCCATCACCACGCCAGAGTGCTTCACACCGATCGTCTCAGCGTCGATCCACGCGGTGATCTCCATGACATCGGTCAGCTGAATAGGCCCGACTTTGGTCTCGCATTCGAAGGTGGTTCCGACGCCCTCTTTGGAATCAGACGTGAACCAGATCGACTCGGCGTCGTGCATCCACTCGACGTGACTCGACAACACGCGGACGTCGGTCCAAACCACCTCAGGCGGGGCATCGAGCTCGGTCTCCACGGTGATTGCGGCCATCGAAGCAGGCTATCTAGACGGCGACGTAGACACTGACAGCATTGCCGCTGTTGTCGGTGATGGCTGCGCCATCCCAATCGGCGGTTCGTTGACCGAGACGGAACCCAGCCTTAGCTGCCATTGCGTCGAGTTGGGCGAGGGTCGCATAGCGGATCTTCCACGGGCGCATCCGAACCCCAGCATTGGAGAATTCGATGTGCTGGCCGGTGATCTGTTGCTCGTCCACATCGCGGATGGTTGCGGTGAGCACGGCCGTGTCCACGTCGATCGACCGGGTGGTGACCATAGCGTCGAGCGCCGGGTCCGGGTCGGCCGGGATCATGGCTTCAACGATCAGGCGTCCACCCAGCCGTAGTGCCCGGCGACTCTCGTCAAGACATGCCTGCTGGCCGTGTTCGGAATGCAAGTTGAAGAGCGTGTTCGTGGCGACCAACACGGTATCGAACGATTCTGACCGAACCGGGAGGACGGCCATGTCTGCACCCACCGCCCACGAGCGATCGGCAGAGCGAAATCGTTCGAGCATCGAGACCGATGCATCCACGCCAACCACGAAATGGCCTGACGCGGCGATTTTCAGCGACAGTCGACCGGTGCCAACCCCGAGCTCGAGAACGCGCTGGCTGGGCCCGAAGCGAGAGATGAACGCCGCTGTTGCTTCGGCATCGGACACGTCGTCGTACCACTCGTCGTAGACATCGGCGAAGCTCTCGCCGTATCGCTCGGGACCGAACGGGTCATTTCCTTGAGGAACCATCTGTCGTGTGGGGTCTGGCACCGACTAAGAATGGCGCAGTGACCGGCGCACAATCCAACGGAGCGCCGGGGCGGCCAGAACTCGTCCCGGGCGCAGAAGAGCTTCCCCCGCTGGTGGCGCGCTCTCCCCTGGGCATCTTCGACGAGGCAATGACGTTCATTCGGATACGTCCGCGTCAACTGTTGGCGATCGCCTGCATGCTTATGATTCCTGCAAAAGCGCTCGCAGCGTTGGTGCCAGGATCGATCCTTCGTCGAGCACGACCAGAGCAGGCGATCGACCTCATCCTCGAGAATGTGCTCGGGGTCGATTCGATCCTCGCCAACCTGATCTCCTTCGGGCTCGAGTCCCTTGCGCTCTTCCTCATCGCGGTGATGTACGGCGAGCTCGCTGCTGCGTGGTTCGTCGGCCAAGCGCCAACCACGCGGGAAGTGTTCGGAAGAACATTCAGGCGTATTCACAAGCTCCTGATCGTCTGGATCATCGCCAAGATCGTCATTGTTGGCGGAGGGATTGTTGGCTTTGGGGCTGCTGGTTTGCTCGTCGCCGTACTTCTCTCGGTTGCAGCGCCGCTCATGGGCGCCGAACGGATGAAGGTGAAACAAGTCCTGCAGCGGAGCGCCAATCTGGCGTCGGCAAAGCTCGGTCAGACCGGGCTTGTGTTCATCATCACCGGTGTCGGCGCATTCATCATCCGGTTGGCTATCAAGCAGTCGCCCTCACTTATTTTGAGCCAGTTCACCGGCCAGTCGCGTCCGCCAGACTGGATCATCTTCGGCATCTCCGATGTGGCCGGGGCAGTCTTCGCTGCAGCGTTCCTTGCTGCGGCGTCGGTGGTGCTGTATCTCGACTTGCGGGTGCGCCGCGAAGGCATCGATCTCGACCTTGCGATCGGTCGGACGTTCCCTCGGAATCGGGCGCGTCGAATTGGAGCGGGCCGTGGCTGAGGTAACGAACGAAGAAGCCAACGACCTGGCCGACGAAATTCTTCGGCGAGACGAATTTCTCGCCGCTGGTGAACCGGGTCCGGCCACCCGCGCCCTGAACTGGGTCGGAGAACAAATCGCCGACTTCTTTGGCTGGTTGTTTGGCGGCTTCGGTGGAATTGGTGGTGAAGCGGGAAGGGTCCTCGCCACGATCTTGGTTGTGCTCGCCGGCCTACTGTTCTGCTTTGCCTTGTATCGGGCCATCGCCAACCGCAAACCAAAGGCAAAGAAGGAAAGCTCCGACGGCACCAGAGTCGTCTTTGACGAGGTCGTCGAACCATCTGCGCTTCGTGACCAACTGGCGCGCCTGCGGTCGTCGGGGGATTGGCGTGGGGCGGTCGTGGCAGGGTTTCGCCTGGCCGTTGTTGGGCTGATCGACCAGAACATCGCCCGAGAGGTTGCGGGGGCCACAACAGGCGACTTCGCCAGCGCAGTACAACAGCACCGTCCGGAGCTCCTCGATACGTATCAGCCGGCGGCGGCGGCGTTCGAGCGGGCGTTCTACAGCGACCTCGAGGTTCGCCAAGCCGATCTTGGCGATGTCGAACGGCTGCTCGAACGTCTCCAGACGGTGGGGGCACGATGACCTCTCCCGCAGTTCCGCGCCAGCAGGCATCGCCAATCTTGTGGTTTGGGCTGCTTGCGCTCGCTGGCCTCGTGATTCTCTTTGCACTCGCCACCCGCAACGACCCGAACATCGGAGGCGAAGCCGACCCCGACGGTGTTGGCCCGAACGGGCTGCTGGCAGCCCGCCTGTTCGTCGAGGAGGCCGGCGGCAACACGCAGCGCAACGTGGGTTTGCCCGAAGAAGATGTTGACGTGGCGATTCTCGCCGGGCAGGGCCCGGTCCTTCCACCCTTCAGTGCCGATGACACAACGGTGCTTTCGTGGCAGCCCTTGCTCGATTGGGTTCGCAACGGGGGCACCCTTATCACGACCTATGACCTCCCCAACGCGCCGAAGGGCGGCACTGCCTTTGTCGACGGTGAGCTCGGCGATCTCCTCGTCGCACGTGGTGAATGCACCGACCCGTCGCTCCCAGGGCTAACCGAGGTCCGTCCGCTGGACTACATCCCCGTCGAGGTCGGCGCCGACGACACGTCCTGCTTCGGCTCATCAGAGCAATCGCTGGTCGTCATCCGACAGTTCGGTGAAGGCCGGGTGGTGCGTGTCGGCACGATGGCACTGTTCTACAACCGGTCTCTGAACAGGGCTGATAACGCTGCGCTCTTCGCTCGCCTCATTGGCATCGATGACGCGCCAACCGTCGGCTTTGTGCCCGACCCACCGGTGTGGTTTGTGCTCGACGACGAGGCCGAGATCGAGATCGATGGTCCCGGTGACGGAGACGAGGCAAGCGGTTCGGGCGATGACGAACCCGAGTCGATCTTCGACGAACTCCTTGGCGAGAGCCCGTTCGGCGACGACCCGCCCCTCGAGCTCGACGAGGAAGGGAACCCGATTCCCTTTGATGGCGGCGGTGGTCTTGGAGGTGGCGGGTTTGGCGGCGACCAGCCCGTCGACGAGGACGGTAACCCGGTTGGAGCTGGCGACCAGACGCTTCTCGATCTCGTCGACCCCGCAGTGCTGGCGCTTATTGCTGGGCTGACGGGCGCAGCGATTCTGTACGCCATCACGGTTGGTCGCCGACATGGCTCGCCGATCTCCGAAGAGGTTCCAATCGAGCTGCCGAGTTCTAGTTACGTCGAGGCCACAGGTCGCCTGTTCGGAAAGACCGAAGATGCAACCGGCCGTAGCTCGGCAATTTTGCGGCACGACCTACGCACCGATCTGGCGCGGCGCGTCGGTATGGCGTCGGACTCGTCAGCCCAGGACATCGCTACAGCGCTCGTCGCAGGCGACCAGCAGGCCGCGATCATTCACATGCTCGACGGCCCGCCTCCAGCCAACGACGACGAGTTCGTTGCGCTGGCAACCCAACTCATCGAGACACGCGATCGCATCGAGCGAAGCGGTGTCGCCACCCTTGCAACCAGCGAGGAATTCTCTCTCGTCACCGAAAGGACGACCTGATGACCAACCTGCCACCGCCTCCAGACGGAATGCCCGAAGTGAATCCATCTGGGGTTCCCGGGATGTCACCGGTTGGTCAACCGCCTGCGGTTCCGCCGCCGGGGTCGCCACCGCCGATTATCCCGGCAGCTGCGCCGCCCACTGGTCCGCCGGCCGCGGCGCCCGCTGTAACTCCGGCCGGTGCCGCACCTGCTGTCGCTCCTGCGCAGCCGCAGGCGGGCTCTAGCTCGTTCGTCAACGACGTGCGCACCGAGGTTGGCAAGGTCGTCGTTGGGCAACAGGGCGTCCTCGCTGGGTTTCTCGCAGCGTTGTTGGCCGACGGCCACGTACTGCTCGAAGGTGTTCCGGGTGTGGCCAAGACGCTGCTCGTCAAGACCGTTGCATCGACGCTCAGCATCGATATGGCTCGTATTCAGTTCACACCCGACCTCATGCCGTCCGATATCACGGGCCAGCTGATGTACGAGCAGGCAACGTCAGAGTTTGTGTTTCGCGAGGGCCCAATCTTCACCAACCTGTTGCTTGCCGATGAGATCAACCGGACCCCACCAAAGACCCAGGCAGCTCTGCTCGAGGTCATGGAAGAGCGGCAGGCCACCGTTGCGGGCGTTCCCCGAAAGCTGCCAAGCCCGTTCATGGTGATCGCCACGCAGAACCCGGTCGAATACGACGGCACCTACCCGCTGCCCGAAGCCCAGCTCGACCGCTTCCTCGCGAAGCTCTACGTCGGTTACCCCGAACGCGACGCCGAGCAAGAAGTCCTGGCCCGCCATCACCGCGGTCTGAACCTGCACGAGGTGTCATCGAACGGCGTGCAGGCCATCGCTACGGCTGAGGACCTCGAACGGGCCCGGGCCGAGGTGCGCTCCATGCAGGTCGACGACTCGATCCTGAGCTATATCACCGAGCTCATCCGAGCCACCCGCACCTCGCCGGTGGTCGACTTGGGCGTCTCGCCCCGTGGCGGCGTTGCCTTGCTCGGCTTGTCAAAGGCGTGGGCGTGGATGGCAGGACGAACCTTCGTCACTCCCGACGACGTCAAGATGATCGCGAAACCTGGCCTGCGACACCGCCTGCAAGTGCAGCCTGAGGCCGAGCTCGAAGGTGTCACTCCCGACATCGTTCTCGACGGGCTGCTCGAATCCGTGCCGGTTCCTCGCTAACCCCACATGGTCTTTCAACCCCGACTGGCGCTGTTCGCAGCCCTACTGACCCCAGCGGTCTTCTTGTTTCCCGAGCATCCCTGGTGGGCGCTGCTCGGGATTGCCGTCGTGGTGGCGTTGGTCTGGTTGATCGATTGGTTGTTGACGGTTTCGCCCAACGACATTCGGGTCGAGCGTTCGACGCCGTCGTCGATCACCCTCGATCGCAGCGGCACCGTGTCGTGGCAGGTGACCAACGTTTCTGACCGGACAGCCCGGCTGAAGCTGGCCGACGGGTTGGCGCCGTCACTAATGGCCGACGCTCGACGTGCATCGATCGACCTCGATGGCACCCGCACCGCCACCGTCGAGACCGACCTGCATCCGATACGCCGGGGTCGCTTTGCGTTGGGTGAACTGGTCATACGCATCGACGGGCCGCTTGGCTTTGGTGGCCGCCAGCAGACTCGGTGGGAGCCTGACGAACTGCGGGTCTTCCCGCGTTTCCCAAGTCGCGCCGAGGCCGAACTGCGACTTCGGCGCAGCCGACTCGACATGGGCCTGCGGTCGGCTCGAATGCGCGGCGGCGGTTCCGAGTTCGAGCAGCTACGAGACTTCACCCCCGACGACGAGTTCCGCAAGATCGACTGGTCGGCGACCGCCCGCGCCAACCGCATGATCGTGCGCACGTACCGAACCGAACGCAACCAGACGGTGATCAACGTCATGGACAACGGCCGGCTCATGGCCGGTCAGGTGGCGGGGGTTCCTCGCGTCGAGCATGCAATGGACGCAATCATGGCCCTCACGACCGTGTCGATCGGGCTCGGCGACCGCACCGGGTTGCTCATTTTCGACGGTGATGTCCGGGCCACCGTGCCGGCGTCGGCTCGGTCGACCCAGCTCAGTCGCATCATCAACGCAATGTTCGATCTCGAGCCGGTGCTCGCCGAGAGCGACTACCACGGTGCCTTCACCGAAACCCTGACGCGGTTCAGCCGACGCACGATGCTGGTGATCCACACTGAACTCGTCGAACAAACGCTGAACGAGTTCCTGCTGCCCGCCCTTCCGTTGCTGACGCGCTCTCACGTCGTCGTTCTGGCCACGGTGCGCGATCCGCAGGTCGACGAGTGGGCGTCGATGGTGCCCAAGAACGCGGAAGAGGCGCATCGCCATGCGGCATCACGGGCGTCGCTAGCCGAGCGCGAACGAACGATTCGCGAACTCCGCCGAAACGGCGCAGCGGTCATCGATGCAGTGCCCGGCAAGCTCGCGGCCAGGCTGATGGATCACTACCTCGACGTAAAGGCTCGCGGAAAGCTCTAGCTGGTTTCGGTTTCGACAGGTGAGTCGAGCTCTTCAATGCGCACTGGCCGCTGAACCACCGAGCCGGTGTAGCCCCGAGCCATCGCTGCTGGGCCGAGGGCAAAGATGTACGACCAGAACGCCAGGAACGCCGCGGCGCCGATTGATACTCGGGCCCAGGTGTCGAGCGGCGATGGGGTGACAAAGCCCTCGATGAGGCCGGCGCAGATAAATACGACGATGAGACCGATGACGATCGAGGCCGCCCGCTTGGCTTCCTCGGTGAGGGCGTCGCCCCGGGTGCGATCGCCGGGCTTGATGAGCGCCCAGCCCATCTGCATCCCCGCACCACCGGCCACCAGGATCGCGCTGATCTCGAGGAGCCCGTGGGGCAAGATCAGGCCCCAGAACTTCGGTGCCTCGCCGGCGGCATAGAACAGGCCCGCTGCGAATCCCAGGTTGGCCCCGTTGAACGCGAGGATGAGCACGGTGGGAAACATCCACATGATGCCGATGACGAACGCAAGGAACGACACCTGAATGTTGTTGATCAACACGCGCGTGGCGAACTCTGAAGCTGGCGCCGACGAGTAGTAGGCCTCAAAATCCTCTTCGACGTAGGCCTCTCGTAACCCCGGCGGTGCAAGGGCTTCGATGGCGGCATCGGAATTCGCAAGCCATACGGCGGTGACGACGGCCGGGATGACGAACGCAAGCGTCGACAGGAAGATGAACACCCGCGCTGACCAGACGGCCGCAGGGAATGTGGACGAGAAGAACGAGATGAATGCACCGCGTGCCTTTGGCTGAGCGCCATAGATGACGGCTCGGGCACCGGACACGATGCGCGTGAGTCGCTGCGTTACCAGAGGGTCTGCATAGGTGGTGCGCACGTGGGACAGGTGAGCAGAGGCTCGTTGGTAACGGGCCAACAACTCGTCGAGCTCCTCGCCCTTGAGCTTGCGACGCTTCTTCTGCGCTTCGGCCACGAGCTCCTCAAGCCGTTGCCACTCAGCATTGTTTGCCATGACGTAGCTGTCGAGGGTGCGCACAGAGATCACGGTAGTGCGCCTACGGTGGTGGCGTGGCCAACGGAACGCATTCATGACCGCCGCCGTCAACGCAGGACGAGGCATCGTCACGCCCCAGGGGGTCGTCCTCGACCTCGAGGCGGCAGGTGTGGGTCATCGCGCCATGGCCCGGCTTATCGACACCACCATCGTTGGTTTCGCGCTCATCGCAATCGTTCAGCTCTTGCAGCTCACCAACCTCATCGACGGCACCTTGTCGTTCATCGTTCAGGTCGTTGGCACGTTCCTGGTTTTCTTCTGGTATCCAATCATCGCCGAGACGTACTTTCGAGGCCGTACCATCGGCAAGTTTGCGGTGGGGCTGCGAGTCGTGACCCTCGAAGCCGGGCCGATCGGTTTTCGTGAGGCCTTTATTCGGTCGCTGTTTCAGCTAGTTGACATGGTGATGACCTACGGAGCATTGGCGTTGCTGTGCGGCATGTTCACCAAGCGATCCCAACGCCTTGGTGACCTCGCTGCCGGAACCTTTGTCATCCGAGACCCGCGGGTTGTGTCGCACGTACCGGCGGTTCCGTTCACGCCTCCCATGGGTACCGAGCAGATCGTTGCGCACATGGACGTCATGAAGCTCAAGCCCAAACAAGAGCGCATCATCCGGTCGTTTCTGCTTCGTGTTGCCGAGCTGTCTGGGCCAGCGCGGGTTGATCTTGGCAATCGCTTGGCCGCAGCCACCTCCGAGCACCTCGGACATCCGCAAGGGTTCGGCCTGGCCCCCGAAACGTACCTTGTTGCGGTGCTAGCAGCAGCGCAGCTTCGTGACGGTGGTCTGGCGCAGCTCGCGATCAAATAGTCAGCCCTAGCCTGGAGCTGTGTCCGCTTACCTCGACCACGCCGCATCATCGCCGCTTCGCCCCGAAGCGCTCGACGCGATGCTGCCGTGGTTCTCCGAACAACACGCGAACCCAACGGCGTCGCATCGCCGTGGTCGACGCGCCCGTCAAGCCCTCGACGAAGCACGTGGCGTGCTGGCCGAAGCCACTGGTTTCACCCGAGGCGAAGTTGTGTTCACCGGCGGCGGAACCGAATCGGACAACCTCGCTATCGGTCGCAATCGACCCAGTGGTTCGATCATCGTTGGTGCCACCGAGCACCCTGCAGTCCTCGAACCCGCCGTCCGTCAAGGGGCCCACATTGCTCCGGTCAACTCGCGCGGTGTCGTCACCGCCGATGCAGTCGCGGCGCTTGTGACCGAGGCGACCGAAGTGGTGTCGGTTATGGCGGTCAACAACGAAACCGGGGTCGAGCAACCCATCGCGGCTATTGCGGCAGCCGTACACGAGCAGGCGCCCGACGCCCTGGTGCACTCCGACGCCGTGCAAGCACTTCCGTGGCTCGACCTAACAACCGCGGCAGAAGGTGTCGACATGCTGTCGGTCACCGGCCACAAGTTGGGCGGCCCGCAAGGCGTTGGTGCTGTGGTAGTCCGTGACGGCAAGATGCCCGAACCCCTGCTCGTCGGTGGGGGACAAGAACGCGACCGTCGGGCCGGCACCCAGAATGTTGCGGGCATCATCGGCTTCGCCGCCGCCGTCCAAGCCTCGATCGACGACCGGACCGAACGGCTTGCCCGCATCGACCGCCTCGCTACGCGGCTGCTCGATGGTCTTGTCGACCAGATCGATGGACTGGCCCCAACGGTCGATCGTTCGGTTCGGGTGCCCGGTATCGTCCACGTGTGCATCCCCGGTATCACCAGCGAACCGCTGCTGTTCCTGCTCGACGAACAGAGCCTCGCCTGTTCTGCCGCGTCGTCGTGTGCAAGTGGTGCCCAAGGTGCGTCACATGTGCTCGACGCCATGGGCGTCGACGCGGTCAACACCGCGCCACTTCGACTGTCTCTCGGCTGGTCGACCACTGACGCCGACATCGACGATGCGCTTCGGCTCATCCCCGCTGCGGTCGACCAATTGCGATCCGGGGGCCGACATGGCTGAACGTGTACTGGTCGGCATGTCCGGGGGAGTCGACTCCTCTGTCGCCGCGGCATTGCTCGTCGAACAGGGCTTCGACGTTGTAGGTGTCACGATGAAGCTATGGGGCGGCGAGTCGGACTCGGGCTGCTGCTCGGTCTCTGATGTCGACGACGCCCGGTGGGTGGCAAACCAACTCGGCATCGAACATCACGTGTTCAACTTCGGTGACGAGTTCAACGAGCATGTCGTCAACCCATTCGTCGATACCCATCGCACCGGGGGCACACCGAACCCATGCATCGAATGCAACCGCCACATCAAATTCGATCTCTTCTTCGACCGGGCGTCTGTGCTGGGGTTCGACCGAATCGCCACCGGCCACTATGCCCGGATCGCCACGCTTGACGACGGCACCTTCCGCATGCAACGCAGCATCGACCCGCTAAAGGACCAGAGCTACGTGCTCCACATGCTTGGTCAAGATGTGCTCGCCCGCGTCCTGTTGCCAATCGGCGGGTGGCACAAGCCCGACCTGCGCGCTGAGGCCGAACGACGAGGCCTAGTCACCGCAGGCAAGCCCGACAGCCAAGACGTCTGCTTCATCACCAAGGACGGTGGGCGTGAGGATTTCCTCGCAGCACGCGGTGGCTTGACCCCGGGTGTGATTCTCACCGAAGACGGAAAGCAGGTCGGCGAAGTGCCAGCGACCGAGCTCGTGACCATTGGACAGCGCAAGGGTTTGAACGTCTCAGGAATGAGCGAGCCGCAATTCGTGGTCGATGTGAATCTGCAAGAGTCCATCGTCACCATTGGTCCCCGCCGCTCGCTGCAGGACATAGAGACCGGCTTCACCCAACCGGTGTGGGCCCACGAACCATTCACCGGCGATGCCCTAGTGCAAGCCAGCGCGCACGGCACAGCGTTCCCAGCAATCGTCGAGTTCGACCGCGTCGTATGGCACAAGAACCGTGACCGCATCGCCCCCGGCCAAAGCCTCGTCTTCTACGACAACGACCTCGTCATCGGCGGAGCAATCGCCACCTAATCGCCTTTATGGGGCCTGTCCCCATAAAGGTGTCTTTACGGGGACAGGCCCTATAAAGACGTTCGCGTTAGCCGGCAATTTGGTCGTCTTCGCCGAAGTTGATGGTCGGCGTTGCTTCGTTGAAGAGGCGAAAGCTCGCTTGATCATTGCCGAAGAGACCCAAAAGTAGGTCGGTGCACATCCACTCGGGGGAGTGGGCTAAGCCGAGGTAGATACCGAAGCTCGACCACCGGTACGTGTCGAGCTCGGTGACACCAATGTCCTTCGGGTTTTGGTGGACGTATCGAACAGCGCTCATTAGATAGGGCTCGCTATCGATTGGGCTGTTGAAGAACCGGTCCTTGCAGAGCCTGCCGTCATAGCCATACCGGCGGTTGATGGCAGTGGCGTAACACATACCAATCCAGTGCATGACGTTCGACATGTTTCGCTCAGGGAACTGCGCGATGAGGTGGTAGTGATTGCCCATCAACGCGAATGCATGGATGATGACACCGAACTTCGTGTGCGCCAGTCCAAGCAAATGTAGGAATAGATCTCGATCGATGTCGTCGAGGTAGATGTCGGATCGCCGCGCCCCACGGTTTGTGATGTGGTGGAACTCAGCTTCGGGTTGATTGCGTGGTTTTCGTGCCATTTCGCCACCGTACGTGGCGGGTGTGACACGACGTGCACGAATCGGCTTTATGGGGACAGGCCCCATATAGATGAGGCCTAGGCGAGGGCGGCGATGATTTCGGCGATCTCGTCGGTGGTGGTGCGGGGGTTGATGAAACAGAAGCGGTAGATCGGCTTGCCATCGAGGCGCGATGGCGTGACGAAGGCGAGGCCCTCGTTCATCGCCTTTTCGCTCCACGCCTGGTAGTCGTCGGGGCCCCAGCCTGTGCGGGTGAAGGCCACGACAGACAGCGACGGCTCGTGGGCGAGCTCGAGATAGTCGACGTTGCGGATCATCTCGGCGGCCGCATCGGCTAGATCGAGCGTGATGTCGACCGCGGTCGTGTAGGCATCTGTGCCGTGGGTTGCGAGGCTGAACCAGAACGGCAAGCCACGAACTCGTCGGGTGAGGTGAATTGCATAGTCCGACGGGTTGCGGTCGCCGTGGGCATCGAGGAAGGCCAGATACCCAGCGTGTTGGGCGTGCGCTGCCACCGCCTTGTCCGGGTTGCGGTAGAGAAGCGCACAGCAGTCGAACGGTGCGAACAACCACTTGTGGGGATCGACGATGAACGAGTCAGCAAGTTCGAGCCCGTCGAATTGGGGGCGGGTTCGCTCGGTGGCCAAGCCAGCGCCTCCGTACGCACCGTCAACGTGGAACCACACACCACGTTCGCGGCAGATCTCGCCAATCGACCGGAGATCGTCGATGACGCCCAAGTTGGTTGTGCCAGAGGTTGCTGCGACCGCACAGATTCGGTCGCCGTGTTCGTCGAGGGCCGCAGCAACGGCGGCGCCGGTCATGCGACGCTGGTCGTCGGTGTCGACGAGAATGACGTCGCAGTCCATGACCTCGGCGCCCGCTTTGATCGAGCTATGCGATTCCTTCGATGCAACGATTGCGAAACGCTGCGGACGGGCATCGCCGAGCCGGGTCTTCGCATCGTGGCGAGCAGCATGGAGAGCAGACAAGTTGCCAACCGTTCCGCCCGGAACAAACACGCCTTCGGTCCCGACCGGCATTCCGGCGATCGAACGAAGCCACTCGAGTGCTTCGTTCTCGGCGTGGACCGCGCCAGCACCCTCGAGCCATGAGCCGCCATAGATCGACGCCGCGCCTACCACGAGGTCGAACAACACGGCGGCCTCAGTTGGGGCTGCGGGGACGAACGACAAGTACTTGGTGTAGTCGACCGACAGCGATGCCGGCTCGAGCACATCGATGAACAGATCGAGCGCTCGGGTGCCACCAATGCCGTCTGGGGTGATCGTTGGGCCGCAGAGTTCGCGAAGTTCTTCTTCGGTCTTGGGGAAGTTCAGCGGAATTGGATCGAGCCGTGTTCGCGCCTTCGCATACTCAAGAATTCGCTCGGCGAGCAGGTCGATACTCTCGTCGAAATGGTGCATGTCTTCTCCTTGGCGCGAACAAGTTGTTATTCGAAGAAGTCGAAGAGCGAGTCAAATTCGAGTTCGATCGAGCGTTCGGTTTCCCTATCGAGTGTGCCCCAATTGAAGAGACGGTTGCGGGTATCAGCATCAGGAAATACCAGCGGGTTCTCGGCAAGAGCTGCGCTGTCGCCGCCTTGAGACCGCAACACATCTTGGGTTCCGAGCACCGGGCACACATACAAGTTCCATGCGGCGATCTCCGCCGCGTTCAGCGGGTCGTAGGCCCAGTTCATCCATTCGGCAGCCGACGCATAGTTCAGTGCGCCGAGCGGCATGATCATCGTGTCGAACCACGAGATGGCGCCTTCGGTCGGGATGACGAACTCGAACCGCTCGTCTTCGAGCTGCAGAGCAGCGGCCTGACCCGACCACGCCATCGTGGCGGCCAACGTGCCTTCCGTGAGGAAGTCAACAAAGTCGTCGAAGACGATCGCGTTGAAGTGGCCGTTCTCGACGTATTGCCGAATCTTCGCCAGGCCTGCCCGAGCCGTTCGAGCCGACGGCCGAGATGGGTCGTCGCCGTTCGACAACATGGCCAGTCCGACCGCCTCGCGCATCTCGCCGATGAGGCCAACCCTGCCGGCGAGTTTCGAATCGAATAGGTCGTTGATCGAGCTGATCTCGCCGTCGACCAATTCGGGGTTGTAGGCAATGCCCGTCATGCCGCCTTGCCACGGCATCTGAAAGCGTGAGCCGCGGTCCCAATCGTTGATGAGGTACGCCGGGTCGATGTTGACGTGGTTGGGGATTGCTTCGAGGGGAAGCGGCTCGGCCTTGCCCTGTTCGATGATCTGATCGGCCACCCAAAACGTCGGCGTGATGATGTCGTAGGTCGGGGTGGCACCGCCCAAGACCGGTGCGATGAACTCTTCGACCCCCGAGACATTGTCGACGTAGACCTCGCGGTAATCGATCGATAGCCCGGTGGCGGCCTCGATCTTGGCGATCGTGGCGGGGTCGATGTACTCGGCCCAGTTGATGACGTTGAGCTGGCCGGTGCGAACGAGTGGACGGTTGCCGGTGCCGGCGCGCCCGCAGGCCCCGAGGGCAGTCATTGCGCCCGCTGCAGCGATGAACTGGCGTCTGGTAAATCGCATCAGTGCCTACCAGTACTCGTTGATTCGAAGTTGGTACCCGCCGAGCGTGAGCAGTGCTGCGAGCATCGGCAGGAAGATGGCACCCAGACGAAGCCAGCGCATCCGATTGCTGGCGCTGGCCACCGAGTCGTTGAACTGATCGCGGTTCGCCAGCAGCACGCTTTCGACCGTCGTGTTGAAGCCGTTAAAATCGGCGTTGCCTTCGGTGATCGCCAGGCTGCGAGCAGCGCTGGTGCCGTTGGCCTCGAGGGCGCTCCGCACCTTGGAGCTGGTGGATTCATAACGGTCCCAACGTGCCTTCAAGAGGGCGACGGCCCCCTCCTCTCGGGTCGAATCGGCTGAGGTAAGCAGCGAGTCCAGACGGTCCTCGATGACGCTGTTGCTTTCCTCCGAGGGAAAGACGTCAATGTCCTCGTTGATGATCGCGAGTGCTTCGGAGGTTTTGTACTCGAAAGCCAACGTTTGCAGCTCGGCGGTCAGGGCGATCGAGTCATACGCCTCGCTCTGTGCCGATTGCAGGTCGGCCTGCCGTCCAACGAGCGCCAGCGACAGCCAGATCGCGAGGCCGATCACGCAGAAGGTGGCGAGCACGAGCGGGATGTTGAACGTGCGACGTGTCCTGGCCCGAAGGTTTCGCTGCGCGAGAAGCAGAACGAGGAGCGACACCGCCAGGGCAACCATCGCTCCGATCCACTCGAGGTAACCCGCCGAGAGATCGTCATCGAAGCCCGCCTGGGTACGGGACGTAACGATACGGGTGTTGTCGATCATGCCGTTTTCGCCGCTGACCAGCTCGAATGCCCTTTGCAGGTCGACAACCGCGGTTGGGTCTCCGGCCAGGTTTGCTGTGCGGGCACGTTCGGCCAGGCGGGCGTATTCGGGCAATTGGCTCGCCACCCGCTTTAGGGCCTCATGGGATTCGGGGTCCTCACCAATGCCGGTCGAGACATCCTCGAGCTGTTGGGGTGCCCGGCTAATCGCGTTCTCGAACAGGCTCTGCTGCTGTCGGTCGGTGGCCGTTCCCGACAAGAACACCGCAGTGTTCGCTGCGTCAGCCTCGGCGATACTGCCTACCAGGCGCTGCGTCGAGATCAATACCGGGCCCGTGCTTCGCTCGACCTGATCGACGCTCGAAATGAATGCTTGGGTGGCAAACGAGGCGAAGATCGCGGCGACGATCAGCAGGGCCGAGATAACGGTCGACCATGTTCGAAGACGTGCGGGTGTCGTTCGAAATCGGTCGGGGGATAGCCACGAGGGCCTGGCGACGGATGCAGTCACGTCGACATCGTAGAAGACTCAGCTCCCCGACGTGGTTTCGCCTATTCTTCCTCCGTAGTGAACACCGCAGAGATAGAACAACGGCGGACCTACTACCGCAGCGTCGTCACCCAATGGTCCGACAATCTCTACGAGCTCGATGAGCACCCGACGTATCGCCTGCTTGCGGCAGGCGAAATGAGTGGCGCTACCGGGAAGCAGACGAATCAGTTCATCGAATACGCCCCGCAACTGTGGGCATGGTTGGGCGATTTACGCGATCAACTCGACTCGGTCGACCAGCTCGTCGCGGACCGGTCGGTCTTCAACAACACCAACCAAGACATCGCCCTGCTCCTCGGAGCGCACTCGATTGCCCTGCCAGCTTCCTCGATTCCAAGAGTGTTGCCGAGCTCGGTTCGCGACCAGATGGAGCAGTCTCCAGGTGACCACCGCACGTTGCTTGTGTCGTGCGACGGACTCATCGAACTGTTTCGGGCGGTCTATGAACCCATCCGCGATGTCGTTGCTCGTGTTGATGCGGTGTGGCGCGATCTGCGGCCGCGTATCGACGCCGCCAACGTCACGCTCGACCGGGCCAACGGCGTGTCGCAGCGCCTGTCGTTCCGGCTCCCTGAAGTGATGCGAGCAACGCAGCGTCTCGAAGCGGTGAAGGCATCGGTTGCCGACGACCCCCTGAGCTTGTCGTCGCGTGTTGGCCCTGACCTCGACGAACTCGTCGCGGCAGCCGCGGCCGCAGCCGGAAAGCTCGAGCGCGATCATGGCAGTCTCGATTCGGACCTCCAGGGAACAGACCGAATCCTCGCCGACCTTCGAGTACTACGAGCCCGCGCCGCAGCGGCCTACTCCGAAGCAGACGCCAAGGTCATTCCCCCAAAGGGGCTGATCAAGGTTCCCGGAACGTCGGTCATCGACGGCCAGAACGGGTTGGCCCATCGGGCCGCTCAGATCGTTGGAGAGGCCGCCGCGTCGGGCTCTCGGCAGTGGCAAGAGGCCCGGCGAGAACTCGATGCATGGCACCACTCGGCCACCCGCCTGCGCGAACAGCTCACCAAGGCGCTCGAGCAGAACACGGCTCCGATTCACCAGCGCAACGAGCTGCGCGGCCGGTTGCAGGCGTACCGGGTGAAGGCCGACATGTCGGGCGGACTGCCCTCTGACATCGCGGCGCTTGGTCAGCTCGCCCACGACGAGCTTTACACCAGCCCCACCGACCTGGGCCGGGCGCTCGAGCTGATCGACAAGTTCGCGGCGCAACTGGCCATCTATGGTGGTGAGTCATGAATGCGTGCACGCAATTGGGCTGCGATGGCAGCATCGCGGCCGATGGCTATTGCAACACGTGCGGGTATGCGGGCAAGCACATCCCGGCAGTAGAAAGCCATCTGCCGCCTCCACCCCCACCACCGTCGTCATCGACCCCCGTCTCGGCGTCGATGCCGCCACCAAGCCCGCGTCCGCCAACCAACAGCGCCGCGTCAGGTGCGGCCTGCACCGAACTCGGTTGCGATGGCACGGTCGCAGCCGACGGCTATTGCAACACCTGCGGCATGCAACCCACCGTTGCCGAGACGCCCTCGAGCTCTGGTCCGTCCGCCATGGCTTCGGGTCCGGTTTCCAACTCGGCCGGGGGCGAATCGTCGACCACCGCCACCGCCACGATCGCTGTGCCTACGTCGCCCACGATCGCAGTTCGGACCGCCGGGGGAGGCGAAAGCCGCCGCACACGCACGCTGCGAAGTACGTCGAACCGGGCCGAACTCGGAGCGGGGCTCGTGCACATCAGCCCCACGCTCGCGGGCGACCCCGCGTTGGCGGTTATGTCCGACGAGAAGGTCGCCAACGCCCTTGGCGAAACCCCCGAGGCCGAACGCTTCTGCTCGTCGTGCCAAGAACCCGTTGGGCGGGCGCTCAACGACACACCCGGTCGAGTCAAGGGCTTCTGCAACAACTGTCGAACCCGTTACGACTTCACCACGAACGCGCCGAAGCTCAAGGCGGGCGAACTCGTCGGCGGCCAGTACAAGATCCTCGGGCCGATCGCCCACGGTGGTATGGGATGGATCTACCTCGGCCAGGACACCGCGGTGTCGAACCGCTGGGTTGTGCTCAAGGGCCTCCTCAACGAAGACGACGAGGACGCGGTGGCCTCGGCTGTTGCAGAGCGCCAGTTCCTCGCCCAGATCGAACACGGCAGCATCGTCAACATCTACAACTTCGTCACCTGGGACGGCGCTGGCTACATCGTCATGGAGTACGTCGGCGGCGAATCGCTCGTTTCCAAGCTGAAGGACCGGCGCAAAGAAAACGGCGGCCGCCCAAATCCGCTGCCGGTGACCGAGGCAATCTCCTACATGCTCGGTGTGCTTCCCGCGCTCGGGTACCTCCACGGCCAGGGGCTGGTGTACAACGACTTGAAGCCGGCGAACATGATGGCGGTCGGCGACGGCGTCAAGCTCATCGACGTGGGCGGCGTGATGCAGGCCGACGACAACTCTGCGGCCATCTTTGGCACGCAGGGCTTCCAGGCTCCAGAGGTAGCCGAGATGGGGCCGTCGATTTCGTCCGACCTCTACACGGTTGGTCGAACGCTGGCGGTGCTCTGCCTACACTTCGTGTTCCATCAGGGTGAGTACCAATACGACCTGCCCACCCCCGCCGACGAGCCTCTATTCGACCAATGGGAGTCGTTCTACCGGTTCTTGCTGAAAGCAACCGCAACCCACCCCGACGATCGATTCCAGTCGGCTGACGAGATGGGCGAGCAGATGTTGGGCGTGCTCCGAGAGATCGTGGCGATTAGCCAACGATCACCTCGCCCTACCACCAGTTCGCTGTTCGGTGGCGACCGGCTGGCCGGCATCATGCTCGACGATGACACGATCGACGACGCGGACTGGCGGGCCCTCCCAACCCCAAAAGTGTCTCCCGACGACCCCGGCGCGGCGTTCTTGTACGACCTTCCCGAGCTCGACCCGGAAGCAACGATTCGGTTGATCGACGAGGGTCTGTCGTCGGGCACGGCCCCCGATTCGGTTGAGGTTCGCCTGCGTCGTGCCCGTGAGCTCATCGACTTGGGCGGCGCCCCGAACGACGTGTTGCGTGCTGTCGAACACTTTGACCCGTGGGACTGGCGAGTGACCTGGTACCGGGCGCTCGAAAAGCTGCGTCAGGGAACTCCCGAGGCAGCCAAGTCGGCCGCCGAGGGTTTCAGTCGGGTGTGGACCGAGGTTCCCGGCGAGTTGGCACCGAAGCTTGGTGTAGCCCTGTCGGCCGAACTCGCAGGTGAATATCACCGCGCTGCCGACCTCTACGCCGAGGTCATCGGCGTCGACTCGGGCTACGTGTCTGCGGCCTTCGGCCTGGCCCGATGCCGTGCAGCTGCAGGCGATCGCAAAGGCGCCGTCGACGCCTACCGGGCGGTGCCGCCGAGCTCGGCTACCTACACCGAAGCCCAGGTCGCGTCAGCTCGAGTTCTCGTTGGAGCCAACGACGACACGGCACCCAACGCGGCCGACGTGGCAGCGGCAGCTCAGACGATCGAGGCCGCCCGCATCGATGGTGCTGCCCGGGCAAAGCTGGCCGCCGAGGTGCTCGAGGGGGCGCTCCACGGCATCGAATCGGGCGTAATGGCCGAGGACGAGGGCTCTCGTGTGTTTGGAAACCCGCTCACCGCGAAGGGTCTTCGCCGTAGTCTCGAAGACACGTACCGAGATTTAGCTCGCATCGCCGAGACCGCCGAAGAACGTTTCGAACTGGTTGATAAAGCCAACCAGGTTCGCGTGCCGACACTGATTTAGCCCATGACCGAGACCCCTCCAGAACCAACAGAATCCCAAGCCCTGAACATTCCTGACTTTCCGAAGGTCGACGATGTCATCCATCTCGGTGGCGCGGAACCAGACGCAGATCCGCCAGAGGCACAAACGTGCCCGGCGTGTGGCGTCCTTGGGTCGGCGGATGCTTCATGGTGCGAAGCGTGCGGGTCTGACTATGCCGGTGAACATGCAGCGTTGTCCGGCCCGCCGTGCATCGATTGTGGCGCCGCGCACGAGAACATCGTCGAGGGCTACTGCGGCGACTGTGGCCGCAAGCAGCCAGGCGAGCGTGATCATCAGGCCGAGATCGTGGGTGCAATTGTGGCTGCGAGCGACCGAGGGTTGCGGCACCATCAGAACGAAGATTCCTACGCCATTGGCCAATCTGGCGATCGCCTGATTTCGGTTGTGTGCGACGGCGTTTCAACCACCAACGATCCCCAGGACGCGTCGCTTGCCGCTGCCACCGCGGCTCGTGACAGTTTGCAGGCTGCACTCGACGCTGGCGATACCGACATCGAGGCCGCTTTGGTCGCTGCAGTCGCTGCGGCACAGGAGGCGGCCGCGGCAGTTCCGCTCGGCGCCGGTTCCGATGGTCCGGCGTCCACCACGATCGTCGCATCTGTTGTCGGCCCTGACCCCAGCGATCCAACGATGGTGAAATCGTGGCACGCGTGGCTTGGCGACAGCCGCGCGTACTGGATGCAGGATGTCGACGGCGCACCGACCGTCACTCAACTCACCACCGACGACGTATTCGAAAACAGCATCACCCGTTGGCTGGGCGCTGACGCCACCGACACCACCCCGGGCATCGTCATGGGCGAGCACGATGCGGGCGGTCAGCTGTTGGCGTGCTCCGATGGGCTGTGGAAATACGTGCCCGAGGAAGAGCAGCTCGCCGAGTTACTGAAGACGCTTCGTGCCGACAATCCAGACCTGGCCGGTCTTGAACTGGCTCAAACGCTGGTGGCATTCGCAAACGAACAGGGCGGACACGACAACACCACCGTCGTGATCGCACAGCTATAGAGAAGTCAAAACAAGGAGAGCGGCGTGACGCAGTTCAGTGCAAACGTGTTTCAGAACGAATACTTGCCCGAGGGCGGAAATGTGGTCGATGCGGTCGTCACCGTCACGTCGTCGGAAGGGGAGTCGCAGGCGTCGATGCCCACCAATGTCCCGATCGTCGAGGTCATCGCCGTCGATGTGTCCGGGTCGATGAACGAGGATGGTGGCGCCAAGATTCGCGCCGCACGCGATGCAACGATCGCTGCGCTCGATGTCCTCGAACCGGGAACCCTGTTTGCGGTGATTGCCGGTAACCACCAGGCCCGAGCGCTCTACCCAACGCACGGCGGCTTGGCAACAGCCGACGCCCGCACCATCGCTGAAGCAAAACAAGCCGCCACGCGGATCTACGCCGACGGCGGCACCGCCATTGGATCGTGGCTTCGGGGTGCGACCCAGCTCATCCAGGGGCATCGCAACTCGATTGCGCATGTCATCTTGTTGACCGACGGTCGAAACGAGCACGAGCAGCCATGGGAGCTCGACGCCGCAATCGCCGACGCTGTTGGCCTGTTCGAGTGTGATTGCCGCGGCCTTGGCACCAGCTGGGAGCCAGACGAGCTCCGCAAGATCTCGAACGCCTTGCTCGGCACGACCGACATCATCCCAAGCCCGGGCGAAATGGAAGCCGAATTCAGGGCTCTCACCCAGCAGACCATGGCCAAGCAGGTCGCCAACGTAGCGCTGCGCCTTTGGACTCCGAAGGGGTCCGAGATCCAGTTCGTCAAGCAGGTGTCGCCAAACCTCGAAGACATGACCAACAAGAGCGAAGCTGTCGACGCGCTCTCGCGTGATTACCCGCTCGGCTCGTGGGCCGACGCCGAAAGCCGTGACTACCACGTGCGAATCGCGATCCCCACCGGCGGTATCGGCGACGAGCGCCTCGCCGCTCGAGTCATGCTGGCGGTGAACGGTGAAGCTGAACCGGTGGCGCTGGTCCGCGCTATCTGGACCAACGATGACGCGCTCAGTACCCGCATCAACCGTGAGGTTGCCCACTACACCGGGCAGGCCGAACTCGCCGACGCCATCCACGACGGGTTAGCCGCACGTCAAGCGGGCGACGAGAAGAGTGCCACGCTCAAGCTCGGTCGGGCGGTGCAAATCGCACACGAAGCGGGCAACGATGGCACGGTTCGCCTGTTGCAAAAGGTCGTCGAGGTCGACGACCCCAAAACCGGAACCGTTCGCCTGAAGCGCGCAGTGGCTGCAGAAGACGAAATGGCCCTCGATGTTCGTTCGACCCGCACTGTTCGGGTCGAACGGAAGAGCTAACTATGGCTACCTGTACGAACGGCCACGAGTCTGAATGGGAGGACTACTGTTCGGTGTGCGGCGAGTCATTGGGCGCTCCTGCGGCCAGTGAAGAGGCAGCTACCGCGCTCGAAGAGCCCGCGGCTGGCGAACCGCTCGAGGCTGGACTTAGCTGTCCGAACTGCAGCGAACCGTACGCTGCCGGAGACGTGTTCTGCGAGAACTGCGGATACGACTTCTTGTCGGGAACGCTGCCAGAAGAAGTGGCGCCGGCTGCACCGGTAGCCGGGTCTGAATCTGGACGAGCGACCGTGAGTATCGACCCTGCGTTCTTCGAGCGGATGCAGTTCGCCGGCGTCGAACCACCAGCCGAACTACCTGAACCGGTCACGATCAACCTTCCACCAACCGACATTCTCATCGGCCGCCAAAGCGACACCCGGGGCACGTTCCCCGAGATCGATCTTGGGTCGATCTTTGGCGAGGACTCACCGGCGACCGACCCGGCCGTGTCCTCGAGCCACTGTCGTCTGCATCGCGGTGCCAGCGGCTGGACAATCACCGACCTCGACTCCACCAACGGCACCTTCCTCGGCGATGACACCGACGCCCTGACACCGGGCCGCCCGATGAGCCTCATGCCAGGCACCCCGATCTACGTCGGAGCTTGGACCAAGATCGAGCTGCTCGACTGAGTCTTGGCGGCGTAGCCGTAGGTCTCGGCCTAGCCGATCTCGATGCCTCGTTCTTTGGCCTCGGCAACTACCTGACCGGGCCGGTTGGGGCTGACGATAAAGCCGTCGATAGTGGTGAGGTTGACCTCTTCGGTGTCGCGCTCTTGGGCGTTGAGGATGATCTTCGTCGGCTCTTTCAATTCGGCACGAAGCGCGAGCCCGAGGCCATTGAGGCTGAGGTCTTCGAAGCCCGAATCGGCCGGGGCCGGACCCAACGCGGCGATGTCTTCTTTGCGAAACAGCTGCGGTTCACGCAGTGCTGTCTTGTCGTGGACGACTAGCCCCCGTGGAACAAAGACCAGCCAACGTTCTGACAGTCGGTGCAAGACCGGGACAGCGAAGTAGGCGAGCGCCCAACCGGCGGCCAGCGCGATACCACCGAGAACCAAGCGCTGGGCGAAGAGCAACAGGGGGCCCAGGGTGGCGCCACCGGCGATGGCGAGCCAGACAAGTTGAATCGGCCCGACCATCAACGCTCCCGGAGTGCGAAGTAGAAAGCGACGCTCGTCGCCATAGGACGACCCATCAGCAAACTCATCACCGACGGCGCTGGTCAAGGCCAGTAGAAAAGCTGCCCCCGCACCCACCAAGCCAACAGCGATCGCCGTAGCACTATCAGCCGCGAATGAAGCCCAGATAGCGGCCACGAACGCCAGGGGAGCAACCACGCGCAACAACGTCAGCGTCTGCGTTCGTGGAACCATCGACGCAACCAACATGACGGCCCACACAGCCCACAAGGTCAACGACACGCCGAGCTGAAACGGACGCTCGGTATCGGCGAGCGCGGCGGCAAACAACGGGCCAGCCGTGAACGGCAACACAAGCCAAACGGCTCTGAAGAGCCACAATTCGATCTGCAACACCCCGGTAAACGTAGCGACACAGCTCAGCGATAACATCGCCGTGTGGCACAAGATTCAGGCGCATCAGACCCGGCAACGCAGATTTCGGAGCTCCGCAAGCAAGTGGCCAGGCACATGCACCTCTATCACGAGCTTGACGCGGCCGAGCTTCCCGACGCCGACTTCGACCGTCTTGTACACCAGTTGCGCGATCTCGAAGCCGCCCATCCCGAGCTCGCCGACGCGGCATCGCCGGCTGAGCAGGTGGGTGGCGCACCGTCGTCGGCGTTCGCCCCGGTACAGCACGAAGTTCCGATGATGTCGCTCGACAACGCCTTCGACCTCGACGAGCTTCGCGGTTGGGCCGAACGTCTCGAGCGGCGCCTTGGCGACAAGATTCCGTCGTTTGTGTGCGAGCTCAAGTTCGACGGGTTGGCATTGTCGGTGCGATACGAAGACGGCCAGCTCGTCCGCGCGGCTACCCGTGGCGACGGCACCACCGGCGAAGATGTCACCCACACCGTGAAGACCATCGGCGACATCCCACACATCCTGCCAAAGAGCGCGCCGCCGGTCATCGAGGTGCGGGGCGAGGCATACATGCGCCTCTCGACGTTCGAGGCGCTGAACAAGGCCCAGGAGAAGGCGGGCCTGCAGGCGTACGTGAACCCGCGCAACACCGCTGCGGGTTCAATCCGCCAAAAGGACCCACAAGCAGCCCGCGAGCGAGCGTTGTCGTTCTGGCCATATCAGCTTGGCCAAATCGTCGATGGCCCAACCCTCGATGCTCATTCGGCCACATTCGACTACCTCACGTCCCTCACCTTCGGGGTGAACGAGCACAGCAGGGTCGTTGACACCATCGACGACGTCGTGGCGTTCATCGAAGAGTTCGCAGCCAAGCGCCACGACCTCGACTACGAGTTTGACGGTGTGGTCGTCAAGGTGGATGACCTCGAAACCCAACGTGTGCTGGGCAGTACCTCTCGCGCTCCACGGTGGGCTATTGCCTACAAGATGCCCCCGGAGGAGCGGGCCACCCGGTTGATCGACATTCCCATTTCGATTGGTACCAACGGTTCAGCCACGCCGTACGCATTGCTCGAACCGGTCTTCGTTGGCGGCGTCACCGTTACCAACGCCACCTTGCACAACCAGGACATCGTCGCCCAAAAGGACGTGCGACCCGGCGACATGGTCGTCGTTCGTCGTGCTGGTGATGTAATCCCCGAGGTAGTCGGCCCGGTCCTGTCCGAACGTGACCCCAAGTCAACGCCGTGGGAGTTCCCAATCGATTGCCCGGTGTGTTCCCGTCCGCTGGTCCGCCCCGAGGGTGCAGCCCGGCATCGTTGCCCGTTTGACGATTGCCCGGCACAGGTGCGGGGCCGCATCGAGCACTTCGCACAACGCACCGGCATGGATATCGAGCACTTCGGCGAACGCACCGTCGACCTGTTGGTGAGCGCAGGTCTTATCACCGACGTCGGAGACGTCTTCAACTTCGATCTTGAAGAGCTTCGCCAGTTCGAAGGCTTCGGCGATACCTCCATCGAGAACCTGCGAGCAGGTCTCGAGTCGAGCCGGACCCGGCCGCTGGGCAACGCAGTGTTTGCCCTCGCCATCCCACACGTGGGCTCGTCGAACGGCAAGCTCCTAGCCAAGGCGTTCGGTTCGTTCGAGAAGATCGCCGCGGCGACTGTCGAAGAAATCGCCGCCATCGACGGAGTGGGCCCGATCATCGCTGAGAGCGTCGTCGAGTGGTTTGCCTCCGACACAGGCAAGACCATCATCCAAAAGTTGCACGACGGGGGAGTGCGTCCGGTAGCCCCCGAGGTATCGACGCTCGAACCGACGCTCGCAGGAAAGTCGATCGTCGTTTCAGGCGGCCTGGCCAACTACGGGCGCTCGGATGCAAAGACGGCCATCACCGACCGCGGCGGCAAAGCACCGGGCTCAGTCTCCAAGAGCACATTCGCCCTGGTGGTCGGCAACGACCCTGGGGCATCCAAGGTCACCAAAGCCGAAGACCTAGGAATCCCAATACTCGACGAAGCCGGCTTCGAAATACTGCTAGCGACCGGCGACCTGCCGTAATTCCCGGGCTTCGCCCTCCAGGGCTCAAATCCGTATGCCACTCGCTGCGCTCCCGGCTCCCTCGATTTCGCGCCTGCTGCGCCGGAGGCGCCTTTACGTCGCTCGTCCCTGCCGCTCACTGCGTTCGCTAACCGAGTTCTGTCTCTGACGATCCAAAACATCGCGCCCGGTCGATGTTTCGGCCTCCAGGCGAGAGGCTCACGCGTGGACAGAACTCAGCTCCGCTGCTGCCGTGAACATCGATTTTCGGGTTCCCCTGGTCCGTCGCTTATACGCACGAAGGAATGCTTGCCGCAGGAGTGAGGAGACACGACGATCGGCTCGGGGCCTCCGGCTGGCCGCAGAGCCCACCGAGCGAAGCGAATGGGCGATTGCCGGGAGCGAGGAACGAGCGGGAAACAGGGACGAACGACCAGGTGCCGCCTCGGGCGCAGCAGCCGAGGCTCCAAAGCGAAGCGACGAGCCGACCGCTGGAGGGCGAAGCCCGGGATATTACGTGACTTGGAAGCACCAGAAGATTGTTTTGGCGTCGCTTGGGTCGGTGAGCGGCCAGTAGGTGGCGGTCACACAGTTTGACTGCGGGGGCAAGACCTCGAGGACCTGTCCTTCACCTGGGCGGAACGAGAAGACGCCGAGGTTGTTCTGGAAGTTGGGGTCGAGCTGATCGCTTGGAATAGCGATGGTGCGGCGATCGCTCGTCTCAATTTGCAGTGCTGCCTTGTAGCCCTCGGCAAGATCGATGCCGAAACGGTCGCCGCGCAAAATTTCTGACTCGCGTGCAGGGATGAGCGCGTCGATGGCTGGGTTTTGGGTGACGGTGATGTCCTGGCCTGAGTTTCCACCGTTTGTAGCGGCGAGGATCAGCATTCCGATACCGCACGCCAGGAGCATTGAGACGATTATCCTCTGCTTCTTTGCCATGTATGAAGCTTACGGCGCAGCTACCGTGATGCCGTGGCCTCCACTCCAACAACCTCGGTAACCGAGGCAATGCCTGGCGATGAGCTGGGTGGGCGATACCGCCTCCTGCGCCGCATTGGGCAGGGCGGGTCGGCAACGGTATTCGAGGCGACCGATCTGACGCTCGAGCGCAACGTTGCGGTCAAGGTATTGCACCGCACTTTGTCGAGCGATCCGGCGTTTCTCGAACGCTTTCGCAACGAGGCCCGAGCTGCAGCTGCGCTCAGCCACGCAAACGTTATGGCGGTGTACGACTGGGGCGAAGACGTTCGTGGCGATACCACGATGCCGTTCTTGGTCATGGAGTTGCTCGAGGGCGGCTCGTTGCGTTCGATGCTCGATGGTGGAGCTGTGCTCAGCCCAAGCCAGGCCATCCAGGTAGGGCTCGATGCTTGCCGCGGGTTGAACTACGCCCACAGCGAAGGTTTGGTTCATCGCGACATCACACCAGCGAACCTTTTGTTCGATGACGACGGCCGGCTCAACATTGCCGACTTTGGCCTGGCCAAGGCCCTCGCCGATTCGGGCTGGACCGAGCCGGGCAAAGACCTTGTCGGTACGGCTCGGTATGCATCACCCGAGCAGGCCCAGGGCATGCGGCTATCGGAAGCGTCCGACGTGTACTCGCTCGGACTGATTCTCGTCGAGGCGCTGAGCGGTTCGGTGCCGTTCTCGGCCGACACGATGCTTGGCACGCTCACGGCACGGGTCGAGAGCGACGTGCCGATTCCCGAAGATGTTCCCGACAAACTGGCCGAAGTGCTGCGGGCAATGACTCAGCGCGACCCCGATGCCCGCCCAACGTCCAACCAAGCTGGCGTTGGCTTGGTGAAGTCCGCCGACGGCATGCCGCGGCCGAGCGCACTCCCTCTGGTTGGTATCGAGCCTGAATCTGTCGACACCGAAATGGCTCCCGACGAGCTCGACATCACCGTGATCGACGAACCAGAAGTCACCGAGCTTGCCGGAACCCCGGTAGTCGAGCGAGCCGTCGACGTCGACGAACCTGTCCGCCGCTGGCCGTGGCTGTTGGTGTCGCTCATTGCTGTTGGTGCAATCGGTTGGTTTGCCTACGGCGAGTTTGCGAATGCTGCGCTCGCCGCGCCGCCCGTGCCTTCGGTTGTCGGGCTCACCGCAGAGGAGGCGGTACTCGAGCTGGGCGACACCTGGGTGCTCGACGAGAAGCTCTTCCGAGATGCCGAGATCGCGGCAGGCAGCGTGGTTCGAACCGAACCCGAAGCAGGCGAACTACTCCAAGAGGGGCAAACCCTGAGCTACTGGGTATCGCTTGGTCGGCCCCTCGTCAGGGTTCCCGACGACGACCTCGTTGGCCGCAGCCAGCAACAAGCCGAGGCCACCCTCGAATCGATCGGGCTCACCGTCGGAAATGTCGAGCAGGTCAACAGCGAAGAGGTGGGCGCTGGCAACGTGATCTCGGTCTCGGCTGCGGCGCTCGAGCTACAAACCGGCGAACCTGTCGACCTCACCGTGAGCCTCGGCCCTCAGCAACGACAGATTCCGCCGTTTAGCCTCGACACCGACGTCGAGGCCTACCTGGCCGCCTTTGACATTGCTGGGCTTGGTGTGAATCGAGTCGACGAGTTCAACAACGAAGTCGCAGAAGGTGTCATCGTCTCGGTTAACCCGCCGCCCAATAGCGACATCAACCGCGGCGAATCGGTCACGGTCATTATCTCCAAGGGTCCGGTTCCTGTTGCGGTTCCGGCCACATCTGGCAGTGCGCTTGGTGAGGTTCTCGACTCGCTCACCGCTAACGGTTTCCTCGCAGGCGAGTTGCTTACCTCTGATGGTCAACCCGGAAATGCCCGCTGCCCGGTGGTTGGCACCGATCCGCCGCAAGGCACTGAGCTGCAGCCCGGAAATGTGATCACGATCTTCCTCTCGGACTGTGGAGACGGCGAGTAACCTCACAGGGTGACTCAGCACCAGTTTCTTTCCCCCGAGTGGATCGTCGCCGCCCGCGAATTGCGCGACGAATACGCGTCGCAAGCACCCGAGCCCTCCCAGCCGGTGCGCGCCAACCTGGTCATCACCGAGGCGCCGTTTACCGATGACGACATCAACGGCCACGTCGACACGACCGCAGGGTCGATCATGGTCGACGAAGGTCATCTCGACGACCCCGAGCTCACGGTCACGACCGACTACGCCACAGCAAAGTCGATGTTTGTTGACCGAGACCCGGCCAAGGCCATGGAATCGTTCATGTTGGGCAAGATTTTGGTCACCGGCGATGTGGCCAAGTTGATGACGTTTGCGTCCGGTCCGCCGCCTGACGACCCCGAGCAATTGGCCCTGGCGAATGAGATCGCCGGGCGCCTCAGCGAGATCACTGCTAGCTAGCCTTTCTGGATGGCCGAACCCGACTCACAACCTGCCCTGTCACGTGACGAAGTTGCTCACGTGGCGAAGCTGGCACTTCTCGACCTCACCGAAGAAGAAATCGATCTCTTCACAGTCCAGCTCGGCAGCGTTATCGAGACTGCCCATGACATGAACAACCTCGACCTTGAGGGTGTCCAGCCCACACACCATCCGTTGGGGCTTACCAATGTGGTTCGCGAGGATGTCGTTCGCCCATCGATCGATCGAGCCGAGGTTCTGTCGCAGGCGCCCGACGTGGAAGACGACCGGTTCAAGGTTCCACCAGCATTGGGAGAAGACTGATGAGCGTCGCAAAGCCGGCAGCGTTCGGCGACGCCACAGCTATCGCTGCATTGGTTGCTTCGGGCGACCGAACCGCCGCCGCGGTGGTGGACGACCACCTCGCCCGCATTGCGGAACACGAAGGTGATGTGCACGCGTTCAACCTCGTCATGGCCGACGACGCTCGCTCTGCGGCTGCGGCGGTGGACGAAGCCATTGCGGCAGGGGAAACCCCAGGGCGCCTCGCCGGCGTGCCGGTCGCCATCAAAGACAACATGTGTACCCGCGGGGTTCCGACGACGTGTTCGTCCAAGATCCTCGAAGGCTGGGAGCCGCCCTACACCGCCACGGTGGTCGACCGGCTGGTCGCCGAAGGCGCAATCCCCGTCGGCAAGACCAACCTCGACGAGTTTGCCATGGGCTCCTCAACCGAAAACTCGGCCTTTGGGGCCACGAAAAACCCCTACGACCTCGACAAGGTTCCCGGAGGCTCATCGGGTGGTTCAGCCGCTGCGGTAGCCGCGGGTTTCGCGCCCGCATCGCTTGGGTCCGACACCGGAGGCTCTATCCGTCAGCCCGCATCGCTCTGCGGGGTAGTCGGTGTAAAGCCCACCTACGGCGCAGTCTCTCGCTACGGCCTCATCGCCTTTGGCAGCAGCCTCGATCAGATCGGTCCGTTCACCACCACCGTTGGCGACGCGGCGTTGCTCTACGAAGTGATCGCCGGAGACGACCCACTCGACTCGACGGCATCTCCACAACCAGCACTGCCGGTGTCGTCGAAGCTCGACGCTGGGGTCGACGGATTGCGAGTGGGCATCATCACCGAGATGGCCGGCGATGTCATCGAGGGCATCTCGGGCGATGTGCTTGCCCGGCTTCGTGCCGCCGCTGACGCGTTGGCTGCCGCTGGCGCCGTTGTCGACGAGGTCTCCGTTCCCTCAACGGTCTACGGGCTGCCCGCGTACTACATGGTCGCCCCAGCTGAAGCGTCATCCAACCTGGCCCGCTTCGATGGGGTTCGCTACGGGTTGCGCGCTGATGGCACCAACACCGCTGCGATGAACATGGCGTCACGTACCGCTGGCTTTGGGCCAGAGGTAAAGCGGCGGATCATGCTTGGCACGTACGCACTTTCCGCGGGCTACCGCGACGCGTTCTATGGCAAAGCTCAGCAAATTCGTACGAAGATCACCGAAGACTTCGACAGTGCGTACGAGAACTTCGACGTGCTGTTGTCACCCGCATCACCCTCGACGGCCTTTGCCCTTGGCGACAAGACCGCCGACCCGCTCACGATGTACCTGAACGACGTGTGCACCATCCCGTCAAACCTGTCGGGCCATCCGGCGATGTCGGTGCCGTTTGGTGTTGGCGACGACGGCCTGCCGATCGGTGTGCAAGTTCTTGCACCGATGCTGGGCGAGGTCGTCATGTTCCAGGTCGCAGCTGAACTCGAAAGGGCAGGTGCCTGATGTACACCACAGTTGACCGTGGCCCCGATGTCCACGAACCGTCGATTCCCGACGAGTGGGAACTCGTCGTCGGCCTTGAAGTCCACGTCGAGCTCTCCACCAACACCAAGCTGTTCTGTGGTTGTGCCAACGCGTTTGGCGCCGAGCCCAACACCAACGTGTGCCCAACCTGTTTGGGTCTGCCGGGTTCGCTGCCGGTGATGAACGGCGCCGCGATCGAGTCGGCCATGCGCCTTGGCCGGGCCCTCAACTGCACCGTGTCGCCGTCGATCATGGCTCGCAAGAACTACACCTACCCCGACATGCCGAAGGACTTCCAGACCTCGCAGTACGACCAGCCAACCAACCACGACGGCTGGCTCGACACCCCTGAGGGCGTTCGCATCAATATCGAACGAGCCCACATCGAAGAAGACACGGGCAAGAGCACCCACGTTGGTGGCGATGGCCGGATCTCGTCAGCGCAGTATTCGCTCATCGACTACAACCGTGCGGGAGTCCCGCTGCTCGAGATTGTGAGCTGTCCCGACATACGCACCGCCGATGAAGCTAAGGCCTACGTGAGCGAGCTTCGCGGAATTGTGCTGGCGCTCGGAGTGAGCGATGCAAAGATGGAAGAGGGGTCGATGCGAGTCGACGCCAACGTGTCCGTGCGTCCCCGTGGCTCCGACGAACTACGCACCCGATGCGAGATCAAGAACATCAACTCGATCAGCTCGGTTGGCCGGGCCATCGCCCACGAAGCCAACCGCCACATCGATCTCTACGAAACCGGCGAACGCCCAATTCAAGAGACGCGTCACTGGGACGAAGAGGCAGGTCGCACGCGCCCCGGTCGTTCCAAAGAGAACGACGAGGACTACCGCTATTTCCCCGAGCCCGACCTCACCCCGCTGGTTCCCACCGCAGCCGAGCTCGAAGCAATCGACGCAAGCCTTCCCGAACTTCCGGGGGCCCAGCGCGCGGCGCTCGCCGAGGCAGCAGGCATCGAACCAACCGAGGCGTCGCTCATCGTCGAACGCGGAGACGCCGGGTTTGCTCTGGATGCCATTGCCGCCGGCGGCGATGGTGCCCGTGTGGTCGTGCACCTAAACAACAACCTTGCGGGCGGTGTGGGCAAGCTCACCGCAGAGCTCTTCGCTGGGCTCGTCAACATGGAGACTGCTGGCGAGCTGTCGTCGACCCAAACCAAAGAGGTTCTCGCCGAAATGGTCGAGACCGGTGGTACCGCTGCCGATATCGCCGCAGCGAAGGGCTTCGAAGCGATGGGCACGGGCGAGCTCGATGGCATGCTCGACGAGCTCATTGCCAACCACCCTGACGAGTGGGCCCGATTTGCCGGCGACGACGAGGGCGAATCAAAGAAGATGGCCGGTTTCTTCACCGGTCAGATCATGAAGGCCACCAAGGGACAAGCCGATGGCAAGGTCGTTGCCCAGTTGCTGAATTCTCGCAAGTAGCACCGCTGAAAAATCCCCACTTTTGGATTAACACCCTCTGTGAGGCCGCGCCTACGGTCCCGATGCATGGGTTCAGAACTCGAGGTTGAAGTGACCATTGCTAGCTCGGGCAAGCGACGTCGCGTTTGGGTAAGCGCGCTTCCAGGGATTCGCCCAGGACGACGCCTTCGCATCGACTCGGCAAACGGTCAGCAGTGGTGGCGAGTCGTCGACGTAGGCCAGCTGCGATTGCGAGAAGCCGCGACCGCAGTGGAGCTCGCCATCTAACGCCAGAGTGCAGCGGCGCTGTGCTCGCTGGCGGGTAGCGATCAGTTCCCAGCAACTCGGGCTGTTGCTTCAGTAGAGCGACCGGGTATCCGGGGCCCATTGCCTCCCGGTAGGTCTCCGCAGAGAAGCTCGTGGACGGGTGAGTGGGGTTCGTGTGGTTGTTCATGATCTCAGTATCAAGACAGCCACGACCATTCACCAGCGACATATTCGAGTGCTTTTTATTCCAATCTGTCATGGCGGTTTGGTTTAGGATATTGGCATGCAGCTCGATGTTGAATCACTCCGTGTACTCCTCGCAGTCCTCGACCATGGCGGCATGACCCGTGCCGCTGAGCGCCTGCACATGGGCCAGTCCGCAGTCAGCCGAAAGGTCCAGCGGCTCGAGGAACGAGCCGGTCAGCCGCTTCTCATTCGGGACGGCCACACCCTGCGCCCCACCAGAGCAGGGAGGGCCTTGCTGCCCGATGCGCGGGCGATGGTCGAGCTACACGACCAAGCAGCGGCACGCCTGTCGAGCTCGGATCTTGCGGGCGAAGTGTCACTGAGCTCGAACGGCGAGATCGACATGGAGCAGATCGCGGCAATCCTCGGTGCATTCCGGCGCCGACATCCTGCAACCGAGGTGCAGTTCTCGGTCGACCACACCGGCGCGCTGACCGAGTGGGTAGCGGCAGGCGAGATCGACGTAGCCATCTTCCAAGTCATCGAAGACTCACTGCGGCCTACCGACATCACGCTTTGGAAAGAAGATCTTGTCTTCGTGTCGTCGGCTGCTGATCGCTTTGCCGATCAGGTCGTTCCGTTTCTCGACTTTGGAAGTCACTGCTACTACAACGAGTTCACGCACGGCATTCTCGAACGGGCGGGCGTCGAGTTTCAAACGGTCTTCTCGGCGCCCACCTCGGCCGACGTGCGAGCAGCGGTCGAAGCGGGAATTGGTGTGGCGGTGATGAGCGCCCGGTACCTCGGGGGAGATGTGGTCGAGTGGGAACCGCCGGGAGGTATCGAGCCGCTTCCGCAGATCCACCAGATCATTCGCACCGTGCCCGGCGACCGCCCCGAGGCGGTGGCCGCGTTGGTCGAGACGATCACCAACGAGTTGAGCTGCGGCCCAACCTATGTAGACGCCGCCTAGGCGCCGAGTACAAGCCATCGGTCTGATCGAAACCGCCACAACAAGCCCGCGCCGCGAACCACCATCAGCACCCAGATCGATGCCCACAGCCAGCCAAGGCCGAGGTCGAGGGACGGGACAAGCAGCGCAAGTGGAATGAATGCCGCCGCGGCGCCAGCCATCGCCCAGGCGAGGAACTTCATATCGCCAGCGCCAATAAGAATGCCGTCGAGTGCAAACACGATGCCGTTGATCGGCTGCATGAGCGCCAGATGAATCATCGCCACAACGGCGAGCGATGCGACCTGGGCATCATTGGTGAACAGCTCCGGTAGGAACGGCGCGCCAACACCGAAGACGACCATCGCCACGAGGCCAACCACAAGGCCCCACCACAAGACCCGTTGCCCTGCCGCCTTGGCCCCATCTGCATCGTCGGCGCCAAGGAACCGGCCCATCATCGACTGGCCAGCTATGGCGACCGCGTCGAGGATCAACGCAGTAAAGATGAAGAACTGGAATGCGATTTCGTGGGCTGCAAGCGCTTCGGTGCTGATGCGGCTTGCCGCAGCCACGGTGACGGTGAACGAGCCGCGCAGTGCAACCGTGCGAACGAACAACGTGCCGCCGACTCGCACCAAGCGCACGATCTCGGAGAAGTCGGGAGTCAACCGGACATCGTGAGACAACACGTCACGCCCAATCCACCACAGGTAGGCCAGCGCTCCGAGCCATTGGGCAACGACCGTGGCGAATGCCGACGCGCCGATCTCGAAGTCGAAGCCGACGATGAGGACGAGCTCGAGGATCAGGTTGATAACCGCAGTTGCGATGGCAACGATGAGCGGTCGGGTCGTGTCTTGCAGCCCACGCAGGTAACCCACGCCGCTCAGCATCATGAGCATTGCCGGAAGGCCCCACAGGCTGACGACGAGGTAACGGCGAGCATGGCCCAACACTGCCTCGGCGTTGCCGTCGTCGGTCTCTCCAAGCAGCCGAAGGAACGGGTCGGCAAAACGCCAGAGGAGCAACGCCAAGATCACGCCCATGCCCGCGGCAAGCCACAAGCCCTGGACCGCCTGGTGGGCAGCTCGCTGGTGTTCGCCGGCGCCGAGCAGCCGTGACACCGCCGCCGTGGTGCCATAGGCAAGGAAGATCATGATGGCGTGCATCGTCAACAACGTCTGCCCGGCCACACTCAGGCCCGCGAGCTCGTTTGTACCCAACAGGTTGCCTACGACCGCAGTGTCGGCAAGCACGTAGAGCGGCTCGGCGACGAGAGCTCCGAGCGCAGGGATCGCCAACTTTGCGATCTCACGATCGAGCGAGGTGATCGCGAACTTCGACACCCACGAAACTTACTTGGATGTCCTAGTATCTCCTCCACCAAAGATCATTTTGGGAAGACTGTCGAAAGGGACTGCAATGCTCGATCTCAATGGTGCGTCAGCACTCGTCACAGGCGGGGCCTCGGGCCTCGGCTACGGCTGCGCCGCACGGCTTGCTGCAAACGGATGCAAGGTGCTGATTGCCGATCTCGACGAGGAGAAGGGCAACGCAGCTGCGACCGAATTTGGCGGCATGTTTGTGAAGGCCGATGTGGCCGACGAAGAGCAGATGACCGCAGCCATCAACGCAGCTGGCGAGATGGGGCCATTGCGTGCCGCAGTCAACGCCGCTGGTGTGGGCCATGCCATGCGAACCGTCAACCGCAAAGGCGAGCCATTCGACCTTGGCCAGTTCGAGTTCGTTGTGCGCGTCAACCTCATCGGCACGTTCAACTGCACCCGCCTCGCAGCAGCAGCAATGAGCAAGACCGAGCCGTTCGATGACAACGAGCGTGGCTCGATCGTTAACTTCGCATCCGTTGCCGCGTTCGACGGCCAGATTGGCCAAGCCGCCTACTCGGCCACCAAGGCCGGCATTGCGGGCATGACCTTGCCGATTGCCCGTGACCTCAGCTCGATCGGTGTGCGGGTCAACACCGTTGCGCCCGGCCTGTTCGACACACCCATCTACGACAAGATGGTTGCCGAGGGCCGCGATCCGCAGGAGCTGAAGGATGCGCTCGGCGCAAACGCTCTCTTCCCGAAGCGCCTTGGCTTTGCTGACGAGCTCGGCACCATGGTGTACGAGCTGCTCACCAACAGCTACATGAACGGCGAAACGATCCGCATTGACGCAGGCATCCGCCTGCCACCGAAATAGGGGAAAAGCAATGGCAGATGAAGTACTGACAGAAATCCGCGGCCGGGTCATGGTCATCACTTTGAACCGACCCGACGCGATGAATGCCGTCAACCAGGAATTGGCGAAGCAGCTCGCTGCGGCGATGGACGAGATGGACGGCAACCCCGACGTCTCCTGTGGCGTGCTCACTGGCAACGGCCGAGGCTTTTGTGCAGGCATGGACCTCAAGGCGTTCGCCGAAGGCAGCTTCCCAACGGTCAAGGGCCGTGGCTTCGGTGGCATCACCGAACAACCACCGAAGAAGCCGGTCATTGCCGCTGTCGAGGGTTTTGCTCTCGCCGGAGGCCTCGAGCTTGCGCTCACCTGCGACCTCATCGTGTCCGCTGAAGGTGCCAAGTTCGGCATTCCCGAAGCTGGCGTTGGGCTGTTCGCAGGCGCCGGTGGCTTGATGCGCCTGCCGCGAGTTGTGCCATATTCGGTCGCCATGCGCATGGCGCTTACCGCCCAGCCGATCCGCGCCGAAGAAGCGCTTGAGTACGGCATGATCGCCGAGATCGCTCCGAAGGGTGAAGCACTCGACAAGGCCATCGAGCTGGCCGAGCAGATCGCGCAGAACGCTCCGCTTGCACTCATTGCATCGAAGGCGCTCGTTCGCGAGAGCAACGGCCGCACCGAGGACGAGTTCTGGAGCTACCAGGCCGAGAACTACTTCGAGATGGTCTTCCAAAGCTCCGACGCAATCGAAGGTGCCACAGCGTTCGCCGAAAAGCGCCCGCCGAACTGGCAGGCGAAGTAGGGGCGACCTACAGCAGTCACCGAAGTAGCCGATACTTGTCGTATGGAACACTCCAGGCGGCAAGTATCGGCCCTTCTGCTTTTTCTCGCGCTCATCGCAGGTGCGTGCAGTAGTGACCCGAGCGAGGTCGTAGTCGGTGATGACACCGGAGAAGTGGCCATGGACGAAGCCGGCGAAGCTGACGATGCGGCTGAACAAGAGGCTGCCGATGCGATGTCCGACGATTCGGACTCAGTTGCTGGCGACAGCGCTCCGTTCGAGGTTCCCAAGCTGGACAGCAACGCGATCGCCGAGCTGATGGATGACCATGACTTAGCTACAGCTCAATGGGCCCAGAACGGCATCACGAGCTACGACTATTCAGTTCGTGTTCTCACCCCAGACGGTCCGATGATTGGCCACATCGAAGTGCGCAATGGCAAAGCAACTCGAATCATTTCTGAGTTCGAAGAGTTGGACGAGCCCATCACCATCGAGGCGTTCATGGCCGAGTTCCGCGGCGAGTTCAAAAACGGCAGCACGGGGATTCACTCGGTCAACTATGCCGACGGCTTGGGTTACCCCAAGCGAGTCGAAGGCTTCGAAAACGGCCAGCCAATGTCATTCGAGATCTACCGATTGCTCATTGTGTCGGCCGACGAAGAACCGTGCTCAGCTGATGGCCTGACCTACCCGTCACCGACCGGTACCGACCCAGTGTCAGTAACCCACGCCCGCCTGCTCGAAGCAGCTCAGGCATGTGACTACCTCGCACTGACTGCGCTAGCCGACGAGGGAGCAAACGAGCTGACGACGTCCTTCGGAGGCGGCGACCCCATCGAGTTCCTACGCGAAGGCGAATCGAACGGCGAGAACTTCCTCGCCATCCTCGCCGAGCTATTGCAGAACGAGCCGACCCCAATGGACGAAATCGCAGTCTGGCCGGAGGCGTTCGCCGACCCCGACCTCGAGTACCTCGACTGGCGTGTCGGCATCGAGGCCTCGTCGGGTGAGTGGCTCTTCTTCGTCGCCGGTGACTAGCGCTGCTCCCGCATAGACCGGTCTGACTCTTGGACTGGTGGCTGTGCTTCGGGCCGTGGGCGCAGGGGAGGGCCGTCGCTTTTGGCGAGGTTGTCTGGGCGGCAGAGCATGTCGAGTTCGGCCAGGGTTGTTTCTTGGGTCGCCGAGTAGGGCGTCCTGTGGTCGCCTTGGAGCCAGTGGACGAGGGCGTCGCATCCGGCGGCTTCGCACACGCCTCGGGTTTCGACGAGTTTGATGTCTTTCATCCATTGCGGGAACAAACGGGTTCGCACACTCGCATTCAGTGTTTTGGACTTCGCTGACAGCACCTGGCGTCGAACTCGTGCCTGCATGAGCAAGACGAGGGCGTATTTGGGGTGGATGGGGGTGCCGTCCAACAGTTCACATCGGCCGTCGACATCGTTGGGGTCGAGCACG
>CALHTB010000055.1 GCA_938038785.1 uncultured Acidimicrobiales bacterium
CGCTCGGGACATGCAAGGTCACGTCGGCATCGAGCGTTCGGGTGATCGTACTTCCGAGATAGCGGTCAACCCAGCGCCCACGATCGGGAACACACTCGAGTTGGTCAGCCCACTGGATTGGAGTGAGCGAACGGTCGACCAGAACCTGCTCGGCAATATCGAGACAGTTGGTCCGTTCGGCGGTCCACTCGATCAAGTCAAAGCCGTCGAGTACGTCGTCTTCGCCCGATGCTGACCGGACATCGAGTAGGGCCAGCTGGGCCCGCGCCGTGGCTGGGGCGTCAGCTGCAGCAGCGAGACGCCGTTGCATCCGAACCTCGTCGGTCTCAGCAGCAAAGATCACCGAATCCTCGTCGGCGGTCTCGCTTTCGGGAATGTCCTCGGCACCAGCCTGAGTGATGAGCACGAGTACCGCCACGAGAACCATCAGGCCACCAGCGATGACACCGGCTACGGCGAACATTGCTCTGCGGTCCGCTTGGGCCTGGCGTGAGCGGCGAGGCTCATCCTCGTCGTCAATGACCTGAGGCGTGGGGTCGTCGAGGACGGCGATCGTATGGCGCTCGGGCTCGGCTGCCGTAACACTTGGAGCGTGCCAACTACCGTCGGACGAGCGAATCCAACCGTCGAGCGGCGGGGTGTCTTCAGGCCACTCTTCAGGGGCGCGCCAGACGCCGTCGAGGTCCATCCACCACCCCGGTCCGCCCCGTTTGTTTCCCCGCGAAGGGAGTTCGTTTGTCGCCATAGTCCTTGTAAACCGCCGGATCCGTCCCAGCGTGGGTAGTTCTTCTCCCACGCTTTGGAGAGTATTTCACTTTCGTTTCGGCCTCCACAACACCAGAGATTTTCACCCTGACGCTGCGTGAGAATTGTCAGACTCGCCTTCGACCCTACGTGTCGATATAGGTCGACTTGTAACCACCGTCACCAAACACCCTCACTTTGGGCACCCTATATCGACTTTGCGTGAGAATCTGGGCCGTTGAAAAAACATGACGAGATGGGAAGCGCGCGTAAACAAACCGCAGCGCAAGCTTCAAGTACCATTGAGCTGTGAGCCACGCCGTAGCCCCCGATGATCTCGCCCAAACAGCAGCTCCGTACGGGGCAACGCCATTTCTCCTGTACAGCTCGGCCGACGGCTCGGCACGAGTGAACCATGTGGTTGCATCGGTCGAAACCGACCCAGCGCTCGTACGAGTCACGGGATTTGGCCGAGGTGTAGCCAAGCGTTTAGCCGAAGAAGCGCCACTCTCATTACTGTGGCCGGCGATCGAGGCTGGCGGGTTCAGCCTGATCGCAGACGGAGCTGGGTCTATCGAAGGCGATGTACTGACCATCGAAATCTCCGCAGCGGTACTGCATCGGCCGGCGCCGGTCGACGGTTCCGCTACGTGTTAAGGGCGAGCTTCCGCTCTACCGCTGTTACAGCCGCTGTCGTCCTGCTTGCAGTGAGCTGCAGCTCACGGACGTCCGAACCCGAGGCCACCCTCCCAAGCACCGTCGCCCCCGCCGCCGCCGAGTCATCTGCCGGCGTCACCGGTATCAACGTCGGCATCGTGTTGAACACCACCTCACCAACAGCTGACCGCGACGCCCGCTTGGCAGATGTCATGGCCGCGTCGGCGTCAGCGGTCAGCAATGCTCAAGCAGTTGATGTTCAGGTAGAGACCGTGGCGATCTCCGACCTTGCCGAAGTACCGGCCGCGGTGACCGACCTCGTGAACCGTGGGGTGACGGTCATTGCTACTTCATGTGATGATTCGAGCATGCCCACCGTGGTGGATGCGGCGCTCGAGGCCGAACTCCTGGCTGTAACCGGTTGCGTTGCGATCCCAAAGCCCGAGCTCGACGTCTCGAACCGGCTCTTTATCGACCTTGCCAGCCTCGATGACGCGCCATCGGCGATGGCCCAGTGGGCTCACGACCAAGGCCACTCCTCGATTGCGGTGTTGTCGTCGGAGTTGATTCCCGATGTCAGTCAAACGTGCGCTGATGTGGAGGACTTTGCCACCGCTGCGCCCCGACAGATGGAACTTGCCACGAAAGGTTCGTTCGTGGGGTTGGTTGATGACCCGGCGGTCCTTGTTGCGTCCCTGGCTGCCCAACTGCCCAACGCAGACGTCATCGTCCTCTGCGCGCTTGCACCAGCACTGGGCGACACGGTCGCAGCGCTGCGCTCGGCCGGCCTGGAACAACCAGTTCTTGTCCCGTGGTTTGGCGAACCGCAGGTGTGGAGCGAAGGGACTTCTGACGTCTTCGTGTTCTCACCGTCGAGCCTGCAAGACGACGACCCGTCCGAGCCGGTCATCGAGCTCTACGACGAACTTGAAAACGCCGAAGCGGTCGACGTGGTCGCTGCTGACACACTCGCAGTGCTCGCAGTCGCAGCTGACAGGTCTCAGACGGTCGGGTCTCGTCGTATCGCCGACGCGCTTCGCGGAACGTCCGTCGAAGGTCTGAGCGGCACGCTTGCCATTGGTCGAGGTGTAGAGCTGCCGGTGAGGCGTCAGTATCGAGTTTTAGAAGTTACCGATGGCGAGATGACGTTCGTCGAAACGACCGGCGGTTAAGCCGAGGCGAACTCGCTAAGCACCGTGTCGACGAACGCCGCGGCTTCTTCGTCGATCTTGTTGCGGTGGATCGTGCCCACCCCAAGGTTCACCGAGCCCATTGCCTCGAGAACCTCGCCCAGTTTGTCGGCCGCCTTGCCCGGGTTGTGGGCGTAGGTGACAAATGCGAACGTCGCCTTGTCCCACAGGTCGGGGAGCTCTCCGGCGATCTTGCCAGCTCCACCGGGGTGCTGCCCAAAGAAGAACAGCCCACCGCACCAGGTGCCGACGATTACGGCATCTGCTTGGGCCAACGCTCCGTAGTCGGGCTCGTCGACCGGGAACAGTGAAACGTCTACCCCGGCGCGTTCAAGGCGCTTTGCCACATGGCTGGCCGCGGTAGCTGTGTTTCCCGTACGCGATTCAAAAGTAACAACGACGTGCATGCCCCCATGTCTAGCAAAACCAAGTCCCTAAACACTGCCTCCAGAAACACTGCCTCCGGGATGCTCTGGCCAATCGTGCTTGGGGTAACGGCCGGCCATGTCTTTGCGAACCTCGGACCAACTCCCTGTCCAGAACGCTCCGAGGTCGGCGGTGAGCTGGATCGGACGGTTCGCTGGCGACAGCAGCTCGACGGTGATCGGCACTTTCCCATCGACAATGGTTGGCGTCTTGCTGGTGCCGTAGGCGTCTTGGGCTCGCACCGAGACTTTGGGCTGTTCGCCCAGGTAATCGATCTCAGCTCGTCGCCCTCGAGCGAAGGTCACGTGCGTTGGTGCAAGCCGGTCGACAGCCTCGACTTCGTTCCAAGGCAATGCGGTTCGTAGCAGGTCAACCATGTTGAGCTTTTCGATGTCCTTGCGGCCCTGTGCACCATCAAGCCATGAACTGAACCGCTCGTGCGCGTTGGCGATGAGGCTGTCGTCATCGATAGTTGTGGCGACGAGGTCGGGTCGATGCTCGGCTACGAACCCAGCGCGTTGTTGAAAGGCCCGGGCCTTGTCGGTCCATGGGAGTACAGCGAGCTTGGTGTCGACGATCCGTTCGATGAGCGCCTCGGTCGTCGCAGCGCCTGGTTCAACCGGTTGGCTGTGTGTACCGAAGTCGAGCGCTCCGAGCCGCCGCTCGACCCGTCGGGTGAGGTCGTCTCGGTCGTCGTTCCAGTGGATGAACTCACGCTCGGTCATGTCGACCATGAACCCGAGCTCGACGTCGAGTGCGTCGATTCCCGCGGCGAGACGAATTCGAGTGTTGCGGCGATCACCGGAGAGCTCGGCAACCACGATCATGTCGTCGTGAGCAAGCGGGTCGGATTTGTCCACCTCAGCGCCCATGCCGTTGCGCAGTCGGAACCGGCCGCCCTGGCCCGCGCGCTTCTGGCCGATGCGATCGGGGTACGCGAAAGAAAGCGATCGGCCAATGTCATCGATGGAGATCACGCCTTCTTGGCCGCCGATGCGACGGATGAGTTGGCGAGCTCGACGGCGCACTTGACGCAATGCAGCCACATCGGTGCGGGGCACGCGGTAGTCGTCTTCGACGACCAGCTTGACGCGGGTCCACAAGTCAACTGGGCGTTCTGAAGGCCGACCGCCAATGACGTCTCGTTCCTCTAGCAGTGAGGCCAAGACCGCCGCCGGCCAGCCGAGTGGGCCATCACCGACCGCAGCAACCATCGCGGCGAGGCGTGGATGCAGCGGCAGGGCAAGCATGGCCCGACCCTCCGAAGTAATGCGGCGTTCGTCGTCGACCGCGCCCAACATCGCCAGTATCTCGAACGCTTCGTCGACGGCCGCCGAGCTCGGCTGGTCGAGCAAGCGGAGATCGGTGGGCGAGCTGACCCCCCAGGCCAATGCTTCGAGCACGACGCCCGACAAGTCGATCTGTTCGATTTCGGGTGCCTCGTGTGCGGACCGGCTGGCGTGTTCCATTTTCGACCAGAGCCGAATCGCCACTCCGGGACCAAGGCGGCCAGCTCGACCGGCGCGCTGGTCGGCCGACGCTTTTGAGTGGTTGACGGTGACGAGCTTGGACAGTCCCGACGCCGGGTCGTATCGGGGCTTGCGAGCGAGGCCAGCATCTACGACGGTGCCGATACCGTCGACCGTCAGCGACGTTTCGGCCACATCGGTTGCGACGACGATGCGCCGCTGACCGGGGATGGTGCGTAGCGCTGCGTCCTGCTCGTCGGACTTCAAGGCGCCGTACAACGGAAGAACAGCGGCATCGGTGTGGCGTGAGATCTCGCCGATCGACCGCTTGATCTCGCCAACGCCAGGAAGAAACACCAACACGTCACCTGGCTCGGTGAGCGCTTCGGCAACTGCGCTCCACACGGCAGCCTCGAGCTTGTCTCGGCCCTTGCGCGGACGCCATCGAACATCGATCGGAAAGGTTCGGCCGGCGCACTCGATGACCGGCGCGGGTTCGCCGCCCTCTCCGACCAGGGCCGCAACGGCCTGGGCGTCAATCGTGGCCGACATCACCAGCAGGCGTAGGTCGGGCCGGATGCTCTCGCGGACTTCGAGCGTGAGCGCCAGCCCGAGGTCGGCATGGATCGATCGCTCGTGGAACTCATCGAACAGCACCGCTGAAACCCCGGGAAGGTTTGGGTCGCGTTGAATTCGCCGGGTCAAGATTCCCTCGGTGATCACTTCAATGCGGGTGCTCGAGCTGACCTTCGTGTCGTCACGGGTTCGCCAGCCAACCGTGTCACCCACCGACTCACCCATGAGTTCGGCCATTCGACGCGCCACGGCCCGGGCGGCAACCCGTCGAGGTTCGAGCACCAAGATGACGCCGTCGTTCCATGGTTCGTTGAGCAACCGAAGCGGAACCACGGTGGTCTTGCCAGCGCCTGGTTCGGCGGTAAGAACACCCACGCCCGGGCCGGTCATTGCTCGACGGACGTCGTCGATGACCTCCTCGATTGGCAAACCCGTATCACGCACATCTTCAGTATGGGCTGCCTACGCTTTGTGTTGTGGCAATGCGGTCAATCGACGAACTCCATGCGCGCGTCGTCGCTCACGTTGAAACCATCTGGGGCCCCGCCGTAGACGCTGCCGCGGTGGCCAATCGCTTTATCACCGCAGTTGGTATCAACCCTGAAGGCGATCTCCCGAATGCGAAGCATCGCTGGGACGAAGGCGACGTTGCCCTCATCACCTACGGAGACTCGATTCTCGACGATGGCAAGCGGCCCCTTGAAGCCCTGGCCGACCTGGTGTCGACCGAGTTGGCCGATGCCATCAGCGTTGTGCATGTGTTGCCGTTCAACCCCTACAGCTCGGACCGGGGCTTCTCGGTAATCGACTACACCCAGGTCGACCCCGAGCTCGGCACGTGGGCTGACATGGATGCCCTCGGCGAGCATGTCACGTTGATGTTCGACCTCGTTCTGAACCACTGCTCGGCCGAGTCGCAGTGGTTCCAGCAATTCATCGCTGACGAGGCACCGGGCAACGCGTTCATCAAGACCGGCGACCCGTCGTGGGACCTCGCCGACGTCGTACGTCCTCGATCACTTCCGTTGCTTACCGAGTTCGAGACTGCGGCCGGACCAAAGCTCGTGTGGACTACATTCAGCGCCGATCAGGTCGACCTCGACTGGTCGAACACCGATCTCGTGGCCGAGATGTTGTCGATCATCGACCTGTACATCCAGCACGGCGCACGCCTGCTGCGTCTCGACGCGGTGGCCTACATCTGGAAGGTGCCTGGCACCACCAGCATCCACCTTCCCGAGACCCACGAGATGGTGAAGCTGCTCCATACCTTGCTCGATGCGCGAGCGCCCGAAGTGTCGATAATCACCGAGACCAACGTGCCCGACCGGGAGAACCGCTCGTACTTCGGTGACAGCGATGAAGCCCACCTCATCTACAACTTCAGCCTCCCGCCGTTGGCCATCGATGGTGTGCTCAACGGCCGCGCCGACCGGCTCGTCGAGTGGATGAACACTGCGCCTCCTCCCCCGCCCGGCACCACGCTGTTCAACTTCCTGGCCAGCCACGACGGCATCGGTGTGCGTCCGGCCGAGGGTTTCTTGTCGTCCGAAGAGATTGCGGGCCTGGTCGAGCTCACGCACGACCGCGGCGGAATGCACGGTACCTATGACCGCAACGGCGAGGCGCTTCCCTACGAGCTGAACGTGTCGTTTCCCGACCTGTTCGGCGGGCCCGATGACCCGCATATGGTCGACCGGATTCTGTTGCTACACACGATCGTCCTCGCACTCGCTGGAGTGCCTGCCATCTACATCAACTCGCTGATGGCCACGACCAACGACACCGATGCCGTCGCAGCCGACGGTGTTCGGAGGTCGATCAACCGCGGCCGAGTGCAGCGCACCAACGTTCCCGAGTTTGGCGGCGACAGCTGGCAGAGCCGGATCTACACCGGGCTGTTGACCAGAGCCGCGATTCGCCGCCGCCACAGTGCGTTCCACCCCGATGGTTCGCAGCGGCTGCACGACTTGGGTCGAGGCTTGTTGGCGATCGACCGGACATCGCCCGACCAGCACAACACCGTCACGGTGCTGTGCAACCTCACCGACGAGCCAAGGGCGATCTTCCCCGACAGGCCGGCCACGTGCCTGCTCACCGGCACGGTGTGGGAACAAAAAGTCGAGCTCGGACCGTACGAGTCAGCCTGGCTCCTCGCCCCACACCACACCTAGCCCGATTCGTTCTTGGCATTGGCCAGAGAGGTGCGCCTAGCCTGAGATACAGAGCAACCGAGGTGGGTACATGACCAACACAAACACCAACCAGGCCGAGCTGAAAGCCACGTTGAACCTGCAACGCAAGGCAGCAATCGCAGGCGGAGGCGCGTTTGACCACGCCGGGCGAGTCACCGTAGAGCGCATGGCCAACTTCGACATGGGCCGCACCATCTTCGGCGCACTGCAGGGCCTGCCCCGCAAGTTCATGGACGAGAAGCTGGCCAAAGAACCCGTGTGGGACCAAGATGCCGCTGACGAAGTTGAAGCCGCCTACGCCGCTGGCGAGGAGGCATCGCCAGCGCCAAAGATCGACCAGCGGCTCATCGATTTCATGGTCGACGAGTGCGACTTCAGCATGGAACACGCCGACGGTACGTTCTTAGAGCACCTCGTGTTCTGCCACGACTACGCCGCTCGCTACTACCCGCAACATTCGCCGAACGTGGCGCTGCTGCACTCGATCTTGGGCACGGCAACGAACACCTTTGCCATGGAGGCATCGAAGATCCCGAAGCTCAAGGAGCTGCTCACCGATTTCGAAGCAGTGCAGATGGAGGCGTTTCCGTCGACGCTGCGGTTGCTGTATAACAACGACTTCCTCGACGAGCTCGAACAAAACATGCATCGGCTCGACTCGCTGAAGGCACTGCACTTCCATCGGGTGATCGACAACGAACCGCTCACGATCAGCGCCGACGACTTGTGGATCAACCTCAACTTTCATCTGATGCACTTCGTCGACTTCATGCCGTCGGCCAACTGGTCAGCCCAACGCGCCGACCCACTCATGCAGATGTTCGAACGACTGTCCGCGTTCTTAGATCGGGCCAACAAGCGAGAGGCAATCGTCGAGGTTGACTTCCCCGCCGCCAATGGTGCACCGGTTCGTGAAGCTCGCACGATGTTCGGCCGCATAACTGGCCTGTTGCCTGCGTCGGTCACCCTCAAGCTGGCCCAGAAGTCGATCCAGGAGTACTCCGAAATGGCGGGCCACGACCTGTCGTATTCGCTCGACTGGGCGTAGGCGCAGCGGGGTCTGACCGTTTCGCGTCGCACTCTGGAAGGCTTGGGCATGGCTACAGCTGACCAAGAACCTCGAATTGCCGTCTTTCTCGACTACGAGAACCTTGCGATCGGGGCCAAGGACAACCTTGGGTCGGCGTTTAACTTTGGCCCGGTCGCAGACGCGCTGGCCGAGCGCGGCCGCGTTATCCATCGCAAGGCGTACGCCGACTGGTCGTACTTCGATAGCGACCGGCGCATGCTCACTCGCCATCAGGTTGAGCTGGTCGACATCCCGCAGAAGATGGGCGGGAGCCGCAAGAACGCGGCGGACATCAAGATGGCGATCGATGCCATCGAGCTTGCCCTCGACCGCGACTACATCACCACCTTTGTGATCTGCACCGGCGATAGCGACCTCAGCCCCCTGGTACAAAAACTTCGCGAGCTCGACAGGCAGGTCATCGGCGTCGGGGTGCGCCAGAGCACATCGAAGCTGCTGCCCCCTGCATGCGACGAGTTCATGTTCTACGACAACCTCGTATCCGACGATGAGCCGAAGAAGAAGAGCAAGTCAAAAGCCGATGACGACGGGCCAACAGCCAAGACAGACATCGGCATTGTCACCAGCACGCTTGCGGGCTTGAGCTCGTCAACAGGCACCGTGCGTAGTTCGAGCCTGAAGCGAGCGCTACTTCGCAAAGACCCCACCTTCTCCGAAGCCGAGCTCGGTTATCGAAACTTCGGGGCGCTACTGGCCGACCTTGCTGGCAAGGGCCAGATCGAGCTCACCGGAAGCGGCGACCCCGAGGTTGCACTCAGCGGAGCGAGCGGAGCAGAAGTCGACGAGGCGCTGACACGTCTTGTACGCGAGGAAGGCCCAATCCCGCTCACCGGGCTCAAGACTGCACTTCGCAAACGCGACAAGGACTTCAACGAAAAGACACTCGGCTATCGCAACTTCAACAGCTTCGTCACCGCAGCCGAAGCCCGAGGCGTCATCAAGATCACCGGCAAGTCAGACGGCCGAATGGTCGCATCTCCAACAAAGCGACGCAGGTAAGCCGAGGCCGCAGCCACCGCGTGATCGCCCGAGACGGCGGCTGCGTCCGCTGTCGAGAAATCCAAGACCCGACAAGGCACAATCAGGATCGTCAACCACACCGTCGATCACCTCGACGACCCCGGACGGTCGGAGGGTTAGCCCATCAGGTCATTCGCGATGAAGTGAAGTAGTTCAACCGGACCGCTGACCATGATCGTGTTGACGACCGATTCGTCCCACATGGCCAGCTCGTCCTTGATCTTGCCGGGAGGCCCGATGAGCGAGATGGCCTCACACATCGACGTCGGCACCGCAGCGATGGCCTCGGTCTTGTTGCCGGCGAGGTAGAGCTCCTGGATCGTTTCGCATTCGGCCTCGTAGCCCATGCGTTCGAACACGTCGTAGTGGAAGTTTTGGCCCTTGGCCCCCATACCGCCGATGTACAACGCCAGCATCGGGCGGATCTTGTCGGCGCAAGCTTCGACGTCGGCACCGGGAATCAACGTGACCGTGGCGGCCACCTCGAAGTCATCCCAGTTGTTGCGGCCGCCGGCGTCCATGCCCGACTGCAAAGCGTCTTTATAGAACTGGTTGTCCTTGGGTGCAAAGAACAGCGGCAGCCAGCCATCACAAATCTCAGCCGACAAGGCGACGTTCTTTGGCCCCTCAGCAGCGAGGTAGACGGGAATGTCGGTTCGAATTGGATGGATGGTGGACTTCAGCGGCTTGCCAAGGCCCGTACCACCTTCGATTGGCAGCTGATATTGCTTGCCCGAGAACTCGACCGGTGCTTCCCGGGCGAAGATCCGCCGCATGATCTCGACGTACTCACGAGTTCGCGCGAGCGGGCGCGGGTAGGGCTGGCCGTACCACCCCTCGACAACCTGCGGGCCCGACGCCCCAATGCCGCAGATGAACCTGCCGCCGCTGAGATGATCCAACGTCATCGCGGCCATCGCCGTCGCCGCTGGTGTGCGCGCCGACATCTGCATGATTGCGGTTCCGAGCTTGAGGTTCTCGGTGTGCGCACCCCACCACGCAAGCGGCGTCAACGCATCAGACCCGTACGCCTCGGCCGTCCACACATGCTCAAAGCCAAGCTTGTCGGCTTCCCGAATTGCATCGAGGGCACCTTCGGGCGGACCCGAGCTCCAGTACCCAGCCTGATATCCGAATCGCATGTGTCCCCCGAAGTGTTGTCCTCGGCCCAGGCTATGGGCCGTTCGAGAGTGCAGCCAGATCGGAACGTCCAATAGGGTTAGGCATGGCATCCAAAGACTTCACCGGGTTTCGAGTCGAGGCCGACGGCACCCACGGCTCGTTGGTGTTCAACCAGGGCGACAAGCTCAACCCGCTGTCCACCCAAACACTGCTCGACATGGAAATCGCAGCCCGCTGGTTCGATTCTCATCCCGAGCTGCGAGTCGTGGTGGTACGAGGCGAGGGCCGGGCATTTTGTGCCGGCGCCGACCTTTCGAGCTTCGGGCCCGACGGCATGGCCGACTATCCACCCCACGTCGCTGGAGATGCGGGCCGCCGGATGGCCGATGCGCTCGAGGCCATGCGAGCCATCGCCATCGCACAAATTCACGGGCATTGCGTTGGTGGCGGGCTTGTGGTGGCCGCTGCATGTGACTTGCGGATCGCAGCCGACGCCACCATGTTCTCCATTCCCGAGGTTGACATCGGAATCCCGTTGGCCTGGGGCGGGATCAACCGTCTGGTACGTGAGATCGGGCCAGCGCTTACCAAAGAACTCGTCATCACCTGCCGCCCGTTCGACGCGGCAGAAGCCCTCGCCAGCGGCTTTCTCAATCGAGTGGTGCCGGAGGGCGAGCTCGAACAAGCAGTAACCGAGCTCGCCAACGAGGTTGCCTCGAAGCCCATGTTCGCAACACAAGCCACGAAGTCCGCCGTGAACGAGGTGACGTCAAAGATGGTTGGCACCGCAGGCGCGTGGCGCGATGCTGAAGCGTTGATGGCCGGGCTCCACGACCCGGAGGGTCAAGCGGCGGCCCAGGCCTATCTACAACGCCGTGGCCGCTAACTATTGATAGAGCGCGGCGACTAGCTCGTGCCACAGCGAGATCGTGAAATCGTGCTGCACCTGCATATGTAGGCACACGACGAGTTCGTTGGGCTGGTCGATAAGGAACTGGGTTCCGGCATAACCGCCCCAGCTGAAGACACCCTGCGGCCATGGGCTCGCACCTACTCGGGTGACAAGACCACCAAAACCAAACCCGATTCCTGGGTCTGGGCCGTCGAGCTGCGGTGGCAACTGGTCGGACAAGATCGCATCGACCGACTCCGGGGTGACGATTCCATCGCCCCCACGCAATAGCGCCTCGCAAAGACGGGTGAAGTCCTCAAGGGTCGAGAGCAATCCTCCCCCGCCCGACAGCATTCGGCGCGGGTTCATGAAGTCCGATCGCGCACCTGCCTTGTCGGCGAGCACAACCTGCGGGTCACTGCCTGGCTGATGGTTCCAACATGTGCCGAGCAAAGCAACAAGGTCACCGGCCCGAAACGAGGTTCGACCCATCCCGAGGGGTTCGAAGATCCGGGCTGCTGCGAGCTCGTCGAGGGACCGACCTGCGGCAACCTCGATCACTCGGCCGAGCATGTCGTGGGCAATGCTGTATCGCCACTGCGCCCCGGGGGAGAAACACGGCGCCTGCGCCGCGACCTTCGTGCTGAACGTTTCGAGTGACATTTCACCCTCGTGGTTGATGCCCACAGCAACGTACGAGGCCTCGACCGAACCAGACGTTGCAGAGGCATCGCCGTAGGTCAATCCAGCGGTGTGGGTGAGCAACTGGAACACCGTCGGTGAATTGTCGACGTTCGACCACTCAGGAAGCAGCTCAGCGAGCGAGGTACCGAGGTCGAGCAGTCCCTCTTCGACGAGCTGCATCACGACCACGCTGGTGACGACTTTGGCCGAGGAGTAGTAGCGCCCAACCGAGTCAGCCGTTAGCGGCGTGCCAGCCTCGTCGGCCACACCGGCAACGACCTCAAAGCGCTGTCCTGCACGGACAACACGCAGGCCAACGCCGGGCAGCCCATCGCGAACCGCGTTCGAAACAACCTCGGCTAGTGCTTCCATCGCAATAACGATACGAGCAGTGGCTCTCAGGCCTGACGAGGAACGGCGTTGTCGGCTTCTACTGCCTCTTTGATTCGGTCGAAGACGTTTGGCATGGCGCTCATCACCCGAGCCCAGCTAGCAATAAACGGCGTTTCCATCGGGTTGTTGAGGAACTGATCGCCGGCGTCCATGATCGACTGAGCGAACAGCTCGACCATCGTCTCTTCTTCGTGGCGGTAACTCTCGAAACCGTTAATGACCGAGTCGTTGTGATAACGGTCGACGTGATCGAGAGCCGTGCGGTAGTAGCTGGCTTTGATCGTGCGGAACGTCTCGGGGGTGAGGATCTCGCCGTCGATGGCGAGCTTGCGGAACAAGGCCTTCGCGATGTCGATCGACATCTTGTGGAGCCCGGTGTTCTTGTCCTCGTGTGACACCTTCTGGTGTTTGTGGTCGTAAGCCCCGGCAATGTCGACCTGGCAGATTCGCTGCGGCGTATAACGGCGATACAGCTCGCTGAGCACCCCGATCTCGAGACCCCAGTCGCTGGGGAAGCGCATGTTACGCACCACGTTTGTGTGCATTGCGAACTCACCCGCAAGCGGATAGCGAAAGCTCTGCAAAAACTCGAGGTACTCGTCGCTTTGATCGAGCGTCGTTCGAAGGGCCTGCAGCAACGGCGCCACCATCAACCTGGTAACACGACCATTCAGCTTCTCGCCGTCGGACCTGAAGTAATAGCCCTTCGAGAACGCGTAGCCAAACGTGGGGTGAGCAACCGGATACAGCAGCCGAGCCAACATCTCGCGCTTGTAGGTGAGCACGTCAGCGTCATGAAGCGCCACCGCCTGAGCTCGGCCCGAGGCCAGGTAATACCCCATGCAGTACCAGACGTTGCGGCCCTTGCCCGGCTGGTTCGGGGCAATGCCAAGCGCATCAAATTCCTCGTCGAGCTCTCGCATGCGCGGCCCGTCGTTCCACAACAGCCGATGCCGCTGCGGAAGGCGGCTGAAGAATTCCTTCGCGTGGTTGAATTGGTCTTCGTCGGCACGATCGATGCCGATGATGACCTCGCTGAGGTACGGAACCTCCGAGAGTTCATCAACGATGTTCGCCAGCGCCTCGCCCTTTAGCTCGCTGTACAACGCCGGGATAACCAGCGCCATCGGTCGGGTCTGAGACCAGTTGACCAGGTCGGCCTCCAGGCTCTCGACGGGACGCGCCGACAGCTTGTGGAGCGTCGTGATCGGCCCAAATTGGTGATAGTCACCCATGTGTTAGTAACCCGCTTCCACGTTGACGAGCCCGATGAGTTCTTCCTCGGCGATCCAAAGCTCGACGTTTTGCTTCACTCGTTCGGCAATGAGAGGCAGGCCCATCTCTGGGGTGTTGCCGACGTGGGGTGTGATGATGCAGTTTTCGAGCTCCCACAGTGGGTGCCCGTCTGGCAATGGCTCGGGGTCGGTGACATCGAGCGCAGCCCCCGCAATCGTTCCTCCGGTCAGTGCATCGACCAGGTCATCGGTAACGACCAACCCGCCACGGGCAACGTTGACGAGCCAGGCGTCATCGTTCATGGCGTGTAAGAAGTCGGCGTTGACGAGACCGCGGGTTTCGTCGGTGAGCGCGGCGGCCAGCACGACGACGTCGGCGGTTGCCACGGCCCCGGCGACACCCTCCATCGAGACGGTTCGGTCCGCTCCATCGAGCGAACCGGGCGACCTACGCACAACCGTGATCGAGGTGTTCCAAGGTTCGAGCAACCTGATGAGCGACTCGGTGATACCACCGGCGCCGATGACGGTGACGTTCGCGCCCAGCAGGTTTCTGCCCTGCTGCTTTGGCCACGACGTCGCCGGAATCGACGTGTGCAAGTGGCGAAACCCCGCCAGGGTGAGCGCAATGATGTGCTCGGCGACGGGCTCGGCGTAGACGCCTTTGCCGCAGGTCCAGATTTTCGATGGGTCGAGCTGGTCGGCGAAGTTCTCGATACCGGCGTAGGGCAACTGGATCCACTCGAGCTGCGGGGCAGCCTCGACCACACCGGGGAACTCGGCTGCCGCCGCGGGGTCAGCCCACATCAGGCCGACGGCTTCGGCGATTGGCGCCGGCTCGCCACCTGCATCGATCACCGCCTGCATCATGGCGTCAAACATCTCCGGCCGTGAGGTAGGGGCCACCGCGATCCGACGTCTGTTCATTGCGTCATCGTAGGTCAGGCCTCGATCTCTACCTGCGCCGGTGCTGACATGTTGTTGTGGAAGTCGACCGCCGTGACTACGTAGCGGTTCAGCCCATCAATCGGGTCGTCGTCGAGGAACGACGTTTGGCCAACATCAGCACCGCCACCGAGGTACTCCAAGGTCCCATCCTCGCCGAGCAGCGACACGTTGTAGGCCGCGAATTCGACATCGTCAGACGACGGTTCCCACGTCAGCAGCACGCCGTCACCTGTCCGCTCGGCGGTGAGGTTGCCAACCGCTGTTGGCGGCGTGACGTCGTCAACCGTCAGGGCTTCGGTCCAGCGAGCCTCGGTGTTTCCTTCGTCGAGTTCGGCGACGATCAGGTAGGTGAGAAACGTTCCGGCCTCGACATCTCGGTCGATGTACCCGTACTCGCTTCCGTCGTAAATCTCCTCTGCGTTGCCAAAGTCACCAGTAGCGATGGCGTCGTAGTCGGCCTCGGCTGTTGGCAGGCGATAGAGCCGGTAGGTCTTGGCGCCATCGACGGGCGACCAGACGAGCTCGACCGAACCCGAGTCCATAGAGGTTCGGGCCAGCCAGTTTGTCGCTTCGATCTGCCCCTCATTGGCGGGTACACGGACGGCAGGCTCGTCGACAGTAACCACCGGTTCGTCGGCCGCTGCCGATGTCGTAGCCACTTCAGGTTCTTCGCCCGATGGGACATCTTGGGCAGAGGCGGACTCAACAGCGGAACCACTCGGTGCGGCCGGTTCTTCGCTATCGCTGCCCGAACACGCCGCTGCAGTCAGAGCCACTACAAGCAACGCTGAGAAGAGCCGGCGCCTCATCGTCGGGTTGGACCCGACACTACCGTCCACTCGCGGCCCGGCTTGGCTGGCAGCCCGCCCGGAGCACTACAGGCAATCGTCGGGACTTCGCGACCAATGGTGACCAGCACGTCGTAGATGTCCTCGCCTGCAGAAACCGCAACAGGGTACTGCCCGTCGTGGTCGGCGTCGCCAACAACGACCGACCGTTCGAGCAGGTCGGCGGCATAGCCAAGCTCGGCAAACACCGCCCGTTCGGCCACCTGCGCCGGGCCGGTCGGTGCGCCCCACCATCCCCGACATTGGCCAACGACCCACTGCATGTCGTCGCGGGCGACGAGTGCGTTGGTGGTCGCATCATCGAGGTATGCCCACATGCGTCCGTCGGGCAAGGTCATGGCGGTAGGAGCAAAGCGGTGGCCGCCCGTATGGCTCACCCGAAATACCTCGAGGTCGTGGTGTTCGTCGACCCATTGGGCATACGCCTCGCCGTCCTCACCGCAGCACACGTCGTGTGAGCCCTGGGTGCAGATGAGCATCGTGCGAATGCCATCGGCGTTCTGCAGGACGGTTGGGGCGTCGTCAGATAGCACCTCTTGCAACGCACCCACGGGGTCAGCGCACAACACCCGCTCAGACCGTGACGCGCCGCCCGTCGTTGGTCGAAAGGCGATGACCCGACGCGGCTCGTCGTTCATGGGCACAGCAGCTAGGAGGCGAATCTGTTCGGGCCACTCCTGGGCCGCTCGAACAAGTTCGACCAGCGACTCGTGCTTCCCAACCGGCTTGGGCCATGGCTCGTCGACTTCGACGAGCACCACAACGTCAGGAGCTAACGCGGTACCACCGGGATCGAGCTGAATCGACTGCGCGAAGTCGACACATCGCACCGATTCTGATTCGACAGGCAGGCTGATCGTCATACCACTAGAGCCTAGAACGTTGGACTTAGCACCATGCCTACGGGCACTTCCCGGCCATGAAATCGTCCCACACGTCCGACCCGACTTGGGATACGCCGTATTCGAGCAAGCCGTATGTGTCGCTGGCTGCGACGAGCGCCTCTGGCAGATCAGCTACGCCACGAACTCGAAGGCAGACCAACGCTCGTTCGAACGCCACCCGGTCTCGCAGCGAATCGACCGTGAACTGCCAGCGTTCGTCAGCGTCTCGGAACTCGCGTTCATAGCACGCGTCGGACTTGATCGTGCCGGGGTGCGCAGCTTCGAATTCGTCGTCGGCCTCGGTGGTGTACGAGAACGTCAGGTCAACCAGGCCGTGGTCGGTGTGACCCACTCCCGAATCACGCATACAGGCAATAAAGCGCTTGTACGCCGCCTCGTACTCATCGAACGTGATTGGCTCAAACATTGGCTCAGTCTGTCATAGCTACGCCGTTGCGATACCGCCGCCAACCGGGATGACTACACCGGTGAGGTACGCACCGGCCTTGGATGCGAGGAAGATAGTGAGGCCAGCCATGTCGTCGGGGTTACCAATGCGCCCAACGGGCACGTCGGCAGCGACGGCGGCCCTTGCCTCTTCGTCACGAAGAGCGAACGCCATCATGTTCGACTCGAACGGGCCGGGTGCGATTGCATTGACTCGAACGTTCTCGTGCTTGAGCCGCTTCGCTAGCTGACGGGTCAGGTGATGAACCGCTGCCTTCGAGGTGGAGTAGGCGTAGTGCTCGATATCGCACGCTCGCAGTCCGTCTACCGAACCAACGTTGATCACTCGGGCCGGGTCGTCTTCGGTTCCGGCGCCACGAAGATGGTCGGCCAACGCTTCGGTCAGGAAGTAGATGCTGCGCACGTTGACGTTCATCACCTTGTCCCAGCCGTCGACGGGGTATTCGCCGAAAGGCGCACCCCATGCAGCACCGGCGTTGTTGACCAGGATGTCGATGGCGTCGTTGTCGGCCTTCACCGCATCGGCAAAGGCGGTGATGCCTTCGGGCGTGCCGAGATCACCGGGGATGGCTACGACGGTCTGACCCTCGGCGGCCTTTTCATTTAGGCGGTTAGCCGTGGATTCCAACGCCTCGGCCTTGCGTGCGGTGACGATGACCTTGGCTGCGCCAGCATCCAAGAACCCCTCGGCGATCATCTCGCCGATACCTCGAGAGCCTCCCGTGACGATCGCGGTCTTTCCGGCGAGGGAGAAGAGGTCCTGAATGCGGTCAGTCATGTGAAGTTCCTTAGTTGGTTGGCTGACATCTGGGGTCAGACCCCGGATGTCAGTTAGTTGAGCCCAGCTGCTTCCATGGCTGCTACGGCATTGTCGAGGGCGTCGAGCGCTTCGGATCCAGCCACTGAAGGCAGGTCGAAGGCAACTCGATGCACGCCAGCTTCGGCGAACTCGGTCAGCTTCGCCACATCGGCTGGCGCAAAGTAGATAGACACCTCGATCTCGTCGGGGTCGCGGCCGGCATCGGCGGCCATCTGGCGCATCGCGGTCACTTGCTCGGCAATGGTGCCTTCGCCGCGGCCCGGTATCGGAATCCAACCGTTCCCCCACTCGATTGCGCGTCGTGCGCCGCCAGGGAACGAGCCGCCCACATGGATTGGAGGGTGCGGGTTCTGAAGCGGCTTGGGGTTGATCGACATCGGAGGCAGGTTGACCAGGTCACCAGCAAACGCCGGCTCGTCCTCGGTCCACATCGCCTTGATCGCAGCCACACGCTCGCGCATCAGCTTGAAGCGCCCGTGGAGCTGGGTGCCGTGGTCGTTCATCTCGTCCTCATTCCACCCGGCGCCAACACCGAAGTGGAACCGTCCGCCGCTAAGCACATCGAGGCTGGCTGCGCTCTTTGCGGTGTGGATTGGGTCGCGCTGGACGACCAGGCAGATACCCGTGCCAAGCAGCAAGTTCTGGGTGTGGCCCGCCAGCGACGTGAGAAACACGAACGGATCGAGCGTGTCGTAGTAGCGCTGCGCGAGGTCGCCACCGGACGGAGCAGGAGTCTTGCGACTCGATGGGATGTGGCTGTGCTCGGCCACCCAGATCGATTCGAAACCACGCTCCTCGAGCGCCGGGCCCAGTTCGCTCGGTGGAATCGAATAGGAGGTTGGGAAGTGTGCGATGCCTGCCTTCATGACCCGATCTTCGCGGCTCGCGCTTCAAATGACATACTCAAGCCATGTCGATTCTGGTGATTGCTGACGAACGAGTAGCCGACCATCGCCCACCCGAGGGCCACCCCGAACGCCCGGCAAGGTTCGCCGCCGCGGTCGAGGGGATCAACGCCGCGGGGTTTGGCGAGGCGCTGACCTGGCGCGAGCCAACTCCCGCGCCAACCGAATCGCTGCTGCGGGTGCACTCGGCTGAACACGTCGACCACATTTCGGCCTACGCCGACCAAGACCATGTACGCATCGACCCCGACACCCACATGAGCTCGGGTTCGTTCACCGCGGCCCGGCTTGCAGCGGGGGCGGGCCTCGACGCGGTGGCCGCACTCAAGGCAGGCGAAGCTGGCTCGGCATTCTGTCTGGTTCGTCCACCCGGGCACCATGCAACACCTACGGCCGCTATGGGCTTCTGCCTGTTCAACAACGTGGCGGTCACCGCCCAGGCACTCACCGATGGTGGCGACAAGGTGGCGATCATCGACATCGACGCCCACCACGGAAACGGCACACAGGACGCGTTCTACGATCGCGACGACGTTCTGTTCGTGTCGTTCCACGAGTATCCGCAGTATCCGGGAACCGGAGCACTCGACGAGCGTGGCGTGGGCGCCGGAGTTGGCCACACGATCAACTTCCCGATGCCGTCGGGCGCCACGGGCGATGTCTACCTGCGGGCCATCGACCAAGTGCTCGAACCAGCCCTCGATGCGTTCGACGCCGACTGGATCTTGATCTCCGCTGGATTCGATGGCCACCGCGCCGACCCACTCACCAACCTCGGCCTCACCTCGGGCGACTACTCGGCGATCTGCAACCGCTTGGTTGCAGCCGCCAAACCCGGCCGCTGCATTGCGTTCCTAGAGGGTGGCTACGACCTCGATGCCCTTGGCCTGTCAGCAGCAGCGTGCACCGCCGCACTTCTCGGCGAAGCCCACTCCCCCGGCAACGGCGAAACCCAAACCAACGGCGGCCCCGGCAACAACGTCGTCGACGCCCACGTGGGCTTTGGAGCTATGTGACAGCGATCAGGGCCACCGGGATCGTAAACAGCGCGATGAGCGTTGTGCCCAACACGGTCTTGGTCACCCGCTCTGGTTCGAGATCAAACTCGAGTGCTACCACTGCCGTGAACACGGCGGGCGGCATGCAGCTCTGAATAATCAGCACGCCCAGGGCATCCCCTTCGAGACCGAGCAACCAGCCAAACAGCGCTGCGGCCAACGGGACGACGGCCAACTTGGTGCCCACGACGATGCCCGAGTCGGCGCTGAGCTCTGGTCGAAGGTTGCCCGCAAGCTGCAGCCCGAGCGTTATAAGCATCACCGGGATGAGGGCACCGCCGGCTATCGAGATCGCCCGGTCAAATACGAGTGGGAAGCTCCACCCAAGAACGTTCATGATGATTGCCGCGATGGCCGCCAAGGTCATTGGGGTGAGCAACGACCGCTTCACCGCTGACGCGAAGCCCGCAGTTTGCGCCGAGGCGAGGGCAACCCCCATGAAGATGCCGAGGCTGTTCACCACAATCATCAGCACGGCAGCAGCAGGAATCGCTTCCTCACCGAACGCAAAGGCACAGATAGCGAGCCCAGCGTTGCCCACGTTCCCATATGAGCTGGTCATGACGGCGGCTTTTGTGCGAGACGGAGCCACGTTCATTGCCTTGGCCGCCGCCCATGCAAGACCCGCGCCAACCGCCATGGCACCGGCGCCGCCGATTGTCAGCTTGACCACGGTCGACTGATCGAGCTCGGCATCAGCGAACACATCGAGGACGAACAGCGGCCCGAGAACCCAGAACGCCAACCGCGACAGTGTGGCCACGTCGAAGTCCATACGCGTTCCCGCAAACCACCCGAGCCCGACCATGACAACGACCGGCCCCATCACATTGATGAGCAGCTCGACCACGTTCATCGGGTGATCTCTCCATATTTTGCGCGCTCAGCGGCACTATCTGCCGTTGGGCGCGCAAATTTTGGAGAGGGGGAGATCATCCGGGCCAGTCGTTGGTGTCTTCGGTCATGGCGAGGTGAGTCTGGCCGGCGACCCACGGGTTCGCTCGGGCGACCTCTTCGTTCACCTCGGTGCCCAGGCCCGGTTCGCTGAACGGAATGACATAGCCGTCCTCCCAGCGCACGGGGTTGGTGAGGATGTCAGCGTGGAAGCCGCCCCACTCTTGGATGCCTTCGAGGATGAGGAAGTTGGGAATCGTCGCGGCAACCGCGATATTGGCCGCGCCGCCGATCGGCCCCGAATACAGGTGTGGGGCAACCTGGGCTCCGTGAACCTCGGCCAGCGCTGCGATCTTCTTGCCGGCGGTGATGCCACCGGCACGGCCAAGGTTCGGTTGCAAGATTCCCACACCGTTGACGAGCAGCCGCTGGAATTCGTGGATGCTGGTGAGCCGTTCGCCGGCCGCGATCGGCACGCTGCAATGTCGAGCCACTTCAGCCGTTGCTTCGGGGATGTCGGGTGGACATGGCTCTTCAAACCACAGTGGTGTTGCTGGTTCGAGCAACTGACCAAGCCGGATCGCGCCCGACACGGTGAACTGGCCATGGGTGCCAAACAACAAGTCGGCGGTGTTACCGACGGCTGCCCGAATCTCGTTGACGAAGGCGGCCGATCGGGTGAGCTCGTTCATCGAGGGCTGCCGCGGCCCAACTGCGCGGTACGGCCCAGCCGGGTCGAACTTGATTGCGGTATGCCCCTTCTCGACGTACTTCACCGCGGTCTCGGCCGCCAGCGTTGCGTCGACGTACACGTCTTCGGTCGGGTCGTCATTGGCTGGATACAGGTAGGTGTACGACCGAACTCGATCACGGACCAGGCCACCGATGAGGTCGGTGACATTGCGGTTGGTCTCCTTGCCAACGATGTCCCACGACGCCATGTCGAACGCGCTGATGATTCCGCCGATGGTGACGTCTGGACGGCCAGTGAACGCCAGCGAGTAAAGCAACCGGGTGCGCTCTTCGATGCGGAACGGATCGGTGCCCTTGACCGAGCGTTCGAACACGTCGGCGACCACGGCTTCGACGGTTGCAGCATCAAACGGCGGTGAGTACACCTCGCCCCATCCGGTGGCACCGGTGTCGGTCGACAACTTGACGAACACGAAGTACCTGCCGCCGTACCCCTTGCCGGGGTTCGCGACGACGAAGGTCTCTACATCGGTGAAGCGCACGTGTCTCTCCTGTTCGGTTGCAACTAGTCCATCAGCACAACGTTGCGGATGGTTGCACCATTGGCCACGTTGTCGATGGCTGCGTTGATGTCGTCAAGCCCATAGGTGCCGCTAACCAGCTCGTCGAGCTTGAGCTTGCCATCTCGGTACCACTCGATGAGCTGCGGGATGTCACGACGGATCTGGCTGGTGCCCATCTTCGAGCCGATGATGCGATGCCCGGCGGCGGCAATGATCGACGGGTCGATCTCGATCTCCTGGTTGCTGGCAGGCATGCCCACGATCACGAGCTCGCCGCCCATCTCGATGTAGCGCAAGGCCGCACTGATGGCTTTGGACGAGCCAACCGACACGATGGCGTGGCTAACGCCCTTACGGCCTGTCGCTTCGCGGATCATGTCGCGAGCGTTCTCGGGGGTCGCCACATGGGTAGCGCCGAAGTTTCGGGCGATGTCGAGCTTCTCCTCCGCGAGGTCGACAGCAATGATGACCGGAGCGCCAACAATCGCAGCACCCTGGATGGCGTTGAGACCTACACCACCTGCACCGACAACCACCACGGTTGACGTGTCGTCGATGCTCGACGTGTTCGTGACCGCACCGACGCCGGTGATGACGCCGCACGCCAACAACGACGCAACCGTCCAGTCGAGGTCCTTCGGAACGGCGACGACCTGGCTTTGGTCAACGACCACTTCTTCGGCGAAGGCCCCGCACAACATTGCGGCGAGAACGTCCTCACCCTCGCCGCTACTGAGCCGGCTGTTGTCGTCGGCGGTGAATTTCGACTCACAAAACACATGGTTGCCGCGCTCGCACTGGCTGCACTCGCCACACGAGCGGATGAGCGTGACCACCACGTGGTCACCCACAGCAACGTCCTTCACATCTGCGCCGATTTCGGTAATTACACCAGCAGCTTCGTGGCCGTAGACCGCTGGTAAGTAGCCGCCCCACGCGCCCTCGGCATAATGGATGTCACTGTGGCACACCGCGCATGCCGCTACATCGACCTGAACGTCGGTTGGCCCGACGTCTCCGAGCGAAACCTCCTCGAGAACAAGAGGCTTTCCAAACTCACGACACACAGCTGCTTTCATCCCGAAAGTTAAGCAGCTTTCTTCTCGACACTCCCGGTCGAGATCCGCGAACACCTACGTGGTCGCTACGCGAGCTTCCTGTTTCGCTCGGACTTCCGCCGAGATCCGCGGAAGCTTCCAAGTTCGCTACGCGAGCTTCGCTCTCCTCAAGCGCTTGGACCACGCGATGTTTCAGCTCGGAGAGATGAAACTCGGTTAGAGAGCGCAGCGAACGGCGGAAGCCCGCTAGGGCTGAGTCGATACCTCAGCCGAGGAGGGCGTCGAGTAGTGGGGTGTTCCATTCCTGCTTCTCGATGTCATAGGCCGCGTACCCAGCATGAAACTCCCAATACGCAAACGACAGCCCATGTTGCGTCGCCTCGTCGACCACGGTCTCGGTCCACGCGGCACGGTCGGCCATGGGAACCTGTCCGTCGGCTCCGTAGGCGCCAAACTCGCCTATGTGCACCGGCACTCCCATCGTCTGACTCCAGTCGCTCGCTCGCCGCACCCACCGACGCAGCGACAGATCAGCTGACGTGACGATGTTCTGGCATCCCCTGGCTTCCGAGCAGAACTCGAACGACGAGAAGCGGATCGGGTTCGGCGACGCGATCTGGTTCATCACCGCGACTCCGCTGGCTGCTGGGGAACACAGCGTCAGGTCGATCACAAAATCCTGCGGCTCGTCGGTGGTTTCGATGCGAGCTTGGTCGAGTTCGTCGACGTCCTCGACGCGACAGCCGACTCTTAGACTGCCCTCGCCCTCAGCGGTGAAACGAACCTCGGTCGGGTCAACAGGTTCGACGAAGTCCACACTGAACCCAGCCCACTGCCGAGCGAAATCGACGCGGAGCTTCCCGTCTTCGGTAATAACGCGGCTGTCCCACGAGCGGTCGTACAGCCCTTCCTCCCAACCGAAGAAGTCGGGCTCCCACGGCACACCCAAGGTCGGAATGTCATCGAGCCAGTCGGCGCCCTGGTGGGTGAAGTTCAGCGGTTCGTACAAGTGCACGGTTGCGATGATGTAGTCGTCGTCGGGCAAAACGAGATGCTCGAGGAAGTCGATGCGGTTGAAGCCGGCGGGGCCGATCAACACCGGACGTGTGGGGTTGCTTTCACGCACGATTTTGAGAATGTCGGCGAGCAGGTCGTTCCACAGCTGGGGTTCGTCCATGAACGCAAGGTACGGCTCGTTGAACAGCTCGAACACCACATGGTCGCCAGCGTCGGCATAGCGAGGAGCGATCTGCTCCCACATGCCGAGGATGCGGTCCCAGTGGGCGAGCGGGTCTTCCTGGGCCTCCTCGTAATGGTGCATGTTGACGATAATCATCAGGTCGTTCGCCTCGGCCTGATCGATCGCCCAGTCGACCCGCTCCCAAATGTTGTCGTACGGCTGACCGACAATGTTTGGGTCGACCCCATCGGGAATGGTGTACGGCGCCTCAAGGTCGGCGTAGTCGGCCCAGCTAATTGGCAGTCGAATGTGATCAAACCCGGCCTCGGCAACGATCCGGAAATACGACTCGTCGAGCCCGGCACCCCAATCGCCCTCACGCGGCGCCTCGAGCGAATTTCCAAAGTTGATCCCACGGCCCAGCGCTTGGTTCGTTGCAGCCGCGGCGTTCATTTCCGGGACGGTTGCCATCGCAACCGACGCCCGCTTTCCGGCTCCGTCAGTAGTCCCGGCGTCGTCGCTCTCAGCGATGGACTTTGCCGCAAAGACTTGCGGCATATCGGCCACTCCGAGACCAACAAGCCTGGCCGAAACGAGGAGTCCAAAAAGCAGCAACGCTCCTAGAAATGCCCATAGTCCCGACGCCCGCACACGGTGAGCATAGGGCGCCCAATCGTCCCGTGCAGCGGTGGGCGCTACTTCTCTTAGAGTTGTTATCCGAGCAGTGCGTCAAGCAACGGATCGTTCCACGCGTCGGCGTCGAGGTCATATGCGGCGTAGCCCGCGTGAAACTCCCAATACGCAAACGAAAGTCCTTGCGTATTTGCCTCGTCGACCACCGTGCGTGTCCATGCCGCACGGTCGGCCATTGGCACTCGTCCCTCCGCGGAGAACGCGCCAAACTCACCAATATGTACGGGTACGCCTGTGTCGGCACTCCACTCGCTCGCCCGCTCGACCCACCGTCGCAACGACGCATCGGCTGAGGTCACGATGTCTTCGCAGCCTCGGCTCGAACACACCACAAAGTCGCTGATGAACAACGGGTCCGAGGACGGATGTGAGTTCATCAGGCTGACGCCGGTGGCCTCGTCGGGGCAGTTCGACAAATCGACGGTGAACTCTTGGGTAGTTGCCGTCGTCGTGAGCCGAGCTTCATCGAGTTCGTCACTGCCGGGGACACGACACCCGACCCGCAAACTGCCATCGCCGCTAGCAGCAAACCGGATCTCGGCCGGATCAACGCCCTCCAGGAAGTCAACGCTGAAGCCAGCCCATTGCCGCCCAAAGTCGATACGGATCTTGCCGTCCTCGGTGATCACGCGACTATCCCACGACCGGTCGTAGATGCCCTCGGGCAACCCAAACCCATCGGGCGACCACGGCACGCCAACAGCTGGGACGGGGTCGACCCAGGTGGCGCCTTGGTGGGTGAAGTTGTGCGGCTCGTACAAATGCACGGTGGCGATGAGATAGTCGTCGTCGGGCAGCACCATGTCGTCGAGGAAATCGATGCCATTGAAACCGACCGGGCCGATGAGCACCGGCCGCGTTGGGTTGGTCTCGCGAACCACCGTCATGAGGTCCATCAGCAGGTCGTTCCACAGGTCGGGCTGGTCGGTGAAGACTTCGTTCGGCTCGTTGAACAGCTCGAACACCACATGGTCGCCAGCATCGGCATAGCGAGGAGCGATCTGCTCCCACATGCCAATGATGCGATCTCGATGCCCGAGCGGGTCGAGGTGCGCTTCGTCGTAGTGATGCATGTTGACGATGATCATGAGGTCGTTCGCCTCGGCCTGGTCGATCGCCCAATCCACCCGCTCCCAAATGTTCGTGTATGGCTGACCCGTGATGTTGGGGTCGACACCATCGGGGATCGTGTACGGCGCCTCAGTATCGGCATAAGCAGCCCAGCTCACCGGCAGTCGTACGTGATCAAACCCGGCGTCGGCGATGATGCGGAAGTACTCCTCGTCGAGGCCAGCACCCCAATCGCCCTCTCGTGGAGCTTCCAAGGAATTGCCGAAGTTGATTCCTCGACCAAGAGCCTGGTTCGCTTCGGCGCCGGTCATTGGCAACGTGGTCGTCGTGGTCGACGAGGTTGATGTAGTTGTCGATGTCGTCGTGGTCGAGCTCGTGGTGGGTGCAACCTCGGCAGCGTCAGACACCAGATCTTCGACATCGTTGTCATCGTCGACGCCGCTGGCAACATCGGGGCTAGGCGCCACAGTGGGCGCTTCGTCAGCTCCGCCGCATGCGCTCAGAACAAGGCTGACGAGCAGCACAAACATGGACATGCGACACTTCGTCATTGCCGCAAGTGTAGGAGTGATTGACGCCGAGAATTACTCGGCCCCGCCGGCCGGCAATCGCACAAATTTGAACCGCTAGGTCCGCCTCCGGTACCTACCGGTTCAAATTTGTTGGCTGCTATCAGTAACCTGCAGCCATGGCGCGCCTACCGCTTTCGGTTCTCGATGTTTCGCTCGTCGTAGACGGGGCCACGAGTTCGTCGGCGCTCGACGCCACCACCCGGCTCGCGCAACGCGCTGACGCTCTCGGGTTCACGCGCTTCTGGGTTGCCGAGCACCACAACATGGGAGCGGTGGCGAGCTGTTCGCCACCCGTACTCATCGCGCACCTCGCAGCGTCGACCGAACGCATCAGTGTCGGATCGGGTGGCGTGATGCTTCCGAACCACGCGCCGTTTGTAGTGGCCGAACAGTTCGCGATGCTCGAAGCGCTCCACCCCGGCCGCATCGACCTAGGGCTAGGCCGCGCACCTGGCACCGATCGAAACACCATGCTCGCGTTGAGACGGGGCACCAACCCGATCGACGTCGACCAGTTTCCACAGCATGTCATCGACGTGATGGGCCTGTTGGGCGACGTGCGCTCTGATGACGGCATGTTCACCCAAGTCAAAGCAACCCCAAACGCCCAGTCGCGCCCCACGGTGGCGCTGCTCGGGTCGAGCGGCTACTCCGCCCAGCTCGCTGGTTTGCTCGGCGTACCGTTCGGTTTTGCCCACCACTTCGGCATGGGCGGAACAAGCGAAGCGGCCGACATCTACCGCGAGCACTTCACACCTTCGCCGGTGCTCGACGAACCACACCTCATCGTCACCGCCGTGACAGTTGCCGCCGAGACCTCGGTCGAGGCCGACCACTTGATGGCTACCCACCGGCTGTTCAAGAACGGCCTGCGTACCGGCCGAATGTACGGCGTGCTCGAAGCTGACGACGCAATTGCTCATCCCGACTACGCCCAAGCGCTCGAATACGCGGGCACCAACGCGTTCTATGGCACACCCGACGAGGTGGTCGAGCGGCTCGACAAGCTTGCCGTAGAAATGGGCGCCACCGAGCTCATGATCACGGTTCCCGTGGCCGATGTCGAGCAGCGGCTCTCCAGCCTCGAGCTCACGGCCAACGCCTGGATGCAGCTCTGATCGGCAACTAGATCAGTTCGAGCTCGGCACCGTCGAACAGCGGCGTCATTTCGTGAGCAGCAATGTCAGCTTCGATCGCGGCTGGGTCGGGCGCCGCGACCTCGCCCTCTCCAGCGTCGGCGAAGATCCGTTCGGCTGCTCCCAGCATCTCGTCCATCAAGCGAGCATCGCTCGACGTGTTGAGAAACACTTGCGGGTTTGCGAGCACGGACCGCATCGCTCGCTCGATTGCATCGGGCTCGGCAAGCGGTTCGTACCAGCTACGACGATCGCGTGCATCCCCATCATCGACCCAGCGGCGGCGGGCAATCGACTTGATTGTTTGGACAGCGACGTTGCGTTCAGCGCACATCGCCAGCAACGATTCGAACTCGTGCCGGTACCCGTCGTTGCGAGCAAGGGTCGTGTTCCACGGGAGCAGCACCGAGTCGTAGTCGAATGCGTTGAGACTTCGCTGGTGCATACCGGCAATGCGCAGGCCATGCCCGGTCACTCCGATGAAGTTGACGAGCCCCTCTTCCCGAGCAGCGATCATGGCTTCGAGCACTCCGCCGGCGGCGTGGGCCTGTTCCCACTCGTCGTCCTCCACGAGGTTGTGCAGCTGGATGAGGTCGACCGAATCGGCGCCCATCCGAACGAGCGAACGCTCAAGTTCGGCTCGTGCAGCATCACCGTCACGCTCGCCCGTCTTTGTCGCAAGAAAGACCTTCGACCGGTTCGACGCCAGCCAGGGCTTGAGCATGTCCTCGCTATCGCCATAGGACGCGGCCGTGTCGAAGTGATTGACCCCTCGAGCAACCACCGTGTCAGCCAACGTCTCGGCCCACTCCTGTCCCCAGCTCTGTCGAAACAAGGCCGCGGCGCCGAAGATGATTCTGCTGCTCATGTGCCCGGTTCGCCCGAACGCCATTGTGTCCATTGTTGAGGTGCCCATCACCCGATCGTAGATCGAACCCATTGGCAAGGACTGCTCTCCCCGTTCGGGCGCAATCTCAAGACCCAACAAGGGGGCGGTCCCTGGTTTGGGCACGCGAACTCACAAGTACAGTTCATCCATGGCACAGCTCGTAGAAATCATGTTGTCTACCAACCGCTTCGAGTCCGAGGTCCTCGCCGAGGCCGTGCTGGCAGAGGGACATCGGGCCGAGCTTGTCCATGACGAATCATCTGGCGGCGTCGGAACCCAAGCCATTCCGAGTCGCCTACTCGTGCATGCCTCCGACGCCGAGGAAGTTCGCGCCATCGTGAACCGTTCGTTCGCGCTCGATGCGGAAGCGCCCGACGAGCTTCGACCCTCGCGGATCTCCAACAAGGCGCGGCTCATTGGATTGCTACTGCTCATCGTGATGGTCGGAGTTATCGTCTTGTGAGCAACAACGACACCTACACCCACGGCCACCATTCGAGCGTTCTGAAGTCGCACACGTGGCGCACCGCCGAAAACTCCGCTGGCTACCTCCTCCCCCATCTCGACAAGACCATGACGCTGCTCGACGTAGGCTGCGGCCCGGCAACCATCACGTGTGATCTAGCAACCCGAGTGGCCGCGGTCGTTGGCATTGAGCCGGTGGACGACATTCTCGACAAGGCCCGGGCAACCGCAGCCGAACGGAACGTGTTCAACGCAACGTTTGAGGTTGGCTCGGTGTACGACCTCCGCTTCGGCGATGACACCTTCGATGTCGTCCACGCCCACCAAGTCCTCCAGCACCTGACCGACCCCGCAGCGGCGATTGCCGAGATGGTGCGAGTCACCAAGCCCGGCGGTCTGGTCGCAGTTCGAGACGCCGACTACCACGCCATGACGTGGCATCCCCAGCCGCCCGAGCTGGACCGATGGATGGACATCTACCAGGCGGTCGCCCGACACAATGACGCCGAGCCCGACGCTTCCCGATACCTCATCGAGTGGTCCCTCGACGCAGGCGTTCCACGCTCAGCCATTACTGCCAGCTCGGACACCTGGCTCTACGCCACCGACGACGAACGAGCCTGGTGGGCCGACCTGTGGGCCGATCGGACGGTGAACTCAGCGTTCGGCGAACAAGCAAGGCAGTACGGCATCACTGACGAAGCCGAGCAACGAGAGATCGCCGCAGCCTGGCTCGAATGGGCAACCCACCCCGCTGGCTGGTTCACCGTGCCAAACGGCGAGCTACTGATTCGGATCTAGCCGTCCCCGTTACCAGTCGAAGCTCTGAAGATTGGTCGACAGCTCGACCAGGCGCCCATCGATGTGCAGCGTCGTGCCGTCGACGACCGCCAAGTTCTCGTAGGTGGCATCGAACGCCGCCACATCTGCGGTGCCGTATTGCTCAAACTCGAACGTGCTCGCAGTTGAGAACACGCCTCCGCTGACGGGCTCTCGCACGATGAACGCATCGAGCTCTGCGCTGTACCCAAGCACATCGTGTAGTGAACCAGTTTCGGGTCTGGCACTCTTGCGAGGCTCGGTTGCAAGCTCGGCCATCTCGTTGGCATCAAGCCGCTGTGCCCCGATGGCCAACACATCACTATCAAGCCATGACAGTGCCCTCAACTGGGCTTCGCCAAAGTCCCCACTCTCACCGGGATTCAACTCAGCATTATCGATCGAGGCACGTAGGGAGGCGTCGGTCCACGTGCGCTCTTCATCGTTGGCTAGGTCTCGCACCGTGACCGAGTCGTAGACTGTCAGCACGAAGTCGGCGGCGTTCGGGTCGGGAATGCACTTCGAGGCCGAGAGGTAGGCAAGCTTCGTTCCGTCCGGAGAGACTTGTGGCGACGAACCCTTTCCGATCACCTCGATCTGGCCGTTGAGGAGGTCGATCCGAAGAATCGTTCCGCCGCTCGACTCGCAACTAAACCATGAGTCCTCGACGATCTCGCTGAGGAAGACCGCCGTTCCGTCATGGCTGAGCTGGAGGTCTCCCAACATTCGTGCCTCAAGATCGAGCGTTGCGATCGTTCGCACAACATCGCCTGTCGCCAGGTCGATCTCGACCAGCTCGCCCGTCGAGTTGGTTAGCCCTACGCCTCGCCCGCCGGCACGGTTCACCCCCGATGGGGTTCCCGCCGGCAGATTCTCTTGAAGTGGCCACAGTTCGACAGCCTCTGGAGTGGCCTCGGGCAACAGCGTCGTCGAAGTCACCTCGGCGACTTCTTCAACCACCTGGTCTTCGAAGTTGTCGTCCTGGTCGAGCAGCACCGCATGGTTGTGCCAGGCTCGGGCGCGCTCGACGAAGTGAAGGTGGTTGTAGTGGCAGATCGTTGCAGCCTTGGCTTCGGGGGTTTCTTCCATGAAGACACCGGGGAGCACAATCTGCACCGAGCTGATGCTTGCGGCGCACTCGGTAAAGGACGCTACGGCCATGTCGTACTCGTCTTGGGAGAGTTCGCCGTCGACAAGCGCTTCGGCCTGAGCTGAGAGATCGGCATCTGCTGCTTCGGCCGACAGCTCTCGCAGCTTTGTTGGCAAGCAGTCGAGGTCGCATCGCACCTGCACTGCCTGTTCGCTGAAATCAACCTCGTCGAGGACCAGGGTGGCCCCGTCTGCAAACGTGACCTCAATTGTTGGGACGATGCCGGGCAACGCGCCATCGTTCTTGGCGACAACCACGAACCGATCACCAACACGTACGAACGTCTGGGTTGCAGGCACTGGCTCGATTATCTCAATGTCGGTGACCTCGGCGGAAAGAAATCCTTCGACCTCAAGGGTTGCCCCATCCGGACCCGAGATCCCGCTCTGGCTATCGACCCGCACCCGTTCGAAGGCATCAAGTGGGGCAAGCGCCGCCGACCAGCTGCCATCACCTGCAACATCTGGGCCGCACGAGGCTGTCGACCCACCGGTGTCGACGTAGACCGGCACGGCAAAGCCGTCCACCTGCTCGAAGGCGTAGCCCCTTACGAACGATCCAGATGGCAACCGGTTGGGTATCGAACGTTCGAAGTCGATGCACTTCTCGATCTCGGGCAGACGGCCCTCGTCCCCGCGTACAACCGTGAGCAACGGGACGTCGCTGCCCAGAATCGAACCCGCTGGTGGAACGAACGACTCAACTGCTCCACCTTGTTGGGGTTGCCCATCATCGACCCCGTCGTCGCTGATGACCGGGCTTGCGTTGCTCTGCAATGCGTTCCACGCGCCGAAGCTGAGCAGACAGATCACGCTCACGATCGCTGCGGTGAGCAGGAGGCTTCGAGCACGGCTTCGGGGTTCTGCCTCGAGCTCGATGACCTCACTATCGATGACCTCGCTATCGAGGATTGGGCTATCGAGGATTGGGCTGGACAACTCGGCGCTGACCTCGGTGGGTTCAGCGATGATCTCCTCAAGCAGCGCGGCAGATACATCACCATCGGGGTCGACGACGATGGTCGTTGCGGCGAAGAGCAACTGCAGTTCTTGGTCGAGGGTTTCGTCGTTCATGACTCGCCTCCTTCGTTGTTGGCATCGTCCGCATCGGCTTCGAGCGCCGTCCTCAGTCGAGCTCGAGCTCGTGAGAGTCGATTACGGGCCACTTCGGGTATTATGTCGAGCACCAGCGCAATCTCCGACGGCTGGAGTTCTTCAACGCCAGCGAGCAGCACAAGCTCCCTATCGTCTTCGCTCAAAGCAGCGAGCGCGCCAGCAAGTGGCGACGCTGCCATGGGGTCGGCGATCTGCGCCACCGGCTCGACCCACTCGGCGCAGAGCTTGTAGTGCAACGCTGTGCGCCGAAGGCTGCCTCGACGCTGGTTGGCCAGCACGCGGCGAGCAACGCCGTAGAGCCACGGGCGTTCATTTCCCGGCGGGATGTCGTCGAGGCGGCGCCACGCAATAGAGAACGTCTCGGCCGCCACATCTACCGCGTCCGATGGCGTCGAGCGCCGGGCGGCATAGTTCACGATCGCTGAGAGATTCGAGCGGTACAGCTCGGCAAAGTCAGATTTGCGTTTCGTGGTGGTTGTGGTCATAGCCCTCGGTCGCGACACCATGTCGCCTTGCCAACTACATGTCCACCTTGGCACGCGACGTATCAGGCAGCTTGCCCAAAACGCCGAAAGGCCCCGGACCGGCTGACCGTCGCGGCCAACGTATCCGGGGCATCCCTTGGAGGGCTACAGCGACGCGAACCCGGCCTCAAGGTCGGCGATGATGTCGTCGATTGTCTCGAGCCCAACAGATAGGCGAACCAGACCAGGTCGCACACCCGACGCTGCCTGCTCGTCTTCGCTCAGCTGGCTGTGGGTGGTGCTGGCGGGGTGGATGACAAGGCTTTTAGCATCGCCGATGTTGGCAACGTGGCTGTGCAGGTCGAGCGCACTGACGAACTTCTGGCCAGCTTCGAGACCACCGGCGATGTCGAAGGCAACGATCGACCCGTAACCGGCGTCGCCGCCAAGTGCTTTCGCTCGGTCGTACCAGCGCGAGGTCGGCAGCCCGGCGTAGGAAACCGACTCGACCTTCTCATGAGCCTCGAGGTACTCAGCGACCTTCTGCGCGTTCTCGAAGTGACGCTCCATCCGAAGGCTCAACGTCTCAAGCCCCTGCAAGAACAGGAACGAGTTCATCGGCGCAACGGCCGGGCCAAGATCTCGAAGCAGCTGGACGCGGGCCTTGATGATGTACGCCCCCGGACCAAGAGCGTCCCAGTATGGGAGGCCGTGGTAGCTCGGGTCGGGGTCGGTGAGCATTGGATGCTTGCCGCTCGCACCGAAGTCAAACGTGCCGCCGTCGATGATGACGCCACCGATCGACGTGCCGTGCCCGCCGATGAACTTGGTGGCCGAATGCAAAACGATGTCGGCGCCATGTTCGAGCGGGCGAATGAGGTACGGCGTTGCAACGGTGTTGTCGACGATGAGCGGCACGTTGTTGTCGTGTGCGACCTGAGAGATGCCAACAATGTCGAGCACGTTGGCCCGCGGGTTACCGATCGTCTCGCCATAGAAGGCCTTGGTGTTGTCTTGGACTGCAGCGGCCCAGGCATCGAGATCGTCGGGGTCGTCGACAAAGGTGGCGGTGATGCCCATCTTGGGGAAGGTGTAGTTGAACAGGTTGTAGGTGCCGCCATAGAGCGACGACGACACGACGATGTGGTCGCCGGCCTCGGCAAGGTTCAAGATGGCGAGTACTTCAGCGGCCTGCCCCGATGCCACCACCAACGCGCCGGGCAGTCCGACCGCGGTCTCGACGCCGCCTTCGAGCGCGCTGATGCGCCCTTCCACAACGCCCTGGGTTGGGTTCATGATCCGGGTGTAGATGTTGCCGATCTCCGAGAGCGCAAACAGGTTCTTGGCGTGCTCGGCGTCGTTGAACACGAACGACGTCGTCTGATAGATCGGCACCGCCCGTGACCCAGTCGCGGGGTCAGCTACCTGGCCCGCGTGCAGTTGTTGCGTTTCGAAACCCCAGTTGGCGCTCATGGCCGTCTCCCGTTCGTTGTCCTGGCAAGAACACTACGAACGAGCGCTCATGAGTCAGCCGAGCACAGGCCAAACAAATCGAACTATTTGTACGGTCAATCGGACGAACCCTTGCCGTAGCTGTGGGGCGTATCCCCTACATACACGGGAAGCAATCGCGTCGTACTCTTGTTGATGAGGGCACTAATGCAACCACATCGTCGACCAGGAGTGAGCAGCGAACAGCTCCTCTACGCGTTCGGCGGTCTGTTGCTGACGCTCTTCCTTGCCATCATCGTGTTCACCGGTGTGCGATCTGCGGGCAGCACCGACGACCCCTTCTTCGCCGTCGCCGCAGACTCGGCGCCCGTCGAGATCGTGACAACCACTACGGGGCCGCCAGCCACCGCCCCACCTGCTGACCGCACCCGACCTATCCCCGACGTCACCGGTCTCGATACCAACGACGCAATCTTGCTGATTTTCGAGTGGAACCTGCAGTTCGAGCTGACCGATGAAGTCAGCACCGACGTTCCAAGAGGCGTCGTCATTCGCACCGAACCAGCCAGCGGCACCGTCGTCGACCCGGGCGCTGTCGTGCTGCTCGTCGTCTCTGCCGGTGAGGGCTGACCTTGCTCGAGCACCCCGAGATCCGAAGGTTCGCACTCCAATTCGGCGCGCTGTTCTTCATGTTCTTGGTGATGGTTATCGTCACGTGGGCCACATCCAATGACACGACGTTGTCGACGGTGACCGAAGTGGACGAATTCGCTGTCCCCGCGGCGGCCGGCGAAGAGGTGGGCCGGTTAGTTGCCGCAGACTCTCCGCCGTTTGCGCTACCGGCCGAGCCAGTGATTGTCACCACGGTTCCGCCGTCGACAACAAGCACCACTTCCACGACAACGACTTCGACCATCGCGAACGGCCGGCCGGTTCCCGACGTTACCGAGCTCGAGGTGAACGAGGCCATCCTTACGCTCTTCGAGTGGAACCTGGAGTTCGAGCGGGAAGACGAGCCCAGCGACCTTGTCTCCGAGGGCTTTGTTATCGAAACATCACCAGCCGCCGGTACGCAGGTTGCCCCAAATTCCGTAGTTACTGTCGTCGTCTCCTCGGGTGAGGGCTGACGTTGCGCGAGTACCCAGAGATCCGCGGGGCAAGCATGCTGGTGAACATCGTGGTGGCGTTGCTTGCGCTCGGCCTGCTTGTTAGTTGGTTGCTCGAAGGCAACTCGTCCACACAAGACAGCAACTGGCCCAACGAGGACAACGAGCTCGCCGTCTCCGAGCCGATGGAAGACGACTACTACGAGTACACCGGCGAGCCGGTCGAGGCAGCGATCTTCTACGAAGACGGCTCGTACGAAAACGTCCTCTGGGACTCCGAATTTGTCGCCGACTACCTTGCTTGCAACGACCGGAATGTTGGCAGGTTCACGTTCAATGCTGCCGTGGACGAAGCGACCAGCACAGATATCGAGGCCCTACTTCTCGACCGACAGACCGACCGCCACATGCTCGCCGAGGCATTCGTGTTCGCCGATGGGGCCGAGGCTGTGTACACCGACCAAGACAGGCAGATCACCGAAGCGATCTATGTCGCTCGATTGGGCACTGATTGGAACGTCATCTCGGCCATGAGCTGCTCGGATCACGTCGAGTACCGCAAGCAAGTGATGTCGACGCCCTCCACCACCACGGCCGCCCCAACCACCACCATCGCCACGACAACAACGACAACCATCCCGAACGGCCGTCCCGTGCCCAATGTGGTCGAGCTCGACGTGAACGAGGCAATTCTCGTGTTGTTCGACTGGGACTTGGAGATAGACCGCCGCGATCAGCACAGCGACCAACTTCCTGCTGGCACGATCATCGGCACCGAGCCCATCACCGGAACCATGGTTGCCCCAGGCACCGTCGTCACCATGGTCGTATCGAGTGGTCCCGCCGTCGAAACGTGATCGTGAACCGGTTCAGCGTGCACCGTGACGAACCGATAGTTGGAGGACCAACTAAGCAATTGGTGGCCCTCAACTCCTTGTAGTGGATAGATGAGTACTGAACGGCGTGACTTCGATGACTGGTTTGCCCAGAGCTATCGACGCGTCCTTGGTTCGGTGCTCATCGTGTGTGCAGGAGACATGCCTCGCGCTGAGGATGCCACGAACGACGCTTTCATCGATGCCCTCGAGAAGTGGGATCGGGTGTCGGAAATGGACTCGCCTCGGGCGTGGGTGACCAAGGTTGCGATCAACAAGGCCAAACGCTCGTGGCTTCACCGTAAGCGTTACGTCGACCCAGTGAACGTCGACAGCGTTGTCGCAAGCACCACCGACCCGGAGTCGAATATCGACCTGTGGGCGGCGGTCAGCGACTTGAGCGTCAAGCAACGAACCGCAATTGCGATGCGGTACGTGGAGGGCCTTAGCCAAGGCGATATCGCCCAGGAACTTGGCGTCGCGCCGGGAACCGTCTCTGCCACTCTCACCCAGGCACGCGCCAAGTTGCGTGTCGAGCTCGAAGGAGAAGCGGTATGACGAACGAATTCGATAGTGACCATTTTGAGCAAGAACTCGACCAGCTCGAAGGCTCGCTACATACACCTGACGCGTCAGCGATTCACGACGGGCTTCGCCAGCGGCAGGCCACTCGCAAGCGTCTGCTGGCAGGGGCTGTCGGGGCCGTAGCGCTGATCGCTGTGATCGGCGGCATCTTTGCGCTGGGTGGCGATGACGTCTCCGAGACCGAAACCGCAAGCGTCGATGACATCGCAG
>CALHTB010000056.1 GCA_938038785.1 uncultured Acidimicrobiales bacterium
CGGTACATGTACTCCCGAAGAGACTCGTAGTCCTCCCACACCGACAGGTTCGAGGCCAGCAACGGGTCGGAAGCACCGGGCACCTCCACGTTGCTCGACGGGCCGCCATCGTCATCGGTCATGCGCCACACAAAGCCCGGCGCCGCATCGGCTAGCGCATTGATTCGATCGAGGGCGCCGACGAACTCGGCCATCTCCGGGGAATCCAGTGGGGCGTTGAACACGCCAAGGTTGAGCTCGGCTAGATGCCACGCTGCTGAGTCTGTCGGCACGGTCTCTCCTGTAGTTGCGCGGGCCTCGATACCTTCGATGCGCGCTCGTAGTGCTTGGGCGAATTGGGCGTCGGGGGCCTCGGTAGGTTGAGGCTCCAGCTGGTTGAGCGGATCACTCATAACGTGCCCCCGTTTCTTCATAGGCGGTTCGAAATGCAGTTCTGGCCCGCACGAGCAAACTCTCGGTGCTGTGCACGCTTCGGTCAAGGAGGTCGGCGCACTCCCCCACGCTTAGGTCATCGAGGTATCGCAGGGTAAGGACGCTTCGATAGTGCGCAGGAAGCAAGCCAAGCACGTCGTGGGCTCGGGCCTGGTCAAGCACTTCATCCCACGGGTCGACGCCGGTGGCTTGGCCACCTTCGAGAACGATCAGCGAGCGAGCAGCCACTTCCTCACGACGCCAATGGTCGATGAGCTTGTTTCGGGCAACGGTGATGAGCCATCCGATGGTCAACGTCGGCGCACTGCCCTGCGACGTGCTGATCGCCGCCTGCACAAACGTCGCCGACGTCAGCTCCTCGGCGAGTTCGGTCGATCCACACCGGCTACGGATATAGCGATAGACCTCGGGTAGCGCAGCGTCGTAAAGGTCCGAGAGCCGAGATGCCTCGACGCTTGGGCTTGCATCGTTTGCATGCATACACACCATTCAACGAAGCCGATGGGCGTTCTCCGTCGTTGGTCCACAGATTTCTTTATCCGAGGTCGACGAGCTCGCCTTCGGGGAAGTGGTTCTCGAAATCCTTCGCAAAGGACGAGAACGACGGGATGCGATCGAGCGGGGCCTGCCCATCGACTGACGAGCCGAGCGCGGGATCCCAGCGATGTCCGGTGGCGGGGTCGAACACCATGCCATCGCGTAGTTCGAGCGCCCGCTCCTCTCCATCGATAACTCGCGAGTACACGGCCCACTGGTCGACGTCTTGGTCTGCGACGAAGAGCACCGGTTCACCGGCGATCGTCGTTGGGTACGCCCCTGCATCTTGTAAATCAGGAAACGGTACGGCCACCGTTTCACCGTCGACAGAGGCGACGGCGACAAGTCGACCCAGTCTCACGCCGCTGCCCACCGTCATCACATCCAACGCGAGCGTGTCGGGATGCGTTGCCTTCCAATCGGCCCACGTCGACAGCGTGCTCGGCAAAAGCTCGAGCGTCTCGCCCGTTCGCTCCCCGAGAATTGCTTCGCCGGTGGGCTGTGTCCAGATGCTGCCTGTCTCATGATCGAACAGGGTCATGGCGTTGAGCCACAGGTCTCCCTGATTTCCAAAGACGATCTCTTGACCATTGAGTTCTCGGCGATGGACCATCGCCGTTCCGCACAACGGTCACCATGTGACCATCGTGGGTATGCCCCGATGGGTGTCATTCACAATCTCTCGAAAAACCAACAATCCGACCGGGTACGCGCGGGCTTCACCCTCAAGATCAACGCCGATAACCAGCCTCTCATCAGGCCAGGTCACCTCGCCCGACGAGACAAATGACGGGTCGTAGATGGGGTAGATTTCGTCTCGGTCGAAGGACTCTCGATAGCCCTCGGGAAGCGGTTCACCAGATTCGGTCGGATCGGCCAACGCCGGGTCAAATCTTGGAGGCCGATCGGGGCGAGCCAGGCCATCCCCACAAGCAGTCGCTACAACTGCAAGCAACACCGAGATTGCAGCTAGTCTGCGCCAGGGGATTCGAGGCAGCGTTCGAGGTCGGACATGCATCGTGGTTAGTAACCCACAAAAGGGACGAAAGTAGTCCCAAGCCAACAAAATCGGACCACACCGTCTAGCGTGCAGAGATCTCAGGACGTGTCGTGCCAAAGGAATCAATGACCGGAAACGCCAACTTCACATTCGACGACGTGGCGATTCTCTCGATCGAAGCCATCGATGCACCCGAGATTGTTACCTCGGCCGACATCGACGACCGTCTCGCATCGTTCTACGAGCGCACCGAAACCCGCCCCGGGTTACTCGAATCTCTCGCCGGAATCTCACAACGCCGCCAGTGGCCCGAAGACGTGTCGTTTACCGATGCCGCTGCCCTTGCAGGCGAAGCTGCAATAACCGCTGCGGGAATCGATCGGTCGAAGATCGGCCTCATGATCGACACCAGCGTGTGCCGTGCCCGCCTTGAACCGTCGAGCGCTGTAAGCGTTCACGACGAGCTCGGCCTCCCGTCGAGCTGCATGAACTTCGACCTCTCCAATGCTTGCCTGGGCTTCATGAACGGCATGCACCTGGCTGGGTCCATGCTCGAAGCCCGCCAGCTCGATTATGTCCTGCTCGTTGACGGCGAGGGCACCCGCGAGATACACGACAACACGATCAACCGCCTCCTTGACGAGTCCTCGAGTGCCGAAGACCTGTTCTCGAACTTCGCTTCGCTCACACTTGGCTCGGGCGCAGCCGCCATGGTGTTGGGTCGCCACTCCGAGAACGAGGGCTCACATCGCGTCGTCGGCGGCTTCTTCCGCGCCGACACCGTTCACCAAGACCTCTGCGTTGGCTCTCTCGAGAACATGCGCACCGACACCCGTGGCCTCCTTGAAGCTGGCACCGAGCTCGTCAAGCGCTCGTGGGATGAGATCACCAACAAGGACCGCTGGTACGACATGAAGGCGTATGTCCTTCATCAGGTGTCGCAAGTGCACACCCAAGCGGTCATCGATACGCTCGGCATCGATAGCGAGCGGGTACCCCGCACCTTCCCGATGTACGGCAACATCGGACCAGCAGCCGTGCCGGTCACGCTGGCGGCGATCAAAGAATCGCTGTTCGCTGGTGATGGCGTGCTGCTAGCGGGCATCGGGTCGGGGTTGAACTCGGCCTTTATCGAACTGCAGTGGTAACCGTCGGGCCGACCGACCCGGCCCGACTTCCTCCAACGGGTCTCGACGGACTCGATCCGTCTTGGTCGCGCCTTGTCGAGGTTCCGCTCGACGACACCACCCGCACGTTCCACGTTCTCGACACCCACGCTGAGGGCGACGCCAACGTCGACCTGACCGTGCTGTGCGTGCATGGCAACCCGTCGTGGTCGTTCCTGTGGCGCAACGTGTTGCGCCAGCTACCCGACGGAGTTCGGGGCGTGGCGGTCGACCACCTCAACATGGGGTTCTCCGACCGAACGGGCACGGTGCGCCGCCTCGCCGATCGAGTCGACGACCTCTGCGCACTCACCGACGAGCTCGGCATCACCGGACCGGTTGTCACGATCGCCCACGACTGGGGCGGACCCATCTCGCTCGGCTGGGCGCAGCGTCATCTGCCGCAGCTGCAGGGCGTCATCTTGACCAACACCGCTGTTCATCAGCCCGATGGCGCACCGGCGCCGACCATCATTCGAGCAACCCGCAATCGTGCGGCGTTGCGTCGGGCAACCGTCGACACCACCGCGTTCATCACCGGTGCGTTCGAGATGTCGCACCCACGGTTGCCCAAGCACATACGAAAGGGATTCCTCGCCCCGTACGAAACCTCCGAGCGCCGCGAAGCAATCGAGACGTTCGTCGAAGACATCCCGCTCGAAGACGATCACCCAACCGCAGCAACCCTCGATGGCATCGCCGCAGGATGCGCCCTTCTCGGACGCATACCGACGCTGCTCTTGTGGGGCTCCCGGGATCTGGTGTTCTCCGACCTCTACCTTCACGACCTCGAAGCCCGATTCCCGCATGCTGATGTGCATCGTTGGGGACACGCCGGGCACTTCGTGGGCGAAGACGCCGACGTGGCCACCGCCGCCATCGACTGGATCAATAACCTCGACGCCGAGCCTCAGCCTGCCGATGCCGACCTTGGGCCCACGGCGCTTCTCGCACCCGTGTACGACCCCGACCGAGCCGATCGAACCGCCATCGTCGAGATGGTCGACGATCGCGCCACGATCACGTTCGGCGAGCTGCGGACCCGCATCGAGGAAACTGCTGCCGGCCTCGTCAGCGGCGGCATTGGTGCGGGAGATCGAGTTGCGTTGATGATCCCGCCCGGCATCGACATGGTCACCACCCTGTTCGCCATCTGGCGCATTGGTGCCGTGGCCGTTCTGGTCGACGGCGCGCTCAAGCCCAAGCAGATGACCGCAGCCCTCAACGCGGCCTACCCCAGCCACCTCATCGGCATCAACCGGGCCTTGGCCGCGGGCCGGGCACTCCGCTGGCCTGGCAAGCGGATCGCCGCGTCTGAGTTGTCATCAGTTCAACGACGCGTACTGGGCGTCACCGACGATTTGGAGACGATGCGTTCGTCGGCCCCCGCCCTCGATCAGCCTCTGCCACCAGCGTCTGCTGAAGCTGTGGTGGTCTTCACCTCAGGCTCGACGGGCCCGTCGAAAGGCGTGCGCTACAGCCATGCACGGCTCGCCATGCAGCGCGACCTCATCGCTTCGCTCTACGACATCACCAGCGAAGACGCACTCGTCGCTGCGTTCGCCCCCTTCGCCCTTTACGGCCCGCTCCTCGGTATCACGTCAACGGTGCCCGACATGGATGTGTCAGCGCCGGGAAGTATCGAGACAGCCAACCTCGCACAGGCGGTCGATGCCATCGACGCCACCATGGTGTTCGCCTCCCCCGCGGCGCTTGAGCGCCTGGTCGAAACCGCACATGACGTGACCGTTGCGCAGAAGCCCGCAATGGCCAATGTCCGAACGCTGTTATCGGCCGGTGCCCCGGTTCGAGCATCATTACTTACCGATACTGCTGCACTGTTTCCGAACGCCATGGCCCACACGCCATACGGAATGACCGAGGCCCTGCCCGTCGCCAGCATCAGCCTGCCCGAGCTCATCGAGGCAGGTTCGGGCCCGGGCGTGTGCGTTGGCCGGGTTGTGCCCGGCGTCGACCTGCACATTGATCCCATCGAGCACAGTGAGCCCATCGACGATCACTCACCCGAGTTCGGCGAGATCGTGGTTCG
>CALHTB010000057.1 GCA_938038785.1 uncultured Acidimicrobiales bacterium
AAGGCAAAGCACATGGCACACAAAATCGGCGTTGTAGGTGGCGACGGTATTGGTCCGGAAGTCATCGCCCAGGGCATGCGTGTGATCGAAGCTGCCGGAGTGCAGCTCGACACCGTCGACTACGACCTCGGTGGAGCTCGCTACTTGAAGGACGGCGTCGTGCTCACCGACGAGATCCTCGACGAGTGGCGCGGACTCGATGCCATCTACCTCGGTGCCGTTGGCGCACCCGACGTTCCTCCGGGAGTCATCGAACGGGGTCTACTGCTTCGCATGCGGTTCGTGCTCGACCTGTACATCAACTACCGGCCGTTCGTGGCCCCCGATGGCAGCCATGAGTTCGTAGTCATCCGCGAGAACACCGAAGGCACCTACGCCGGCGAAGGCGGCTTCCTTCGCAAGAACACCGACCAGGAGATCGCAACCCAAGGTTCGGTCAACACCCGTCACGGCGTTGAGCGCGCAATCCGTTACGCCTTCGAGTTGGCAACAACTCGGCGCAATCACCTGACGCTCGTGCACAAGACCAACGTGCTCACCTTCTCGGGCGATCTTTGGGAGCGCACGTTCAACGAGGTCGCCGCCGAATACCCACAGGTCGAGACCGCCTACAACCATGTCGACGCCGCGTGCATCTACTTCGTGCAAGATCCACAGCGTTACGACGTCATCGTTACCGACAACCTCTTTGGCGATATCCTCACCGATCTTGGTGGAGCCGTTTCGGGCGGCATTGGCCTGGCCCCAACTGCCAACCTCAACCCCAATGGCGTGTCCATGTTCGAGCCCGTCCACGGCTCGGCTCCCGACATTGCCGGGCAAGGCGTCGCCAACCCACTCGCCGCGATCCTCTCGGGCTCGATGATGTTGCGCCACCTCGGCGAAACCGAAGCAGCCGAGCGCATCCGTGTCGCTGCTGAGGCAACCGCCAACGAGTCCGGAACCACCGTCGAGCTGGCCGACTCGGTCATCGCAAAGCTCTAGGGATTGTTATGAGTGACGTCCAAAGCGATCTGTCGGGAATTGACCGCACCGAACGCCAACCGAGCCGCGTCGAGATATACGACACGACGCTGCGCGATGGCAGCCAGCTCGAAGGCATCTCGCTCACAGTCGAAGACAAGATCAAGATCGCACGCCAGCTCGACCGACTTGGCGTCACCTATATCGAGGGCGGCTGGCCCGGTGCGAATCCGAAGGACATTGAGTTCTTCGAGCGGGCCCGCAACGAGCTCGACCTCACCACATCGAAGATGGTTGCGTTCGGCTCGACCCGACGTGCCAAGGGCAAGACCGACACCGACCCGACCCTCGCCAACCTCCTCAGCGCCGAGACCGGCACGGTTTGCATCGTGGGCAAGACCTGGGACTACCACGTTGAAGGCGCGCTGCAGACAACCCTCGACGAAGGCATCGCGATGGTGGCCGATTCGATCGCCTTCCTGAAGGGGGAAGGCCGCGAGGTGTTCTTCGATGCCGAGCATTTCTTCGATGGCTACCGTCGCAACCCCGAGTTCAGCCTGGCCGTGCTCGAAGCTGCCGCTGTGGCTGGCGCTGATTGCCTGGTGTTGTGCGACACCAACGGCGGCTCGCTCCCAGTCGATGTCGAGCGCATGGTGTCCGAAGTGTACGACCACATCGGAGGCCCAGAAGGCACCACTTCGATTGGCGTGCATCTGCACAACGACACCGGCTGCGGAGTGGCCAATGCGCTGGCGGGTGTGCGCGGCGGAGCGTCACAAGTGCAGGGCACGATCAACGGGTATGGCGAGCGGGTTGGTAACTGCGACCTCGTGCCCGTCATTGCCAACCTGAGTTTGAAAATGGGCATCGACACCATCGGTGACGAGAAGTTGAAGAACTTGACGAGCGTGGCGCACAACGTGGCCGACCTCGTCAACTTCGCTGCCGACCCGCAGCAGCCGTACGTCGGGGCTACCGCGTTTGCGCACAAGGCTGGTCTGCACACCTCGGCCATCGCTCGTCGTCCTGATGCCTACGAGCACGTCGACCCTGAGTCTGTCGGCAACGGCACTCGCTTCCTCGTGTCGGACATGGCGGGTCGTTCAACGCTGGCGCTCAAGGCCGAATCGCTGGGCATTGATATCGACGGCAGCGTGCTGGGAGATATCACCGACACGCTCAAGAAGCTCGAGTACGAGGGCTATCACTTCGAAGCCGCCGACGCGTCTCTCGAGTTACTGATGCGAGCTGCGGCTGGGTTCGAACAGGAGTGGTTCCGCCTCGAGTCGTTCCGGGTGAACCTCGATCATCGCTCGGGGTCGGGTGGTCGGGCATGGACCGACAAGGCCGTCGAAGTTGAGACCGAGGCCACGGTCAAGCTTTGGATTGGCGACGAACGCATCGTCGCAACCGGCGAGGGCAACGGGCCGGTCAACGCGCTCGATGCAGCGCTTCGCTTTGCGATGCGCCGCCACTATGCCGACATGCTCGAAACGATCAGCCTCACCGACTACAAGGTGCGTGTACTCGACACCGGGCGCGGCACCGGAGCAGTCACCCGAGTCCTGCTCGAGAGCACCAACGGCCAGGAGACCTGGTCGACCATGGGCGTGTCAGAGAACATCATCGAGGCGAGCTGGCAGGCCCTGGCCGACTCGGTGGTTTACGGGTTCTTGCACCAACCGTCCTGAGCCAGTGGCCGCGCTGCAAACGGCGCATCCGGCTAAAGTGACCCCATGGCAGCACCAGAGTTCGTTCCATCCGCGCCGACCGGACAGAAGCACTACACCTCACCGCCCCAGCGCGCTGGTGCAGGCTCGGCCGCTCGGCCCGGCGAGACCTTTGGTTCACCGGTTCAATCTGGCGGCCGGCTTGGAGCTCAGGGCCCAGACCAGGGGTTTGCCCTCACCTTGACCAAGGTGTTCAAGAACAAGCTCGAGCTGATGCCCGGTGAGTACATCGGCGACGTGAACTCGGGCTGTGTGGGCGTTGCAACCAAGCGGGCTTCGCTGTTTCATCGTGCGCCGGTCGTTCACGACCTGCGGATTGCCTACACGCTGTTCGGCTTCCTTGACGAAAAGCCTGCCAAAGACCTCGTGACCTTTCGCAAGGAAGCGTTCGCTGAGGTGCATTACTCGTTCCACTACTTCGAGCGCCGTGCTATCGCCGACCTCGTGAGTGACGAAGTGCTGGCACAGACCCCCGACCAGGTGGCGAGCCGCTACAACGCCGACTGGCGCGACCAGCTTGGCGTATGAAGTCAGCCCTGGCGGGCTTCCTTCAGCCCAAGTTTCTCGCCTGAGGGCTCGAAACTCGCGATTTCGATGAGAAGCAGAGTTTGTTACAGCACGTCTGGTAGGTCGATAGCCTGCCAGGCGTGACTACTCGTGTTCGATTTGCCCCAGCTCCTACCGGTTTCCTCCACGTAGGTTCCGCTCGCTCTGCCCTTTTCAACTGGCTCTATGCCCAGTCGACGGGCGGCGAGATGATCCTTCGCATCGAAGACACCGACGCTGCCCTGCGCAAGCCCGAGTTCATCGATGCGATCGTCAAGCCGTTGCAGACCCTTGGCATTACCTGGGACGAGGGTCCGTACTACCAGTCACAGCGCAAGCAATTTCATGTTGATGCGGTCGAGCAGTTGGTGGCATCGGGCAACGCCTACTTCTGCAACCTGACCCGCGATGAGGCAGACGCGCTCGCCAAGGAAGCAGGCCTTCCGGGCGGCTACCACGGCTGGTCTCGCGACAAGGGCATCGAGGACGGGCCTGATTGTGTTGTCCGGTTCCGCACGCCCGACGAGGGCGAGATCGTCATCGATGACGTCATTCGTGGCGAGGTTCGCTTTAACACCGCCGAGCTCGAAGACTTCGTCATCCGCCGTAGCGATGGTTCGCCAACGTTCCTGGTGGCCAACGCAGTCGACGACGCCGATATGAGCATCAGCCACGTCATTCGTGGCGAAGATCTCCTCAACACGACGCCCAAGGTCATGTTGTTGTGGGACGCGCTCGACCTTGGCGAGAAGCCCACATATGCCCATCTGCCGCTGCTGGTGAACGAGCAGCGCAAGAAGCTCTCGAAGCGGCGTGACGACGTGTCGCTGATGGACTTCCTCAGCAAGGGCTACCTGCCCGAAGCAATGGTCAACCACTTGGCGCTGCTGGGTTGGGGTCCGCCGGACGAGAAGGAGATCCGTCCGATCTCCGAGATCATCGAGCTGTTCAAGCTGGAGAACGTGAACAAGGGCTCGGCGTTCTTCGATGTCACGAAGCTCAACCACATCAATGGTGAGTACATCCGAGCGCTGCCGGTCGAGACCTTCATCGAGATGGCCGAGCCGTTTGTCTATGGCGTCGATACCGAGATCACCTGGGACAAGGACAACTACAAGCCCGAGGTGTTTGAGATGGTGGCCGGTGATGTCCAGCAACGAGTTTCGACGTTCTCCGAGATTCCCCACTTCATCAGCTGGCTGTTCACCGACGCCGTCGAGTATGACACCGAAAGCAAGGGCTGGAACAAGGGACTTCGCAAGGCCAAGAAGGCCCCCGAGATCCTCGATGGCATCGCCGAGGCGTTCGCCGACGTCCAATGGACCGGGGAGGCGATGAATGCTGCTGTTTCGGAGGTGGGCGACCGCCTTGAAGTCCGCTCGCAGGTTCCTGCACGTATCGCAATCACGGGTACGAACGCTGGAATTCCGCTGTGGGATGCAGCTGCAACCCTCGACCGCGACGTGGTTTTGCGCCGTCTCGCGGCAGCGAGGGCTCTTCTGTAGCTCCCAACCTATTGATCTAGGTATATCGACTTCACCAAAAGTGGTACAAGCCTCGGTTTTGGCATCACGGGGTGAGATGCGCGAGAATTAGTGTGCTTCGGCAATGAAGCAGAGCGATCTTGGCGGATTTTCGGTACTTGCATGGACATTGAGGGCGACGCTGCACCGCAGCTGAGCAATGACGGAGCGAGGCTCCTGGCCGATGTTCTCTCCAAGCGCGCCCATGACCGTCACAATTCGCTTACGTCTCAGCGAAACGAACGGCGGCGCCAAGCTGACGCCCTTCGACAGGATCCGGTGCTTCAACGCGACGAAAGCGTTGAAACCGTCGAAGATCGGCCTCAAGCGACCAGCGCTGAACCAGTTCGGCCACTGATCGACGACGATGACTACGACTTTGACCTCGATGGCGATGACAACGGCCCCTGGATGCGATTGCTTCTCTTGATCGCCATCGGCGTGGCGATCGGTGTGTGCATCGCGCTTGCCACATCGCTCGAGTCTCGTCCGGTAAACAAGGTCGACCTAGAAACCGTCCGGGTCGATGGAGCTGACACCGTCGCAGTTGAGCAGGTCGAAGCCGTTGGAGAAGTCGAGGCGGAGGAGCAGATCGATGAAGAGGCTGCCCGCCAGGCAGCGCAGGCGATCGTCGCCGAATCACTGGTCAAGCCCGACGACATTGAGGTGTCGGTGTACGACACGTCGCCATCGAACGATGGTGTGTACTCCTTTGCCCTCCGGCTAAAGGACATCTCGATCGTCGAAGAGCTGTACACCGAAGACTTCACCGTGCGGGTCGAAGACGAGTTCGGAGTGCCCGCCACGACGTTCAGTCGGTTCATTCACGAGACGCTGCCCATCGACTCGTCGGCGCTGGCAACGGTGCGTGCCGAGGAGGCAGGGCCCGGCCAACAGTACGTCGTCGTGTGGTACGAGAACGTTGCCATCGCTCGAATCCCAATCGAGAACGTCGAGTCCTAGCTACCTACTCGGGGCGATCGAGGTTGAACAGCGTCGATGACGTCGTGCTGTACATACCGCCGGCATGACGACCAACAGCATGCACCTCTTGTTGGGCGATGTGGTAGTTGTCGCCGACGACTCGCTCGGCCACGTGGATTCGGGATGCGACGCCGATGACGAGCATGCCGGTGCCTACCGGAACCAACTGCGTGGCCGTGCACTCGAAGTTCGTGATCGCCTCGCCAACCATGGGGGCGTCGATCGTCTCGGCTGCGACCTGGGTTAACCCACACTCGTCAAACTCGCTCACGTCGGCGGGAAATGAGCCCGAGGACTGGTTCATTGCCTCGACGGTCGACTCGGTGACGATATTGACTGTGAATTGGCCAGTTGCCTCGATGTTGTTCAGCGTGTCCCGTCGGCCGGTAACTGCTGGAGCCACGACGAACGTAGGTGGGTAGGCAGCCACGATGTTGAAGAACGAATAGGGGGCAAGATTGCTGATGCCCGCCTCGCTTCTAGTGCCGATCCACCCAATTGGACGCGGTACAACGAGGCTCGTCGTGAGCTTGTATGCACTCGCCGCTTCGAGTTCATCGACGTTGTAGGTGAGCTTGGGTTCGATCTTCATAGTGCAAGCATGGCGGGCAGCTTCGTGAGGTCCAACGTGTGACACCTGGGGCCCGATGTGATCAAGTCCGTTATGTCCGCAAGACTCGTCATATGGAAGGGGGATGCGCAAAGGCGATCGTTGGCCGAGTGATCTTTGGCTTTGGCTTCCTGGCGCTTGCCTGGTTCGCAATCTCGTTCGTGATGGTCAGTGTCGCGGCGCGAGACGCTCAGGGGAGGGCGGCGAGCGGTGACGCCATCGTGATTCTCGGCGCAGCGCAGTACAACGGCGAACCATCACCGGTACTCGAGCGCCGTCTCGATACGGCGCTCGACCTCTGGCAGGCGTCGGCTGCACCAAAGATTGTGACCACTGGGGCAAATCAGCCAGGCGATCAGTTCACCGAAGGGTTCGCTGCTTTCCGCTACCTGCGCGACGCGGGGATTGCCGAAGACGAGATCGTGGTCATCGTCGATGGGGGAGACACCTACGAATCGCTGTTGGCCACCACCAACCAGCTCGCCGAGGGAAACCGCCAGGTGGTCTTGGTGACCGATGCCTATCACGCCCGCCGGAGTGCCGATATCGCCACCGAGGTTGGCCTCCAGGCAACGGTGGTAGCTGCGGGTGACGACAACAGCCTTGGTCGCCTGGTGCAAGAAAGCGTGGCGGTGAGCATCGGGCGAATCGTCACCTATCGCCGGATAAGTAACTGGCGATAGGGGCCCGGCCGTCGCTGACTACCATGGCACTATGTCAGCCGCTGACGGCATCGCTCAAGCCTTTGTGAACCAGGGATCTGATATCTGCTTTGGCGTCCCCGGCGGTGGACCAAATCTGGAGCTCGTCGGAGCCTTTCGCCGTCGCGGGATGCGGTTCGTCCTGGCACATGGTGAGACATCGGCCTGCATAATGGCGAGTGCCTACGGGCATATCCGGGGCCATGTCGCTCCGGCAGTAGTGACTCGCGGTCCGGGCGCAGCTTCAGCAGTAAACGGCGCAGCCCAGGCCACGCTCGACCGATTTCCCCTTGCCCTGTTCACTGACACGGTGCCAACAGCGCATGCGAATCGCGTGCCCCACCAGCGCATCGATCAACGTGCGATGTTCGAGCCGGTAAGCAAAGTGTCGTCAACCGTCGGGGCGAACAGCACGAGTGAGCAGGTTTCGGACCTGGTGCAGCAAGCTCAATCGTCGCCACAAGGTGCTGTGCATCTGAACTACGACTCGACAGCGCAGTTCATGAAGGTCGAACCCAGTTCGAGACACGATGTCTCCTCCAACAACGATGCCTCCTCCCAACGCGGTGCCTCCTCCAACAACGGTGTCTCCCAGGATCCGTTGGCCGCGACCAGACTCGTTTCTGAATCTGTGAACCCGGTTGTGATTTGTGGACTTGACGCGACGCGTGGCGGAATTGAGTTGCGAAACGCGCTGATCGAATTTGGTGCGCCGGTTCTTACGACCTACCAAGCCATCGGTGTCGTCCCTACCGAGCACGACGTGTGCGCAGGTCTCTTCACCAACGGCGAATCCGAACGACGACTTCTGGAACAGGCCGACCTGGTCATCGCTGTTGGCCTCGACCCGGTTGAGCCAATTCCGGCGCCCTGGGGGTATGACGCTCCGGTCTTGTCGTTTGCCTCCCATCCAACAGTCGACGCCTACATGCCAATTGAGGTCGAAATCGTGGGCGACGTAGCCGAGCTTGCCCAGCAGTACCTGCGTGGGGAAATCCATTGGACGCCGCGCGCTGGGGGTTCGTATCGCGAGCTGGTTCGCACCGAGTTGTTACCCACAGATAGCTCGGACCGCTTTGGAGCGATTGCGGTTGTGAAAGGTGCGTTGGAGTCCGTGGCCTGCCCTAGGAACGTGACGGTGGATGCAGGTGCGCACTTTCTCGCGATCATGCCTTTTTGGCGTGTCGACGAACCGAAGCGTCTATTGATCTCTAACGGGCTGGCCACGATGGGGTTTGCAGTACCCGCCGCAATAGGGATGGCGTTAGCTCGGCCGGGCGAAGCGGTTCTGGCTCTGGTCGGAGACGGCGGGCTTGGTATGACGCTTGCCGAGCTTGAGACCATCGTGCGCCTCGACCTTCCGATCACGGTGCTTGTCTTCAACGATTCTGCGCTGAGCTTGATCGAGATAAAGCAGCAGGCCGACGACGGTAGTGGCGACGAAGCCGTCCGTTACACCGAGGTCGACTTCGCCAAGGTGGCAGATGGCCTTGGTGTGGCTAGCCAGGCCGTGACCACCGAAGTTGGCTTGCGACGTGCGCTCGCCGAACCGTGGCCAGGGCCGCGGCTCATCGATGCCCGAATCGATCCAGGCGATTACCGCCACCTGATTCGCGTTACCCGCGGCTGATCGACGATTCGAGAGGCCGATCGAATCCCCGAATGATACTGTGACGCGCATCACACACTGAAGGGAAGTGCGCGCAATGGTTACCGTGTCCAAATTCATCGACGTCTCCGAAGGTCTAAAAGAGAACCAATTCTCTGTTGGCACTCGAGATCAGATCTCATCGATCAGCGAACTTGATCCGACCTACAAGCAGCTGATGGACAAGCCAATCGCTTGTGTGATGGCAGTGATGGGTGGCGATGGGCGGCCCAACCTCACGCCGATGTGGTTCGACTACGAGGGTGACCAGGTGCTGATCAACGTCGCCGAGCATCGAAAGAAGACCGGCTGGATCCGCGACACGCCACATGTGACGATCCTGCTCATGAACCCCGAGAACATGTACCACTGGATGAGCATCAAGGTCACCGTTAATCGCGAGATTCATGAAGATGATGAGACCGATGGTGCGTGGGTGACCGAGCAGCTCAACCGGATTTGGCAGAAGTACATCGGTGAGGGCGACGAGTACGGCTTGCGTGACCCCGGTGGTACCGAACGTCGTGTGCTGTTCGAGTGCACGGTGGACAAGATTGCAACCTTCGGGGTGCCAGGCTGACTTGGGATCGCAGATTGCGGTGGTCGGAGGGTCGCTAGGCGGCCTTACTGCAGCCTGCCTCCTGCGCGACGACGGCCACGACGTGACCGTCTACGAGCGCTCGTCGGTCGAGCTTGAACAACGCGGCGCGGGCATCGGGTTTCTGCCTGCCACCTACAGATATCTTCAAACGCGCCGTGCGCTCGATATCTCCACGATCAGTATCGAGACGCCGTTCATCCGATACCTGAACCGCGATGGTTCGATCGCGCACGAGTCTGAACATCGGTACCTCTTTAGCTCGTGGAACACGGTGTACCGGTCCTTGCTTGACCAGTTTGATCGAGACCGGTACCTGTTGGGCCACGACCTGATCGGCTTCGAGACCGGGGCCACCGGGAGCACTCTCGAGTTCTCGAACGGCGTGTCCGCCAAATGCGAGTTGCTTGTGGCCGCAGACGGCATCGGCTCGCTTGTTCGAACGTCTTTGCAGCCTGAAGCGCAACCTACCTATGCCGGATACGTGGCGTGGAGAGGGATGGTTCCAGAACAGGAACTCGATCCCGTAATCGCGGCCCAGCTTTGTGACGCGATCACCTACTTCGTATTCGCGAACAGCCATATTCTCGTATATCCCATTCCAAACGTCGATGGGTCCGTTGCCGTAGGTGAGCGATTGATCAACTTCGTCTGGTACCGAAATTATCTCAAGGGCGGAGACGTCGACGACCTGCTTACTGACTCCAATGGGGTCCGACGAGAGCTCTCGGTTCCTCCAGGCATGGTTAGCGAGGAGCATGTTGCTGAGCTTCGAGCTTTCGCCGCGGCTCGCCTCCCGCCGACAATTGCGGCCTTGGTTCTCGCAACCAAGCAACCGTTTCTCCAAGTGATTTATGACATCGAGATCGACCGGATGGTGTTTGATCGGGTCGTATTGCTTGGCGATGCTGCGTTCGCGGCTCGACCACATGCCGCCGCCGGAACGGCGAAGGCCGCCGATGACGGCTGGACTCTCGCCGCTGCGCTATCGGAAGGCCGAGACGTAGACGCAGCCCTCGCTGGGTGGGAGCCAGTGCAACTGCGTCTCGGACGCGATTTGCTCGAACGGACCCGTCGAATTGGACGTCGATCTCAGGTGGAGAACACGTGGACTCCGGGGGATCCCGAGTTCATCTTCGGTCTGCATCGGCCAGGTGATTAGGGTGAGGTCCGATGTCTGAACGAGTCGT
>CALHTB010000058.1 GCA_938038785.1 uncultured Acidimicrobiales bacterium
CGACCCGCACACCGAGCCTTGAACGAACGCCTGGTCGAAGCGAACCCCACGAGCGGCTAGGGCATCGATGTTCGGAGTGTCGACCAACCCGCCGGTGCACGACAGCGCATCGAACCGGAGCTGATCACACATGATGAACAGTACGTTCTTGATCGCACCGTCAGGGGCGTCTCCGGGTTGGGCCATCGGTACGTTCTACCTCGCGGTGTGCCGTTTGCTCGACTTCGATCTAGCTGTGAGAGTGGGCGATGGCCATCAATGGGGAAGTGAAGCCGGGTTTCGAGAAGGTTCGGGCGGTGTTCGAGGAGAACTTTGCCAGCCGCGGCGAGGTCGGGGCCGCGTGCGCGGCGGTCGTCGACAACGAGCTAGTCGTTGACCTGTGGGGTGGCGAAGCCGACCCTGCAACGAATCGGCGTGGGAGTCCGACACCATCGTCAACGTCTTCTCGAGCACCAAGGGCGTGGCGTCAATGGCGGTGCTCCATGCGTGCTCGGCCGGGTTGTTCGGCTTCGACGATCGGGTGGCCGAGCACTGGCCCGAGTTTGCCCAAGGGGGCAAAGGTGACGTCACCGTCCGTCAGCTGCTCGCACACCAGGCCGGACTGTGCGCAATCGATCAGAAGATCAACATGGACACGCTCGCCGACCCCGACCAGATGGCGGTGGCCCTCGCGGCCCAGATGCCTGCTTGGGAGCCTGGAACCCGCCACGGCTATCACGGCATCAGCCTTGGGTGGTACGAGTCCGAGCTCATCCGCCGGACCGACCCGCAGCCTCGAACAATCGGCCAGTACTTCAACGACAATATCGCCGTTCCCCTCGGCCTCGACTTCTGGATTGGCCTGCCGGAGTCGATTCCCGAAAGCCGTATCGCTCGGCTTCAGGCCGATTGGTACCGAACGAAGATGGTGGCCAACATCAAGAAAATGCCCACCGAGTTCGTCAAGGGCTTCCTGAACCCTCGGTCGCTGACCGCTCGAACATTCGCAAACCCCGCGGTCTTGGGTAAGCCAGCGCGGTACAACGAACCCCAGATGCGGAAGCTAGAGCTGCCAGCCGCAAACGGGCACGGCACCGCACGGGCGATTGCCACCGCCTACGGCGAGTTTGCTGCGGGCGGCGCCCGGTTGGGCATCACCCCCGAAGTATTCGACGAGGCCTCCCGTGCCGCTGCAGAGCCAACGAACGGCCGGGCCGACCTCGTGCTGTTCGACAACACTCGATTCTCGTTGGGGTACTGCAAGCCATGGGATGAGTTTCCGTTTGGCACTGCTACAGCCTTTGGCACCCCAGGTGCTGGCGGTTCGTTGGGGTTCGCCGACCCCGAACGCAAGCTCGGCTACTCGTACGTGATGAACCGCCTCGACTACCACATGTTCGACGACCCCCGAGAGGTCTCGCTGCGTGAAGCTATCGTCGACTGCCTGTAGGGCCGCGACATTCAGCCACATAGAGTGAGGTGGGGCTACTTTCAGCGTTCGAAATGCGTCCGCGGACGCAGTGCGCTCATGTGCCGAGTCGCGTAGCGAGGGTGGCGGCGATGTCATCGACAGGTCCCTCGATCGGCGGGCTAACCGAGTTGACGTTGATCTCGCAAAGCGCGTAGCTATCCGCGCTGGTTGCGATGAAGTCGATGTCCCAGAGCGCTGGCAGGTCCAGCTGGTTGAGTCCAACAGCATCGCAGAGTTCGTCGATCCAGAAGCCGTTCAGTTGGTCCACCAGCGATGGGTGTGGGGTCGAGTGCGCGGAGTAGTAGTACGAGTTGCCAGCGAGCCCCTCGGTGCGTCTCAGGCCTGACCGTGAGACGTTGAGTCCACCTTCCTTCGGAAGTTGATGAATGAGACCAAGTACTTGTGCACCGCTCATGTAGCAGCGGATCATGCCCTCGTTGACGAGAGGCAGGAACGGTTGGTCGACCACGATCCCGCTGCCGGCAAACGCTTCGGTCCACCTGTCAAGAAATGCAACGAGCGGATGCTCGGCAACTTCATCGGTGGCAGCACTTGTCACCCGCACCATCGATGGCCCGATCGCCTCGACTTTCCAGACGCCATCGCCGGATTGGCCGCGCTCTTGTTTCAGCACGCGCGGACCGGCGTTGCGAAGTGTGTCGTCGAACTGGTCCACAAGTTCCTCGTGGCTCGTGTAGAGCCGGGTATCGGTGCCCCACGCCATGTGTCGTGTTGTATGGACCACGGCTTTCGTGCCGAGCAGGCGTCGAGCCTCGTGGCTCGCGCTAATGACGATTCCCGATTGCTCGAGCTTGTGCAATAGTTCGTCGAGTCGGCTTCGATCCCGACCGCCTTCGATCGGGTTGACCCACGTCATCACCGCCGAACAGCCGTCGAGCTTGCCTTCTGCGGCGTCATGGGTCGCATGGCTATACGGGATCGGCACAGGGTCGAACCCTTGTCGTGCCATGGCATTGCTGAGCGGGGCGAGGCGGTTGGCGCGCCCGACCTCACCGGGAGCACCCCCGTCAGCTGCGTACCAGAGCAGTGCCACTCGGTTTCCCATGTGGCTGACCCTAGCTTCCGCCGAGCAGGAAAGGCCTGGCCGCCCGGAGCTCGGCAACGAAGGCGTCGGGTTGTTCGAGGGCGGGGAAGTGGCCGCCTTTGTCGAGCTCGTTCCAGTAGACGATGTTGCGATAGCGCTGCTCGGCCCAGCGACGGCTTGGTTTGATGATCTCGTTGGGGAACATCGAACAGCCCGTCGAGTGCACTTCGCTGAGGTGCCACGATCGGAGCTGTGATTGGATGATTCGATGAGCACCGACCCGCTGCTGGAACCGTTCACGATCGGCCATGTCACGCTCAAGAACCGCATCTTTTCGAGCAGCCACGCTCCCGGCTACAACACCGACGGCGTTCCCAACGAGCGGTACATGGCGTATCACAAGGAAAAGGCCAAAGGCGGCATCGGCCTGACAATGATCGGCGGGTCGAGCAACGTCTCACGCGATTCGGCGTCGCTGTGGGGGCAGATGTACTTCGGGTCCGACGCCATCATCGACCCACTGTTGGAGATGACCGACCGCATCCACAGCTACGGCAGCGCCGTGATGTGTCAGGTCACCCACATGGGTCGCCGCAACGTGTCGAACGACGGCGACTGGTTGCCGACCGTGGCGCCGTCGCCGATCCGCGAGCCAATGCACCGCGGTTGGCCCAAGGAGCTCGAGAAGTCCGACATTCGCCGCATCGTCGACGACTTCGGCGCGGCCGCTGTCCGAGCTCGTGCCGGTGGCCTCGACGGCATCGAGCTCTGCGCCACGAGCCATCTCATCGATCAGTTCTGGACGCCGCTGTCGAATCGGCGCACCGACGAGTATGGGGGTTCGGTCGAGAACAGAATTCGCTTCACCATGGAGGTGCTCGAGTCGATTCGCGAAGCGATCGGCACCGACATCCTCGTGGGCATCCGGATGATCGGTGACGAGGACCAGATCGGCGGGCTCACCATTGCCGAGAGCGCCGACATCGCACAACGCCTCGCTACCTCTGGCCTGCTCGACTTCATGAACATCGCGGGGTCATCGCTGGCAACCGAGGAAGGTTTGTCGAAGGCGATCCCACCGTCGGGCACGCCGCTGATGCCGTATGTGTCTCTCGCATCGTCGATCAAAGAAGTGGTCGACCTGCCGGTGCTCCATGCGGCCCGCATCACCGACGTGGCGTCGGCGCGGCATGCCATCAGCGCCGGGCTCATCGACCTCGCCGGGATGACGCGTGCCCACATTGCCGACCCGCACATCGTGGCCAAGCTCGAACGTGGCGAGCAAGACCGCATTCGGGTGTGCGTTGGCGCGTCGTATTGCATCAACCGTTTGCACCAGGGCTTGGAGTCAGTGTGCATTCAGAATCCGGCAACCGGGCGAGAAACTCACATTCCGCAGCTCGTGCCAGCGACGTCTGGGCCAGCGAAGACGGCAGTGGTGGTGGGTGCAGGCCCTGCCGGCATGGAGGCAGCCCGGGTGCTTGCCGAACGCGGCCATGACGTCACGCTGTTCGAAGCTCAAGACCGTGTTGGCGGGCAGGTAGTGCTCGCTGCGCGTGCGAGTGAGCGCCAGGCCGAGCTCCTCGGCATCGTCGGCTGGCTAGAGCAAGAGCTGGCCCACCTCGGCGTCGATGTGCGGCTGAACAGTCCGGTCGATGCGGACGACATTGTGCAAACCGGCTCGGACGTAGTCATCGTCGCCACCGGGGGTGCTCCCGACCCCAGCTTCCTCGACGCGGGGGAGGAGCTCGTCGTAAGTACGTGGGATGTGCTCAGTGGCAACGCCTCGGTGACTGGCGATGTGTTGATCTACGACGATCACGGTTCTGAACATGCCCCCTCGGTTGCCGAGTTTCTCTCCGCGCGTGCGGTGAGCAGCATCGAACTGGTTACCCCCGACCGGTTGGTCGCCCAGGACCTAGCGGCCACCACGGGGCCGGCGTATCTCGAGATGCTGTACGAGAACGGTGTGGCGATGACCCCAGACCATCAGCTCGTGCGAGTCGAGCAGGCGGACGGCAAGCTCCGGGCAACACTGCGCAACGTTCACACGCGCCACGAGGCAGTTCGAACTGTCGATGCAGTGGTGTACGAGCACGGCGTGGTTCCGAACAGCGAGCTCTATGAGGGTCTGCGAGACAGCTCGTCAAACAACGGCGTCGTCGACATCCCAGCGCTGATCAGCGGGCAGACACAACCAGGCGATGGCAAAGGCTTCGAGCTGTATCGAATCGGCGATGCCGTGGCGAGCAGAGGAATCGCTGCAGCAATGTACGACGCCCGCCGCCTCTGCCAGAGCATCTAGGCCCATGTCCGTCGAGTGGATTATGAACCCCAAGATCAGTGCGACGAGTCCCGAGAATCGCGCCATCATTCAATCTGCACTTCGGCAAAGCAACGTGGCCTTCGGACTTCATCGTTGGTACTACGGCGGAAGTGGGCCGGACCTGATTGCTATAACGAACATGGCCCAATGGGACGAGGAGCTTCGACGAGGGCGACCAGGGGACAACCTCATGCTCGTCTCTCTTGTCGATGTGGAAGAGAAGGCAATCGCACATTTGGGAAACGCGATGAACAGCGAGCCGCTGCTCAGCCATGAAACAGAACTGGAGCGTGCTTGGGCCTTTCTCGAATCGACCAACAAGGAAGTCATCGCGCTGACACGCCACGTCACTGCGGCCGGAAACACCGCATGCTCAATCGAAGTCCTCTGGGACCCATCTGACAACGAAAGGTCCGAACTCGTCGAGCGATGGCGATTGACGCCAGGCGAGCTCTGGCTCTTTGGCGCCAGTGTGATTTGGCAGGACGACCCCGCTCACCACGAACTGCCGCGCACCGAGTGGCGTGCCCAACATGGACAGTTTCTACTCGACGTCTAT
>CALHTB010000059.1 GCA_938038785.1 uncultured Acidimicrobiales bacterium
GGCTTGTAACCTGAGCACTCATGCTGGATGACCGGAAGATGGCGATTTTGCGCGCCGTCGTCGAGACCTATATCGAGACTGCAGAGCCTGTTGGTTCGTCCGCGGTCAGCGAGGTGGCCGACCTCGAGGTTTCTTCCGCGACCATCCGTAACGAGCTCGTTCAACTCGATCAACAGGGGTACCTCACCCAACCGCACACGAGTGCCGGCCGGGTGCCGACCGACAAGGCCTATCGCGCGTTCGTCGATGCGATCGACACCCCCGGCTTGGGGCGAACCGAAACCGAACGGGTCCGCGACTTCTTCGACCACACGCACGGCGAGATCGAAGAGATGCTCGACCACACGTCGCAGCTGCTGTCGGAAATGACAGGCGTGGCCTCGGTGATAGTCGCCCCGGACAAAGACAACGCCACGGTCAAGAGCGTGCAGCTGGTGCAGTTGGCCCCTCTTGTCGTGCTGGCTGTGCTCGTGCTGTCGGACGGCACAGTCGAGAAGAGCTCGATCGAAACGATCGACGAGATCGACGAGGTTGCCCTCGCGATGGCCAACGGGCATCTCACGGCTTCGATGGTCGGTCGAACGCTCGCCGACGCTGCCCTTTCTCAACCCAGTGGGAATGCAACAGCTGATCGCCTTGTTGAATCGGCCCGTGCAGTGCTCACCGCCCAAGACACCTCTGGCGACATGTATGTCGGAGGCCTCGCGTCCGTCTCTGAATTCGGCCAGGTCGACACCATGCGCGAAGTGCTTCACCTCCTCGAAAAGCAGCTGGTCGTCGTGACCTTGCTTCGTGACGTGATGGACCGTGGCATGTCGGTCGCAATCGGAAACGAAACCGGCGTCGACCCCCTCGCCGAATGCTCACTGGTGGTCGCTCCGTACAGCGCTGAGGGAAACCAAAGCGGAACCATCGGCCTGCTCGGGCCAACCCGGATGAACTACCCACACGCCATGGCCGCTGTTGCGGTTGTGTCGCAGTCGCTCGGCAAACGATTGAGCGAGGGCTGACATGGCCGATCACTACGCAATCCTCGGCGTGTCCAAGAACGCCAACGAGGCCGAGATCAAAAAGGCCTACCGCCAGCAGGCCCGCAAGTATCACCCCGATCAGAACCCCGATAACCCCGAGGCCGAGGCCAAGTTCAAAGAAGTAGCGAACGCCTACGAAGTCCTCGGCGACCCAGAGCGTCGCTCTCGATACGACCGCTACGGCGACGATGGGCTCGGTGGCCAAGGCGGCGGAGCAGGGGGCAACCCTTTTGGTGCGAACCTCGGTGACATCTTCGAAACATTCTTCGGTGGCGGAGGTAACCCCTTCGGCGGGGGAGCCCGAGGGCCCAGCGGGCCGCCCCGTGGCGAAGACCTCGAAACCGTCCTCGATATCGACCTCAGTGCAGCGGTGTTCGGTGGCGAACAAACCGTGTCGGTCAAGACCGCCGTTGCCTGCGAACCATGCGATACCACCGGAGCTGAACCCGACACCGGCACCAGTACCTGCACAGAGTGCAACGGTGCGGGTCAGGTTCAACGGGTGCGCCAGTCGATTCTCGGTCAGATGGTCACCACCGCTCAATGTCCCACGTGCTCGGGTCGTGGCAAGACGATCGACCAGCCATGCAAGTCGTGCCGTGGCGAAGGGCGCCAACTCGAAGAGGTCTCCTACACCGTCGACGTGCCAGCAGGCGTCGACAGCGGCTCGACGCTCCGGCTCACGGGCCGTGGGGCGGCCGGCCCGCACGGTGGAAGGCAGGGCGACCTGTACGTCCACATCAACGTCGAGGAGCATAAGCTGTTCGAGCGGGTTGGTTCGGACCTCCTGCTGCTCCAGCCGATCGGCGTGGTCCAAGCAGCGCTGGGAGTCGAGCTCGAAATCCCCACGCTCGAGGAGCCCGAGACGCTCGTCATCCCAGCGGGTACGAATTCGGGTCGTCGATTCCGGCTCCGCTCTATGGGCGTTCCCCATGTAAACGGCCGAGGTCGAGGCGACCTCATCGTCGAGCTCGTCGTCAAGACTCCAACGGATCTCTCAGACGAGGAAGAAGCGTTGCTTCGTCAATTTGCTGAACTGCGTTCCGAGACCGTAGCTCCACCCGATCCGGGGTTCTTTGGCAAGGTCAAGTCAGCGTTCAAGTGATCGAGTATCCCGCGGGAACTCCGGGGCCGCATGTCTTTGTGGACTCACTCGACGCAATGCACCTCGACGCTGATGATCTCGCACACCTTTCAAAGTCGTTGCGCATGCGAGATGGCGACCCATTGACCGTTAGCGACGGCCAAGGCAATTGGTGCCGAGCGACATTTTCGTCGTCTGGTTCGTTGCAAAGCAACGGGACGGTCCATTCGGTTCCCGCACGCAAGCGTCCCCTCACGGTTGGGTTCTCGCTTGTCAAAGGCTCCAAACCCGAGCTCGTCATCCAGAAGCTCACCGAGCTCGGCATCGACCGCATCGTCGTGCTGGCCGCCGAACGGTCGATCGTGAAGTGGGACGACGACAAAGTCGGTAAGGCAATGCAGCGCTGGCAGCGGATCATCCGTGAGGCCGCAATGCAGAGCCACCAAGTTCGATTGCCGACCATCGACGCGTTGGTGCCTGCCATTGATTGGCTGGGTGGGACCGACGTGGCGATCGCTCACTTCGGCGGAAACACCATTGACGCATCCCACACCTCGATCGCCATCGGGCCAGAGGGTGGCTGGAGCGACGACGAGCTGTTGGCCGCAACTCAGCGGGTGTCACTCGGCACGACTGTCTTACGAGCCGAGACAGCTGCGATCGCGGCGGGAACAATGCTCACCGCGGCATCGGAGCACACTCAGTCTGACGGTGGGTGAGCAGAAAGTCCGAGTTCGTTTTGTAGCGGTTCTCCGAACGTGTCTAGGGTGATCCCTGAAGTCGTCACTGTGTGCGTTACGCGCGCCGCATAGGGCGAGGGAGAGGATCAATGGACGAGAACAACACATCGGACGATTACAGCCGCAAGGTGGGCGAGCGTCTGCGCCAAATTCGGCGGCAGAAGCGCTTGTCGCTTCAAGAAGTCGAAGCGAACTCCAGCCAGGAGTTCAAAGCGTCGGTACTTGGTGCGTACGAACGAGGAGAGCGCGCCATCAGCGTCCCTCGACTCCGCAAGCTGGCAGCGTTCTACAACGTGCCAGTCGATCAGCTGCTGCCGATCGAAGGAGCACCGGACTTCGGTGTCGAGGTCAACGATGAGATCGACCTGCGCGATCGCCCCACGCGGGCGGCCGGAGCATCGATCACCATCGATCTCACCAAGCTCGAGAAGCTCAGCGGCCCCGAAGCCGACATGCTGTCTCGCTATCTCACGATGATCCAGGTGCAGCGACAAGACTTCAACGGCCGGGTGCTCACCATCCGTCGTGATGACCTGCAAGCACTCGCGGCCATTCTTGGCACAGGAATCGATGGAGCAGCGCCTCGCATCGACGCCCTTGGCCTGAGCTTCATCCCAGAGGCTGCAATCGCGTAACTCGCCGCAAGGCACAACTCAAAGTACGCACAACGGCGTCTCGGCTATCGGCCGAGGCGCCGTTTCCGTTTTGTGGCCGTGGACTGAGTTTTTCTATGCGGTAGATTTCCGCCATGACAGAGATGACGTACCGACGGTTGGGGCGAAGCGGGCTGAAAGTAAGCACGCTCTCGTATGGATCATGGGTCACCTTCGGTGGCCAACAAGGCCTCGATGCCGTCATGGAATCGATGGAGGCGGCCCACTCCGCGGGCTGCAACTTCTTCGACAACGCCGAGGCGTATGCCCGCGGCGAATCCGAGCGGCTTATGGGTCAAGCCCTCGAACACTTCGACTGGCCGCGCCAGAACTACATCATCAGCACAAAGTTCTTCTGGGGTATCTCCGACGATGTCAACAACCACTTCACGCTGAATCGCAAGTACCTGATGAATGGCATCGATCGTTCGCTCGAACGACTTCAGCTCGACTTTGTTGACCTGGTCTACTGCCATCGCCCCGACCCCGACACCCCGCTCGAGGAAACCGTGTGGGCCATGCACGACATTATTTCGGCCGGGAAGGCCCTCTACTGGGGAACGTCGGAATGGTCGGCCGAAGAGATCCGCGGTGCCTATGAAATCGCCGAACGACACCACCTGCACAAGCCCGTAATGGAACAGCCCGAGTACAACCTGCTGAATCGAACAAAGGTCGAACAGGAGTACCGGCGTCTCTACGAGGACATCGGGCTAGGTACCACCACGTGGAGTCCTCTCGCTGGTGGACTTCTCACCGGCAAGTATCGCGACGGTATTCCCGAGGGAAGTCGCGCCTCGCTAAAGAACCATGCCGGCCTGCAAACCACCCTGCAGGAGGCCGATGCGTTAGCCACGATCAACCGCGTGGTTGACGTTGCCGACGAACTTGGCTGCAAACCCGCACAGGTCGCCCTGGCGTGGTGCGCGGCAAATCCGAACGTCTCCACCGTCATTACCGGCGCTAGCCGTTCAAGTCAGGTCGTCGAGAATTTCGAAACGATGGCGGTGATCGACGTGCTCACACCCGAGCTCGTCTCACGCCTCAACGGCGAGGACTAATCATCGGACTGAGCTAGACGTTGAGCGGCGGATCTGCGTTGGCTCTGCGGCTCGTCAGCGGGTAGGTGGTTTACCCGTGCGGATGAAGTCGAGCGACTCGTCCACGTTGCGCCGCACAAAGCGCTCGTTACGCGGCGAGGCCAGGTAACGGGCGGCGGCCAATAGGGGCAGATGAGAGTCGGTGGCGTTCGCTTCGAGCTTGGCGGCCTGGCTGAGCTTGATCTGGTGCGCTACCACAATGAACGCACCCGACTGGTCGGCCAGCGCCGCATCGATCAGCGCATTGCCAGCGTCCTCAAAGTTCAACGCGGCCACAGCGTTTAGCGCGGTCTGGCTATCTCGAAAGCGGACCGCAGTTCTGATATCGCCAGCCGCGGGCGAAGCCGCCATTTCCTCCTGAACGCCATGTCGTTGTTCGCCGCGGGCGCTATCGAACAGCAACCAAGTGGCGAACAACGCCAAGCGGGCCACGTGGGGGCCGGGGTCGACATCCCACGCCCATCGAACGGCGTTCACCATGGTTGTCACATGGGTGATGTCGAGCCAGCCGAAGGAGTCGTCGTCGAGAAATTCGACGTCGAGGCTATGGCGAAGCATGCGGCGTGCCGAAGCGATTGCCAACGCGTCGAGCAAGCCCTCGATGCCAGCCCCGGCGAGCACGGCGTCGGTCGCCGTCTCAATCGGCGCTTCGGTGATATCGAGCAGCCGATCAGCGAGGTCTCGGTCGCTCCAGGCGTCAACGCGAGGTGCATTTGACAGTGCATCCAAATCGGCTAGCTCGATCTTGGCCATGGTCTTTCGCATGTACGGGAGAAGGTCCTCGCGGGTTTCCCATGCGGTGGTGGTAGCCGAATGTGGCAGCAGGTCGGCTGCCCGGTCCCAGCCAACATGTTCGAGCAGCTCGAAGGTCTTTTGGGTATAGATGATTCCGTGGCCGTAGCCAAGGTGATGACGCGATGCTGCGTCGATGAACTCGTGTCGAACCGCTGCCGGGTCGTCCCCGTCGGCAAGCCAGGCGAGGGTCTTGGCGCGGACGCCTTCAATGTCCTCATCCTCGACGGCTTGTTGGAAGTCCGGAGTGGAGTTGGGGGAGGGGAGTTCGTATGGTTCGCGACCCCGAGCGACCTCGGCCAATCCGCTCAGACCTTGCACAAGCGCCAAGGCCTGTTCGTCGCCCGTTCGTTGCAACGCAATAGTGAGGCAGTCGGAAGCCATCGCCATCTCATGGCCCGGACCCCACTCGGCTCGAGGCGCTGCGTGACGAATGCCCTCCCACAAAATGTCCTGCGGCGAAGCGCCAGCGTTCAGCAGGCGGGCAGTGTCGCGTGCGATCTGGCCGATGTAGTTGGCTTCGATTCCCCGACGCAGACTCGGCCAAGTGGCCTCTAGTATTTCCTCGTCAGTGGGCTCGGTCACCGACACGACGATGTTGTCACCATCGATTTCAACCGCGTGGCAGGCAACGTCCTCCTCGCCTTGCACACACTCGCCGGTGCGGGCATCGAACTTCCAGTTGTGCCATTGGCACACCACCATCTCGTCGGCGAGCGCCCCGGTGACCAGCCCGTATCCCTGATGCGGGCACGCATTGTCGAGGGCATGGATGCCAGACTTCGTGCGAACCACGGCGATCCGCCGCTCGCCAACCCTGGCCATCTTCATATCGCCGACTTCAAAGTCAGACACCAAGCCAACAGTGGCGGTCGTCGTTCGGTCTGCAGTTGAGGTCGGAGTTTCGGTTGAGTTCGGTGTGTCGGTGGAGGTCATGTGCAGTATCGTAAAAGTTAAAGTGCACTTGAAGTCAAGGAGAAATCTATGGCGCCTCACAAGACCCCAGCGCACCGGGATGATGTGCTCACCGTAGGACAGGTGGCCGAGCGCTGCGGTGTTGCGTCATCAGCAGTCCGCTACTACGACGACGAAGGGTTGATCAGCTCGTCCCGGACATCTGGCGGGCAGCGGCGCTTCTCTCGAGACACCATTCGGCGCATTGCGTTCATCCTGGCGGGTCAACGTGTAGGGCGCCCGTTATCGGACGTGCGAGCAGTTTTCGACGCGCTCCCACGAAACCGCACGCCCAACCAGAATGACTGGAGCGCAGCGTCCACGAAGTGGCGCGTGCAGCTCGACGACCAGATCGAACAACTGACGGCGTTGCGAGATCAACTCGACGCCTGCATTGGCTGCGGATGTCTCAGCCTCGACCGCTGTGCCATCTACAACCCCGAGGATCGGGCCGTCGCCCTCGGCAGCGGAGCCCGTTACCTTCTCGGAGACTCAGCCGGCGACCTGTGAACGACGGTACGAGCTAGAGGTTCCCCACGGTCCCACGCGAGATTGGTGGTAGCACCAATTCTTGGCCGGGCAAGATGAGATCGGGGTTTCCGGGCTCGACAAGGCGGTCAAGGTTTGCCTCGACGAGTACGTCCACGTACGCCGCCACTGTTTGGTCGGTGATGTCTTCGCCGGCGGGCAAGTCGTCGGCCAGTGTTTCGCGGGCGATGAGCCACATCGAGTCGCCGGTACGAACTTCCCACAACTCGGGTGCTGGAGCACTGGTGTGAACAGTGCCGGTGTGGTCTGCCGGGTTGATCGTCTCCGCCTCAACCTGTTCATCGAGTACCAGCGGTTCGTCGACGGTGCTAAGTGTGAGCGATTGCGGCGGGCTAAGCGAGGTGGCTGGCCCGGTAGAGGCCATGTGCATAACGGCCGGTCCGGCCGTAGCGGTAAGCCCGAGGGCCACACCGATCACCGATGCCATACCCGGCGGTACGAAACGGCGGATGCCGGTGGCCTCGCCGTCGGGTTCAGGGTCGGTGAGGGCAAGAACGGCCACGGCTACGAACAAGTAGTACGCAAGCGCCAGCGCAATCCACCGGGCGATGGTGGCGACCAACGCAACCGGATCGTCGAACCAGCCCGACAGCTCGCCGCCGCTTAGGCCGGTTGGACCTCGAAGGCCAAAGCGCGACGCAAGGTGAAGTGCCACGATCACAACGGCGATGGCGGCAAGGATGCTAAGAGCGCGAAGACGACGATTCATGGTTGATCCGATCGAACTAGAGCTGCTTCACCTGTGGCGGTGAGGGTTGTGGTCGCCCCAAAGACGGCCTTGCCCAAGATGAACTCGTGCACATACGTGATGGTCACGGCAGCTTCCGGCTCGGCTCCAGCGGTCACCGAGACTCCGCCGACAGCATTTGCGGTGGGTAGGTTTGAGATGGCAATTCCTCCGGCTAGCACCGAGCTTGCACGACCGGGGTCGATGACGAGAACAGTGCTGTCGGTGCGAAAGGCGTCCACGTCGAACCCCACCGTCGCGGCATCGTTTGCCAGCGAGTCGGCGAGATCGTCGAGCTGGCGTTGTCGCAAGTGCATGGCGGCCACCTCGAGTGTGACAGTCCCAAGGAGCACCACGATGATCAGTGCAATGGGGGCGAGAAAGATCGTTTGACCACGGTCGTCGTGGAGGCGTTGCCGAATCATCCGCAATCTCCAACGAATTCGCCGCTGCGGTAGGCGTCGACTCGTTCACTGTGCGCTGACTCGACAGTTGTTAGTGATCCGAAGCTCCCGAAGCCAGGGAGCTGGATAAACGGCACGTCGTATTCGACGGTGACACTGATGATCGCGCACCGAGCAAATCCCTCGCTGGCCGCGATATTGATTCGTGCCGGGGTGTCGTTGCGGCCGTAGTTGCTCATGACTTCGGTGATGGTTTGTCGTGCGTCGGCCTGCGCCGTTCCCTCGTCGGCAGACTCGACGAACACACGAGCACCTTCACGAGATGCAGCTGACGTGGCAAACGACGCGTCGATCACGGCCCACACGTTGATAATCAGCATCGAGCCCACGACAAAGGCCAACAAGCCGAAGAAGAGCACGTCGGATCCGCCGACGATGCCACGATCGTCGTCGCGGCGCTGAGACCAAAGGTCGTGCAGTCGGGCGGTGATCATGGGTCCTGCTGTTCTTCGATACGAACCTCGAACGTTCGCTTGATGACGCCGAAGGCGCGGTCATCCGAGAACTGTGGCAACAGGGCGTTTGTCTTGAACTCCAACGTCGCCCGAACAACCTCCCCGTCTTCGACAAGCTCTAACGTCGCACCAGTTCCCCCGACCTCGGCCAAGAAGTCAGAGCGTGCCTCGGCTGGGCTTGTGCCGTTGCGCTCGGCAACGTCTCGTGCGGCATCGAGCGCGAGCGCGTTAACGACCGAGGTGGCATACAGGTTGTAGGTGACGTTCACGGCAAACACCAGGAAGCCAAAGAAGAACAGCATGCCCAAGGCCATGCTGAAGATTCCAGACCCCCGATCACGATGTTCCCGTCGAGCCGGGACGCGCATTGCTATCCGCCGGTGCCCCCACCGATGCTGTCGACCTGTTCCTTGGCCCTGTCGCCAACATCGTTGGCCAGACCGTCAAAGAGCAGGTACATCGCAGCACCGATTGTTGCGATGACAAGAATCGCGATGGCCATCGAAATGACTCCCTCACCGCGGTCATCGGTCAAGCGAGCACTGATGGCGTTGCGGACGTTGACTTCAAGTACGCCGAGGTGGCGTCCTGCCGTGTTTGCCAGTTCCATTGTTGTCTCCATTGTTGTGTTGCTTTCTTTATGAAATATCACTCTGAGTTGCACTTAGCCGAATTCGGCAAGTGCACTGAGAAAAGGAATCATCATCAAGATGACGCCGGGAACGAGGGCAGCCAGGGTCACCGGAACCCATACCTGCTGGTTCTTTCGTTCGATTGCTTCGAGCAGTTCCCGGTGCGCTTCGGCGCGAACGGTGCGGGCTTCGGCGGCCACCATGGTGCCAAGATCGCCCGCTTCCTTGTTGAGCGACAGAATGGCCACAAGTCGGTTGACGGCTTCTACATCTACTGTGTCAGCCCATTCTAATAGGGCAGCGTGCTCGCCTGAGCCTTGTCGAATGCGCTGAGTCACGACTTCGAGGTCGCGGGCCACCACTCCCGAGCCACGCGCACTCACCCGCTGCAAGGCGGCCCCGAGCGAGTAACCCGACCCCAACAACATAGCGATCTGTTCAGAGACGACGGGGAGCTCTTGGAACGTCCGGTGTTTCCACAAGTCCGACGCGTTTGCCAGCTGCTGCTCCACGATGAGGAACGCCAAAAGTGGGGCGATCAGTAGGAACATCACGATCAACGGTGTGGGCAGGCCAAGCACCAATCCGAACAGCAGAACGGTCATCGCTGCACCAACAGCCCAACCGACCTGGCGAAGGCGAAACTCCGAAGCGCTGATGTCCCAATGCACTCGACGAAGTCGTCGAGGAAGCTCCTCGCTCACACCAAACACCCGTGCCGCCACGCCGCCAACAGCTTCGGACAGCGGTCGCAAGAGTTGGCCAAAGCTCTCGACCGACAGAATCTCGCCACCGCGACTGAGGCGCTCGCCGGGGAGATACGGCGACACTCGTGCAGCCAGTGACCTGGTCTTAAAGAATCGGAGCTCGCTCAAGATAAGCGTCGCGCCAACAAAGAGGAAGATCGCTGAGGCAGCGAGGATACGCATCATGCGAACACCCGATCATCTGTTGGAAGGCGCATAATTCGCCCAGCCCACACCCAACACGCAATTACTAGAACGAGTGCAATAGCAACGAACAGCTGGCCAGTTCCGGTGGCATACGCGTCGCGGCCGTTTCCAATACTCAGGCCCGTCAACGCCATGCCCGCCGGAGTGATGATCGTGAACCAGCGTGCGAACCGCACGCCAGATTGGCGAGCAATGGCATCGCGACGGTGCTGCTGATCGGTAAGTCGGTCTTGTGCGAGTGCGGCTAGTCGATTGCCAACCTCGCCACCGCCGAGCTCGTGGGCGGTCAGCAGCGTCTCGGAGACGACGTCGGCGGTGTTGTGTGCAAGTTCTCGTTTGAGTACTTCGAGCGATCGTCCGAAGTCGGTCGAGATGATCCACTCTCGGTTTGCGGCTTCGAAGGCCGGTCGAAGACCCTCGTGGCTGCGAAGCCCAACCTCGAAGGTGGCCTGCGGGATCGAGCGGCCCAGGGTGCCGGTCAAAAGCCGAATCTCTTCAATGATGGTGGGCCAGGCTTGATGTGCGTGATCGATCGTGCGCTCGTGGCGGACCCGGGCGATGCCGATGGGCACAGTGGCGGCAAATAGGCCAATGATGAGTCCTGGCACGAGTGCTCCGAAGATCACAACACCGAAGGCCACGCCGGCCAGCAGGAGGAGCAGCATCGCCGCTAGCAGGGTGCGTAGATCGAGGTCGCCGATGCCCAGGCTCGACAGCAGCTCTTCGGTACGGTCTCGTTCCTCGGCGACGGGACTTGGTGGTCCGGGCTGGGCGCCATCCCACCCAAACGCATACGCGCTGTAGAGCAGGTGAATTCCGTAGGCAGCAAGGATGGCGAGCACCAGGGCGATCATGAGGCGCCGCCAGGGTTGTTATGCATGGTGGAGAACGACACGGTCGGCTTTGGCATCGGCGTCTCCTGCGGCAGGACATCGCGAATGTCGATGCCGCGGTTGGCCATCTCTTCGGCGGCACGAACTGGCAGCTGCCCGGTCCATTCGAGGCGACCCGAACGAGGGTTCCGTTTGAATACTTCCGTCATGGTGAAACTCGTCGAGCCCGCGGCAGAGGTCAGGTCTTCGACACATGCGATCTGGTTGACCCGTGGCCCCTCGGGCGTGCGCACTGTGTGGACGACCACATCAACGGCCTGAGAAACAAGGTCGTTCAGGGCGGCCATTGGAATGTCGCTCGAGGTTTCGGCGAGTTGGCAAACAAAGCGAAGGCGTGTGAGGGCTTGACGGGCCGAGCCCGCGTGAATGGTTGTAAAGCCGGTGACACCACTCGACAACGTCATCATCAGCGGCAGGGCTTCGCGGTCGCGGACCTCGCCAACGATGGCGACGTCTGGGGCCATGCGCAAGAAACCACCAACGAGGCTTCGGAGGTCGATGCCGGGCCGGTCCGGGCGAGCGCCGCGTGTTTGCATGCTGGCCACGTTCGGGAGAGGCACGTCGGCCTCGAACACCTCCTCGGCAATGACAACACGCAACGTTGGATCGAGCTCGGCGGCACAGCACGAGAGCAGAGTTGTCTTACCTGCGCCAGGAACTCCGGCGAAGACCATCGACAAACTTGAATGCACGCATGCTCGGAGGAAAGCAGCCCCATCGGGGGTGATGGTGTCGGAGGAAACAAGCTCATCGAGCGACCGGAACGACATGCCGGTGAACTTTCGAATGTTCACGATCATGTGGCTGCCACGGGCAATGTCGCCGTGCACGATGTGCAGACGTGAACCATTGTCGAGCTGGGCGTCCTGGAGGCCGGCGGTTGGGTCGAGTGCACGGTGAGCGCCACTCGAACGGTCGACGATTCGAGTCATGGTGCGCAGCACGTGCTCGTCGTCGTGGAACGACTCGTTGTGATATCCAGAAGGACCTTTGTGGCGCTTCACAAAAATTTGATCCGGCGCGTTGATCATGATTTCCCAAACATCATCATCGGCGAGGAGGGTGGCCAGCGGGCCGTAGCCGGTCAGGTTGGACATCGCCCGTTCGACGAGAATCTCCGGCTCGGTGAGGTCGATCGAACGGATGCCGCGGCGGTGATCGGCTCGCCACTGGTTGACGAGGTCGCGCAAGATGGAACGTAGCTGTTCATCAGCTTCGGAGGCACCAGGGGAGACGTTTCGCTCGTTGGCGACTTCGAGTGTCATGCGCTCGAGTTCTTCCAGCGGAGATACGTCGATGTGGGGATCGAGGGCGCTACTCATCGTCTTCGCTCCAAGTGCCGAGCGATCCGGGCACAACGGCCACCGGCTCAAGCTGGTTGTCGGTCACGGGGGTCATCGGTGCGCTCTCGGTCTGGCCGAGCATGGCGGTGATGGCGTCCCCGAGGCCGTTGGTGAGCCCGCTCGGAAGCGGGTCGCCGTCTCGCAAGGTTGCTTCAAGCTGACGCTTCGTTGGAAGAAAGATTGGGTTCGCAACGTGTGCTCCGTCGGGCAGGCGGCTCGTGAGGAGGTCGCCTACAGCCGAAGTGATCGAGGCGCGAACGCTCGCCTTGCGCGGAGAATGATTGATGACCGGCAAGATCCGTTTGTTGTCGACTCCAAGCTGCGTCAGCGCCATGACGGTTCGGACGAGGTGGTGCACTCCCCAAGACCCGGGGGCGCCAACAACGACGATGAGGTCGGCCTGCATCGCCGCCATCCGGCCAAGTCGGTTCCGGTCCTCAATGTCGGTCGAGCCGGTTTCTGTAGCGCCATCAAATTCGCCGTGAAGGTCGCAAACGGTGGTGGAGTAGAGCGAGGTAAGCGTGGTCCAAGTAGCCGAAAGTGCCCGGGCCGGGATGGAGATCCAGTCGCGTTCGTTCCGCAGGCCGAGCAGCAGGTCGTAGCCGCGCTCGGGAAAGGTGTGGATATTCGTCAGTGCGTCGGCTGGGTTGGGCACGCCAAGCCGGTGCGCCTCGACAAGCTCCAGCAGTCCCGGGACTGTGTCTCGGGCGTCGTGGAACATGGCTTGGCTCGACCGCAGTGCCATGTCGGCGAGCAAGATTTTCTGACGTTCCTCGTGGCGAACCAAGCCTTGCGCGGCGGCCATGGCCACCGTCGAGGTGCCAATTCCACCCGCTCCAGTTACCGCCACGACCCGGCCGGTTGGCACCGCTTCGGGTTCGTCGGTTTCGGAGCGATGCGCTACCTCTCCACGACCAATTCGAAACGAGTTGTCTTCGAGGGCCGAAAGCAGGTCGCCCGCATCGAAGCGTTCGTCGAGGACCACCCGAGCTCCAAGCGACTGCCAGTCGCGGTCGACGAGGCCATGGTCGATAATGATCGGTGCACAGCCAACGGCGTTGGCCAGGTCGAGTAGATCTCGGTCGAGACCGTTTGTCGAGGCGTCAGCAAGCACTGCCGAAAATGCCTGGCCGCTCTCCAGGCGCGAAATGACCTCAGTGGCAGAGATGCACTTCACGAATTCGACCGGAAGCGCGGCCTCGTTGGCCCATCGGGCAACCCGACGGAACCACTCGCGTCGCGCTGGTGCGACACCGAGGACAACGAAACGCTCGTTCACGAGGTGATCTCCGGGATCTCGACTTCCGGTGCTCCGGTGACGCCGATAACTGAGACATCGGCGAGGATCGAGGCCATTACCAGTTCGCTCGCGACAGCGCCGTCAGCGATTCCCAGGCGAAGAACGGTGTCGCCGGTTCCGCCAAATTCGGTGTCACCGTTGTCGTAGGAGAGAACAATGGCTTCTTCCGCAATCAGCCGAGTCTCCGGGCCGAGCTCCCGGTTGCTGTCGTAGGTTGCGACCACCGAGACGAGCTCTCCAGCCGCGAGGCTGACCGGGGTGCGGCCGGCGTCGACTTCGATCGAGACGACGGCGAGGCCAGACGGCACTGCATCGGGTAGGCCTTCAGCGACGTTTGAGAGCTGCAGAAACTCGAGTTGGGCGACTGGACCAAGCAGAACTGAACCAACGACTTGAGACGGGTCGGTGGCAACCCAATCGACGTCTTCGGCAAGGCGTAGCTGGATCTGGGCGACGTGCTCTGGTTCGATCACGGTGCCGGGGGCGAGGTCGGTCCGGGCAACGACAACGTCTCGGATGGTGGCGTTATCACCGAGGCGCGACGCCAACAAAACACCCAGAACCGCAAGGGTGATGAGGAGCCCTCCAAGAACGGCGCGGCCGCTTGGAAGACGTCGGCTGGGCCGGAGAACTGGCTGTTCGACATCGCTCATTGGGCTGAAGCCTCCATACCTATGGGGAGTTGGGGCACATTCGATGGTCGAGAATGCTTCAAAGAACGTGAAAGTGCGCTATGGTGGTGGTCATGACTCAAGCAGACGGAGACTGGCTCTCCACCAAAGAAGCCGCAGCGGCGCTCGGGCTTATCCCGCGCACCCTCTACCGCTTGATCGATGAAGGGCAACTGCCCGCCTACAGATTCGGGCGAGTTATACGTTTGAAGCAGAGCGAAATCGACGACTTCGTCTCGAAAAGCCAGATCGAACCTGGCGAGCTCGAGCATCTCTACCCCGAGACTGCTTCCAGCGAGGCCGAAGCTACCGCTTCGTCCTAGGGGCGTACCGACGCAATTCATCGTGCAAGCACCACCTGATCAACTGCGAACAGCGGAATCGTGACGGTGTCAGAATCGCCATCTAGGCGAAGTACGAGCTGATCTTCTCCCACCCGCAGGATCGAGCCCATCAGACGGTTTCCCGTCGACAAAGTGAGCGCTATGCGCTCGCGCTCTTCGCTATACCCATCGAGGAGCTGGGCAAGCTCGGGGCCGGTTGAAATCGGTTCCACGGATCGGTCGTGCCCAGGGCCCTGTTCGATAAGTGCCTCGATTGCCAAGCGGCGAATGAGCACTCGCTCGGGGCCATTGGACGGAGCGACGACTACGACGTCGGGGCCGAGAGCTGAGATCGTGCCATGAACTGAATGCTCGGCGCGGGTACGAATGGTCACCGGCGCTTGCGTTTCCGCGAGTTCGACGAGAGTGCCGGCGAAGGTCCCCGACAGCGCTGCGGCCAGCGACCGGTCCGAGCGTTGCTGGCGCGCCTCGATGGCCTTGGCCCGGCGCGCCTCATCGGTCAGCGCAGTCAGATTGTCATCAAAGGAAGAGTGCATCGCCGTAACCAGTTGCCGAATGCACCGGCGAGATCACCAGCGCAAGACTCCAATGTTGGACGCGCTACCGGGTCGCCTAAATAGGCCCGCGGGCTCGCTGAATAGGCCGTATGGGGTCTGGATATGCACCTACGTAGGCGCCTTGGCCTACGGTCATGGGCCGCTAGTGGCGCTGAACGATGAAGGTCTCGTCGTTGAACCACAGACCGCCGCGTCGGCGAAGCACATCTGCAGTGGCCTCGAGGTACGTGCCACCACGGGTGCACTCCTCAACGCGATCATCTTCGATCTGGGCCACATAAATTGCCGCGTTCCATGCGGCGAAAAGGGTAGAGGTGCCGATCTGATTGCCGATCTCGGTCGGCAGGGTATGCATCTCGTAGTTCAGCAGCGAATCGCTGTCGCTCATCGCAACGAGGTCGAACTCTTTGGCCTCAGAGCCGAGTTCGGTGCGAAGTACGTCGAGCAACTCATGTCGGTCGACAGGGAAGGGTTCTTCGCCCGGCCAGATCTCATGCACGATCTCCAACCCAGGGTCGTCACCGCTCGATTGGATACCGATCAAGATTCCAGCGCTTCGCAATGCCCGGCTCAGCGGGGCAAGTATTCGCTTCACTTTGAAATCGGCGGGCATACGCGACCGCCATGGTTGCGACGCAATCACCAGGTCGTAATCGGCTCGTGGGTTCTCCTCGTCGGGCAACACATTGTCGAGCGCAAACTCCTGGTCAGCACGATGAATGATGAGCGCCGTCGGTGTGACATACAGCGGATTGCCGGTCTTTTCGCTCGGGCGAACCGCCCAATGCTCGGCGAGGAACGGTTCGAGCTGGCGCAGCTGCTCGCCGAAGCTGTACGACGAGTCACCCTCGAGCGACACCACATGGCGCACCATGTTCTTCTGCTTCTCTTCGGTATTTGGGAGCAGCCAGGGCGATTCGGAGTAGTGCAGGTTTGTCAGAACCACGACCGACTGCGGGTGCTCGACCAATCGGTCGGGCAACTTGTCGAGTGTGAGGCGGGCGTCCTCGAGGCTTATCTCTTTGCCCACGACATAGAAAGGCACCGTAGGGAACCGGGCGTGCATTGCACTGAGCAGATAGGACAGAACGGTGCCGTCACCCACCCCAGCGTCGTACACGCGCAACGCGGGAGGCTCGGGTCGTAAGCGTGGAAGTTCGCGGGCGATCCTTTCGGCGACCCGCCACTTCTCGTCGCAGGTGTTCACAAAGGCCAAGTACTTCTGGCGGTTGTCGTAGAAGCGGAATGGGCGTTCTTCTGTGCTCATGCCCTCGATACTGTACGAGAACCACGTAGCCGAGCGTGGCGTCGGCGGTCTTGGTCAGCTCACTCCTGCAGTCGCCGCTGTTGGCTCACAGATGCGCTGGTACGCTAGTTGGGTTGACCTTCGCGTCCGATCACCTTGCAAAGAGCAGAAAACTTGACTGAACAAAACGTCACTATCCATGTTGCTGGAAATCACCTGATGACCGCGTTGCTTGGCGAACGAGACGAATATTTGCGGGTGGTCGAAGACCGCTTTCCAAATACCGAGCTCCACGTGCGAGGCAACCAAGTATCTATTTCAGGCCAGAAGGCAACCGAGGCTGGCAAGGTCGTCGAGGAGCTCGTGCTCATGCTCGAAGCCGGCCAGGTGCTCGACGCGCGCACCGTCACGCGCACAATCGACCTGGTGCACGAGGACGAACGCCCGTCGCAGGTGTTCAACTCGAACACGATTCGAACGAGCTCGGGTCGGGTTATTCGACCGAAGTCGGCCGGCCAGCAGCGCTACCTCGAAGCCATTGCCCAGAACGTCATTACCTTCGGCATCGGCCCAGCTGGCACCGGCAAGAGCTGGCTGGCGGTCGCCATGGCGCTGCAAGCACTGCAGGCCGACAAGGTCGAGCGCATCATCCTCACCCGTCCTGCGGTAGAGGCGGGAGAACGCCTGGGCTTCCTGCCGGGAGACCTGTTGCAAAAGGTCGACCCCTACCTTCGCCCGTTGTACGACGCTCTCTACGACATGACCGACAGCGAGGGCGTTACCCGGTTGATGGAGAAAGGCACCGTCGAGGTTGCTCCGTTGGCGTTCATGCGCGGCCGCACGCTCAACAACGCGTTCATCATTCTCGACGAGGCGCAGAACACGACGCCCGAACAAATGAAGATGTTCCTCACTCGCATCGGTTTCGGGTCGCGTGCCGTTGTTACAGGCGATATCTCCCAGGTCGATGTCCAGGGAGGACGTACCGGCCTCGGAGGCCTCGAACGAATCCTCGGTGGAATCGATGGGCTTGCGTTCATCCGTCTCGGCAGCAAGGACGTCGTCCGCCATTCAATCGTGCAGGCCATCGTTGACGCGTACGAAACCGCTGACAGCGAAAAATCAGTTCCCGACGCGCTACGGAACCAGCAATGACCGGTCAACCCGCCGTTATCGCGCTCGACGAGCAATCCACGCGTTCGGTCACGACAGAACAGTGGGCGCAGCTTGCGAAGAACGTGCTTGTCGCTGAAGGCATCGGTCAAGGTTGCGAACTCAACCTCACCTTTGTCGACATCGACGAGATGGCCAGCCTCAACGTCGAGCACATGGAGGGCACCGGCCCAACCGATGTGCTGTCGTTTCCGCTCGATGACTCCGCGGACGTGGTGTTTGCCGACCAGCCCCGATTACTTGGCGATGTGCTTATCTGCCCCGAGGTGGTTGCTAAGCAGGCCCCCGACAATCCCGACGAAGAGATGGCACTCATGGTGGTACACGGGGTGCTCCACATCTTGGGTATGGATCATCAAGAGCCCGACGAAGAGCGTGAGATGAAGGCGGCCGAGCAACGGCATCTTGCAGCATGGAGAGCGGCGTGAGCGTCCTCGTTGCGGCCATCGTTAGCCTGGTGCTGATCGCGCTGCTCATTGGATTGGCTGCTGCCGAGTCGGCGCTGAACGGCATGAGTCGCTCTCGGGCCGAAGCACTCGAGGAAGACGATGTTCCGGGGGCTGCTCAGCTTGTTGTGGACCTCGCTGATCGCCGCCGAGCTCTGGCCCCGATCCTTGCGATGTCGCTCGGCGCTCAGCTGACGCTTGGAGCTACTGTCGCCGTCGTTGTCGACCAACATTTTGGCGGCGGTTGGATTCCCGTTGGCCTGCTGGTGATGGTGTGCGTCATGTTCGTCGTCACCGAATCGGTCCCCAAGACGTGGGCAATGCGCAACATCGACCGAGTAGCTCCAACGGCGGCAAGGGTGAGCCGCGGCATTCGTGCAATCCCGCCGGTCGGTTGGCTCTTGGCGCTCTTGGGTTGGCTTGGAACGTTTCTCCTGCGAAACACCAGCCGCAGCTCTGGAGCGGTGGCCTCTGAAGAGGAGATCGTGGCCATCACCGACGCTGCGGTGGCGGCCGAGGTTCTCGACGAGGACGAAGGCGAGATCATTCAGTCGGTCGTTGACTTTGGTGACACCGTCGTACGCGAAGTGATGGTGCCGAGGCCCGACGTGCTCGCCGCATCAAGCGAGACCACCGTGGAAGCAGCGATCGAGATGCTGGTCGATCGTGGCCACTCGCGAATGCCGATCTTCAATCACGACATCGACGACGTGCGCGGCATCGTCCACATCAAGGACCTCTTCGCACGAGTGCAACGTGGACGCGGAAGCCACTTCGTGTCCATTGCCCAACGCCCACCGGTCTTTGTCCCAGAAACTAAGCGAGCAGCTGACTTGCTACGAGAGCTCAAAGGCGTACCAACCAGCTTGGTCGTCGTTATCGACGAATACGGCGGCATGGCTGGCATTGTCACGATGGAAGACCTGATCGAAGAGTTCATCGGCGAAATTGTCGACGAGTTCGATGCGGTTGAGGCCCCGTTGCTCGAACCTTTGCGCGTCGGTGAGTGGCGGGTCCACGGCCGCATTCCGATCGATGAGTTCAACGAGCTCATCGACGCCGACCTGCCCGATGACGACTGGGACACCCTCGGCGGCCTCATCTTCGATGGCCTTGGGCGGGTGCCTGAAATTGGCGAGACGGTGCGTACGAGTGGCTTTGACCTCACGGTGGAAGCAATCGAAGGACGGCGAATAACGCGTGTCCGCGTCGTGCGAGTGACCGCTCCTGAACCGACCTCAGACGCAGAGATGGCACATCATGACTGACAACAATCAGCCGGACTACGGCGGCTTTCGTTCAGGATTTGTCACACTCGTGGGTCGCCCAAACGTTGGTAAGTCCACCCTCCTGAACAAGATCTTGGGGGAGAAGGTGTCCATTGTTTCCGACAAGCCCCAAACCACCCGTTCACAGGTGCGCGGGGTTTTGCACCGCAAGGACCTGCAGCTGGTCTTTGTTGACACTCCCGGAATTCACAAACCTCGAAGTCCGCTCGGACAGCGCCTCAACAACTCCGCTGAGTCCACTATTAGTGATGTCGACGCGGTACTGGTGCTCGTCGACGCGACGATGCCCATTGGGCCCGGCGACAAATGGGTTGTCGAGCGTTGCCCAAAGGACGCGATTCTCGTCGTGAACAAGACCGACAAGGCCAACCCAGAACAAGTGTTGGGTCAGCTCACCAACGCAGCCGAGTTCGACCTTGACGCCTACTTCCCTGTGTCGGCGCTAACCGGCGAGGGGGTGTCCGACCTCGTCGACCACGTGGCCAACCGAATGCCTGAGGGCCCGCCGTACTATCCCGAAGACATGGTCAGCGACGCCGCCGATGCGTTCTGGGTAGCCGAGCTTGTGCGCGAGCAACTACTCGCGGTCCTCCGTGACGAAATTCCTCACTCGATCGCTACCCGAGTCACCGAGATGGAATGGCCCCATGTGCGGTGCGAGATCCTCGTCGAACGTGATAGCCAAAAGGGCATTGTCATTGGCAAGGGTGGCTCGGTGATCAAGAACGTAGGCATCAAAGCTCGTGAGCAGCTACGTGAAGGCACCTACCTCGAGCTCCAGGTGAAGGTGTCGAAGAACTGGCAAACCGAAGCAGCGATCCTCGACCGCCTCGGGTATTAACTGACATCTAGGGTCTGGCCGGTTTCACGTGGTGGACGCGACGAGGTCGGTTACGGCTGGCTTGCGCTACTGCTCTTTGGGGCTGCAGCTGTCGAGGCGCCACTCGTTGTCTTCAAATGCGAAGGCGAGGACCATTTCGTCGGTGGGGTCGTCGCCGAGCTCGACGACTACGCGTTCGATATCTGCGCTGATCACGTTGGTGACGAACGGTTTCGTGACGCCCGCGTCACGTAACAGCTGGCCGTACAACGAGCTGATGGTTGAGAGCCGAGGGTCCTCTTCGCCGGAAACGTTCTCAAGGCTTCGGCACCGCAGGCTGTACCGGGCATAGAAGTCCAGCTGGTTCTTGTCGATCTCGTCGTTGAGTTCGCCAAGGAGTAGAAGGATTGCGGGTTCAGGGTCGAAGGTATCGTCCAACGCATCGTCGCCAGCCCAGCTGCAGGTGTCGTTGTAGAGGTTGCCAGCCTCCTCGATCCACTGTGTCGTGAACGAGGCCTGTCGGTCGTCGACGGTGACCCAGGTGATGACCTCGTCTTCAGTGGTGGCGTCAGCTCCAGCCGTGGCGAGCCCGAGTTGCAACATCAACGGCAGAAGAAGGTGGGTCCTGCCTTGGTCGAGAGCGTTGAGCACCTCGCCGGTGTCGGTGGCTTCTTGAGCGTCGTCGATGGTGAAGCCGTCTGGCCCATTAGCGGTCATCAGCGTGAAGGCAGTGGTCGGGCCAAAGTGGTTCGCGAACTCGGCGCGGCATCGCATGGATAACCACGAGTAGTAGCTCGATTGTCCTGCGGCCCATGAATCGATCATGGCGTTGGCGCGAGCGACAGGACTGTGCGTGCCACTGTCTACGGTGACAACCGGGGTTCCATCGGTCTGGACCGACTTGCGATGGTCTCGGAGGGTCGAGACCTCGCAGCTGTCGAATCGCCAGGTGCCCTCTTGGAAGATGAGGTCTATCTGAGCGCCGCTCCCGGCGCGCTCCACTGTGGCATCGGTGGGGTCGGAGCGGATGAACTGTAGCGGCGCTTCTGTGTCCAACCCGAAATCCTCGGCGAGGATGACCGTGTAGAAGCGGTCGAGCTCGGCCATGAGCGGGTCAACCGGGCTGTGGACGCCCTCAAGCTGTCGGCAGTGTCGCGAGAATCGCTCGTCGAACGAAATCTCGCCGGCTTGAAGTTCGGCAACTGTGTCGGAAATGAAGCGTTCGATCTCGGCAACTTCGGTGGAAAGCGGGAGTGAGTCGGGGAGCAGCGCCGCCTGGCTATCGGAGGTGGTCGGTCCAGCAGTCGCGCATCCGGTCAATGTGAGCGCGCCGACTATGACAAGTGCCCGGGCTCTGGCCCATGTGTTTGAACGAGGCGCCACGGTGGGCCATCGGTAAACCGTGCCATCAGTTGAGCTACCACTATTGGCCGACTGCGCCGGTTTGGGAAGAGTTGAGATTCTGCGGGCTTGTGCCGATGGTTCCTTGTGGATACTTCTCTGACAATCGACATTCACGACGCAACAAAGCGCTTTGGTGATGTGACTGCGTTGTCACAGCTCAACATGGTCGCCAAGACCGGAGCTATCACGGTGCTTCTCGGACCCAATGGTGCTGGTAAGACGACGGCGATTCGCATGATCACCGGTTCGCTTGCTCCCGACGAAGGAACGTCGAGGGTCTTCGGAATTGATCCTGCCGGCCCCGACGGTGAAGAGGTGCGACGACGCTGCGGTGTCGTCACTGCGAAGCCGTCGCTCTACGACCGACTTTCGGGCTGGGACAACCTGCGATATGCCGCCGAGCTCTACGGGTTGGGTAAGGGCAGTGCAGCCGACGCACGAATATTCGAGGCGGCTTCGTTGTTCGCCATCGAACCAGCCCTCGACCAAAAAGTTGGCGGGTACTCGACTGGAATGAAGACGAGGCTCGCCCTGGCTCGTGCGATCTTGCATGAACCCGACCTGCTTTTGCTCGACGAGCCAACCTCTGGCCTCGACCCAGAATCGGCCCTCGCGGTTCTCGACCTCATTCGGGATATGACGAGCGACGGCCAAACCGTGCTCATGTGCACCCACCTCCTCCTCGAAGCCGAGGGCCTCGCCGACGAGATCGTCGTCATGCAGGCCGGCACCAGCCTCAAAGCCGGAGCCCCTGCCGAGCTCATTGCCAGCTACTGGCCAGTCGAGCAGGTCCGAATTACCTCGACGATGCCCGAGGGACTCGACCTGCTCAAGCGCCACGATCGGGTGCTCGCATTCGAACGGACCGACGATTCGGCGATCGTTGACATCGACGATCAGTCAGCTATTCCGGCGCTCGTCGCCGACCTTGCCAGCCGAAAGGTGCCCATCAGCAGCGTCGTGCCGGTAGGTCGATCACTTGAGGATCTGTATTTCGCGATCCGCCGCGAACACGGCTCGGTTGAAGGTGAACTCGCCCCGCCGGGCGGAAGCTCTGGCCGACCCGTACGTCTCGACGTCGCGGCATAGTCGCAGAAGGAACGAACTTATGAACTGGTCACGAACCCTCACCGTTGTCCGAACCGACCTCAAGCAGCTGATCCAGGCCAAGGACTTCTGGATGCCGATGGCAGCTCTTGGGATGCTGTTCTTCGTCATCGTGCCGACGATCCTGCTCACAATGATCTCGACGGTGGGCGCGGTTGGGCCGCTCGAGCAGATCGCTTCCACGCTGGAGGTCCTGCCCGAGAACACCCAAAGCCAGATCCAAGGCGACTCGCCTCAGGGGCGTACTGGCTATGCCCTCGCCGTGTTTCTCTTCGCCCCCGTGGCCGTTGTGGTTCCGCTGACAATTTCGACCGCAGTTGGCGCCGCCACGATCGTCGGCGAACGCGAACGCGGCACTGGCGAGTTCCTTGCCAACTCTCCCGCGGGTGTCAAAGAGATCTACATCGGCAAGCTCATCGCCAGCCTCATCCCCGGCTACTTCACCACCGTGGTTGGTTTCACCCTGTACTCGCTCGTCGTCAACCTCACCGTTGGGCCCGAAGTCGGTGGCTGGTTCTTCCCGACTGCACAGTGGTGGGTCATGATTTTGTGGGTGCTGCCGCCGTTCCTCGCGATCTGCCTGAGCCTGGTGCTTCGGCTCTCGGCTCGAGTGAAGTCAACCGCAGCAGCGCAGCAAGCGTCTGGCCTCATCAGCTTGCCCCTCATCATGATCGCCTACGGCCAAGCCACCGGCTCGCTACTCGGCGCCGGTTGGGTTCCGCTGTTACTCGGAGCGATCGCCTGGGCGGTAGCCCTCATCAGCCTCAACCGGGGCGTGAAGTCGGTAACGAGAGCCCGCCTACTCGGCGTCTAGGACTCGGCGTCGCGGATCTCTTTGAGGAAATCGATGGCGTCGTCTCGGCTCTTGGTTCGCTTGAGCGGCGGTAGAGCCTTGATGAGGTCCCATCGGTAGCTCTTCGACGTCGACAGCCGGCTATCGAGCACCGCCACAACGCCGCGGTCGTCTTGAGAACGAATGAGACGCCCTGCGCCCTGGGCCAACAGCATGGACGCCCGAGGCAAATCGATCTCGCGGAACGCCGCGGAACCAACCAGGTCTCGGCGAGCTCCGAGCAACGGGTCGTCGGGCCGAGGAAACGGAAGCCGGTCGATGATGACGCAGCTGAGCGACCGGCCTGGGATGTCGACGCCTTGCCAGAAGCTCATCGTTGCCAGCAACACGGACTCTTCATCGTCCATGAAGTTGTCGACGAGCACCTGCTTAGGGGAATCGCCCTGCACGAGTAGCTGATAGGGAAGGCGGTCGAGAAGGTAGTCCTTGGCCAGGTTCATCGACCGGTACGACGTGAACAGCGCCATGGTCCGTCCACCTGCTGCCATGACGAGCGCTTCTATCTCGTTGTGAACGGCATCGCGGTAGTCGTCGGAGCGCGGGTCGGGCATATGCGCCGCGCAGTAGAGGAGGCCAGCGTTCTCGAAGTCGAACGGGCTCCCAACGTCGATGCTGTCGTGGGGATGTTCGTCCATGCCGAGACGGCCGGGGAGGTTCGGGGGAATGGTGGCGCTGGTGAGAATGGTCGGGCGCTGACCGAACAGATTCTCGGACAACACGTCGCTTACATCGATCGACGCCACCTTGAGCGCCGGGTTGCGTTGACCATCTACCCAGGCCACCTGGTCGGTGGTCATGTCGAGTGCGATGTCGATGTCGACAACGAGGTGAGTTGCTGCGTTCGTTGCCCGCTCTTTGCGGCCGATGACCTCTGGGGACGACTCTTTCGGAATCTTTCGAAGCGCTTCGAGCGCGCGGTTGGCCCGGTCACGGGCTCGGTTAAGTGAGCGGAGGAGGTCGTCGTCGAACTCGTGGTCGTCGACCCGTTTGCCGAGGTACGGCTCGAGGTCGAGCGAGAGCTGGTCGGCAATATCGTGCAGATCGGTAAGCAGGTTGTCGTCGGCGATGATGGCCTTGATCGTGTTGGCCAGGTTGCGCAGGCGACCGCCGGTGAGCTCGAAGCCTGATGCGTTGGCGACGATGTCTTCGATTTGGTGGGCTTCGTCGATGATTGCCACCTCGTGTTCGCCCAAGATGACGCCCTCGGCCACAAGGTCGATGGCATAGAGGTGCGTGTTGACGACCACCACATCGGCTTCCCGCGACCTCTCCCGGGCCATCTCGGCAAAGCACGTCCCGCCCATGGGGCACTTGTTCTGGCCAGGACAGTCGGTTGGCCCAACGCTCACTGCAGCCCAGGTTCGCCCGGAAGGTTCCATTGGCAGTTCGGCTCGGTCGCCGGTACCGGTGGTCTTCGACCACGCCACGATCGCGTCGAGGTCGTCGGCGTCGACACCGGCGCTGTCGTCGACATCGAGGCCCAGTTGCTCGCCTTCGGCGTCGAGCTCGAAGAGGCGCTGGCGGCACACGTAGTTGCCTCGACCCTTGAGCACCGCATACTCGAACAGCACGTCGAGGTGATCTTCGAGGAATGGAAGGTCCTTGTTTGCCAGCTGGTCCTGCAAGGCCTTGGTAGCGGTGGCGATAACGGTTCTCTTGCCGCTGAGGATCGCCGGCACGAGGTATGCCAGGGACTTGCCCGTGCCGGTTCCCGCAGACGCAATGAGATGGGTGCTGTTGCTAATCGCATCGGCCACCGCCGCCGTCATCTCACGTTGGCCAGGACGGTCTTCGCCACCGCCCGGAAGTTGTTCAGCTACCGCCGTAAGCGCGGTGGTAGATCGATCGCTAAGCCCCATGGCCGGACTCTACGGTGCCGCGCTGACACTGCGTTGGATTCGGCCACGATTCGACCGCGCGCCACGGACGTTTCATCTCTCCGAGCTGAAAGGTCGCTGGGTGAAAGCGCTTGAGGAGAGCGAAGCTCGTATCGGCTCAGCCCTGGCGGGCTTCCCCGAACCCGAGTTTCATCTCTCCGAGCTGAAACGTCGCTGGGTGAAAGTGCTTGAGGAGAGCGAAGCTCGTATCGGCTCAGCCCTGGCGGGCTTCCCCGAACCCGAGTTTGTCGCTGACGCTCCAAACATCGCATTCAGACAGCGCTGTAGGGGAGGGAGCGGAGCGGACGACCATGACGGCTTCCGCGGATCTCGGCGGAAGTCCGAGCGGAATACAGATCTCGGCGGAAGTCCGAGCGGGATACAGGTTTCCGCGGGTCTCGACCGGAAGTGTCGAGGTGTAGTAGTAGCTTGCACCTGATGGTTTCGATTGATCCCAAAGCAGTGCCCAACCACGTTGCGTGCGTGATGGATGGCAATGGCCGGTGGGCCGAACAGCGCGGGCTGGCTCGTATCGAGGGCCACAAAATGGGTGAGCATTCACTTATCGAAACGATTGAAGGGGCGCTCGAGCTCGGGGTGAAGTGGCTCACCGTCTACGCCTTTAGTACCGAGAACTGGAAACGCCCGCCCGATGAGGTGAAGTTTCTGATCGGCTTCAACGAAGACATCCTGCAACGCCGGCAGCAAGAACTCCACGAGATGGGCGTGCAGATCCGCTTTGTTGGCCGAACCGATTGGCGGGTACCGAAGCGTCTCACCAAGCGTATGAACGAAGCCCGCGAGCTTACGAAGAACAACCGCAGGCTCATCTTCACCATTGCCTTCAACTACGGCGGTCGCGCTGAGGTGGTCGATGCGGTGAAAAGCTTGATGAAGGCGGGTGTATCGCCTGACAAGGTCAACGAGAAGCTGATCGCCCGGCACTTGTACGACCCAAAGATGCCCGAGGTCGACCTCATGGTCCGTACCTCGGGTGAGTTTCGCACCTCAAACTTCCTGCTCTGGCACCTGGCGTACTCCGAGATGGTCTTCACCGACACGTTGTGGCCCGATTTCAACCGCACCCACCTCGCCGAGGCGGTTGCCGAGTACCAAAGTCGCTCTCGTCGTTATGGCGGCGTCACAGCATGAGGTTGCGAGAGACTGCATGAGCTGCATGACACCAATGAGGCCGCGTAGCTGATGGGACGCGACCGCGGCATTGGCCTGTACCGAGACAATGCTGTTGTGCTTCGTACGTGGAAGCTGGGCGAGTCCGACCGGATCGTCAGCTTGATGACGCAAAGCAACGGCAAGATCCGCTGCGTGGCAAAGGGTGCTCGCAAGACCAAAAGCCGTTTTGGGTCTCGGGTTGAGCCCACAAACCACCTGCAAGTGCAGCTCTATAGGGGCAAGGGCGAGCTCGACACGCTCACGCAGGTGGAGAGCATCGACCGGTTCCCTGTGCTGCGTCAAGACCTCGAGTTGTTTGCTCGGGCGTCGTCGATGCTTGAGGCGGTCGAGGTGGTGTCGCAAGATCGCGAGCCGAACGAACCGCTGTACACGATGCTTGCTCGGGCCATGCACACCGTTTCGAACTCGGAGAGCCACCTCGTAGTGGCCGGGTTCTTCTTGAAGCTGCTTTCGCTCGAAGGCCTATCGCCGTCGCTCGATGTGTGTGTGCTGTGCGGGGCGACCACCGACCTCACCCATTTCTCGATTCTCGATGGCGGCACGTCATGTGGGGCGTGTCGCACCGGCTTCCCCATCAGCGTGGACGCATCTGCGCTCTTGCACCTGGCGTTGCGAGGCCAGCTCGGAGCAGTGCTCAACCAGCCGCCTTCGCCGGCAACGCGTGAGTTCGACTCGCTCTGTCAGCGGCTGCTCGAGCACAACCTCGAACGCCGCCTCCGGTCGTCAACGGTGCTCGAACAGGCGTAGGCCTGGCGCTCATAATTAGGGCTGCGCTTCGATCTCGCTCCACTAGCCTGAACCGATGAGTGCAACCCCTGATCCAGAACTGTTCGACAAGATCGTGAACCTGTCCAAGCGACGGGGAATCGTGTTCCAGTCAGCCGAGATCTACGGCGGTTTCCGCTCGACGTATGACTACGGGCCCATTGGTGTTCTGCTGCTTCGCAACGTGAAAGACCAGTGGTGGCGTTCGATGGTACAAATGCGCCACGATGTCGTCGGCCTCGACGCGGCGATTCTGTCGCCACCAGCTGTGTGGGAGGCCTCGGGGCACCTTGCAAACTTCAGTGACCCGCTGGTCGACTGCACCAACTGCAACACTCGCCACCGCCTCGACAAGCTCGACGACCCGAACACCTGCCCCGAATGTGGCGAGTCCGGAAAGTTCACCGAACCACGTGCCTTCAACCTGATGTTCAAAACCCACGCTGGCCCGGTTGAAGGCTCTGGTCACGAGGTGTACCTGCGTCCCGAGACCGCGCAGGGCATGTTCGTTGATTTCATGAACGTGCTGAACACCAGCCGCAAGAAGCCGCCGTTCGGTATTGCCCAGATTGGCAAGAGCTTCCGCAACGAGATCACTCCCGGCAACTTCGTGTTTCGTACACGTGAGTTCGAACAGATGGAGATGGAGTACTTCGTTCCGCCTGACGAGAGCCACCAGTGGTACGAGTACTGGAAGGCTGAACGGATGGCATGGTACCTCGACCTCGGTATGCCCGAAGATGCCATCCGCATGCGCGAACACGACGCTGACGAGCTCAGCCATTACAGCTCGGGCACCGCGGATGTCGAGTATCTGTTCCCGTGGGGCTGGGACGAGCTCGAAGGTGTGGCCAACCGCGGCGACTACGACCTCACCCAACATGCCGAGCACTCAGGCGAGCGTATCGAGTACTTCGATCAGCAAGCTGGGGAGAAGTGGATCCCCCATGTCATCGAGCCTGCAGCCGGTGCGACTCGAACCGCGTTTGCTTTCCTGCTTGCGGCCTACGACGAGGAAACCGTCAACGATGACACCCGGACGGTGCTTCGTCTCGACCCTCGTCTGGCCCCGTACAAGGTGGCCGTGCTGCCGCTGTCGAAGAAGGACACGCTTACGCCAACCGCCCACGAGGTCTTCGACCTTGTCAAGGGTCGTTGGATGAGCGATTACGACGAGACCCAATCGATCGGTAAGCGCTATGCGCGTGCCGACGAAATCGGTACGCCGTACTGCGTCACCGTCGACTTCGACACACTCGAAGACCGAGCTGTCACCGTGCGGGAGCGTGACAGCCGCGAGCAAGACCGCGTGTCGATCGATCAGCTGGTCAACTACCTCAGCGAACGCCTGCCCAACTAACGGTCGATGAGAATCCGACCAAGAAGGTCCCTTGCGCCGCTATTGGCGGGGATCGTGACCCTTGCGGCCTGCGCCGGGTCGGCTGACGGCGTTCCAGTTTCCGAGCAAGCCCAGCCAGACAACGATGCTCCAAGCGTTGTCGCAACCGATGAGGCGCTGGTCCCCGAGACGACGACCTCACCTTCCACTACAGCAGCGGCCACGAGCACCACAACGCTGCTCGATGTTGAAACTGGCGCGGATGTCGACACCAATACCGAGGTCGATGAGAATCGTGCGCCACCCACCACCGAGACAACAGGGCTTGCAAGCGAAACTGGAGCAGCGCCAGCTCCCGATGGGCTTGCTTGTTGGCGAATAGAGGACTTTGGTGAAGAGGCTGCGGACCGGTGGCGAGTGATCAACGACGGGGTCATGGGAGGTCTTTCAGAAGGCGAACTCACCTTCAACGGCGGGGTCGCCACCTTTGCCGGAACTATCAACACCAACGGCGGCGGTTTCTCCATGATCCGGACGAGCGTCCTCCGCAACGGGGCAACACTGCGCGAGGCGCTCGAAGAAGCCGAATATCTCCGGATTCGAACCCGTTCGGCTAACGGGCGCAGGTACGAGCTCACCGTTCAAGATGCAACGACCAACTCTTCGGTTATGCACTTCGCCGATATTACGGTGTCGGCCGACAGTGCGTGGGAGGAGCCAATCATTCCGCTTACGAACCTCGACGCTCGAACCTTCGGGACGTCGAGGCCCACGCTTGCGCCCTTCGAGCTCGATCAGATCTCGACGCTCGGCGTCATTCTTGCCGACGGACTCGATGGTCCGTTCAGCCTTGCCATCGACCGAATCGACGCCTGCGCAACTACATAGCCACGTGTCGAGCGCTAGTAGACGAGCGGCTCCATCGACATGTCGTCGGGGTCGAGGCTCGGCATATAGACGTGGCCGTCTTCGGTGGTCGGCCATGCCACCCACGTCAGCACCGGTTCATCGCCGGTGTACATCGCGTGCGACTCATGTGAACGATGCACGATGACATCACCTGGCCCAACCGAGGTCCACGTGTTGCCGACCTGCCATTCGAGGTGCCCACTGATCACCCCGTAGATTTCGGCGGGGCCATGATGGTGCGCCGGATATTCGACATTGGGCTCCTGCAAGGTGAATCCAATGAGCATGTCGTTGGCGAGCACAGGAGGCTCGTAACCCCGATAGACCGGGGCAGCGAAGAGCAGAAAGCTGTAGTGCTGCTGGAACGCATCGAGCTGAGGCGAGGACTCGAGGTTCTCATAGGACCGCAGCCAGGGGGATTCGGGCGTCGCCGCTAGAACTTTGCGTGCGAGGTCGACCCACGGACCACTGGTGACTTCGACCGTGGGTGTTAGCCACGTATCGACGGTCGCGTTCGAGCTCGCTGGCACCGTTCGAGCCGGACCAAGGTTTGCGACCCGGTCGGCCAGGCCAGCGAACAACTCGGCCTTTGGGTGGGTCGCAAGAGCATTGCTCAGAACCGAGTGAAACGACGCCAGGAGTTCATCGATGGGGCTATCCATGCGTGGACCTTAGAAGAGAAGTGGGGAAGACTAAAGCAATGTTCTCGCCTCTTGTCACCGACCGACTTATGGTCCGTGCGGTTCGGCCAAGCGATGTCGATGCGCTCATCGAGCGCCGCAACGCCCCGGAGGTGGCCGAGTTTCAAGATTGGCCGTTGCCATGTGAGCGCGATGCGGCTGAGGAGCTTCTCGCCGAAGCGGCATCAATGGACGGCCCGACTCCGGGGGAGTGGTGGATGTCCACGATCGCAGACGGTGCTGACACCGTCGTACACGGCGATTTCAACGTGAGGCTCAGCAACGATGGCGTCGCTGCGATCGGATGCGCCCTCGCTAGGGAAAGCTGGGGTCAAGGGTTTGCCACCGAGGCCCTTAACGCTGTTACGAGCTGGCTGTTCGAAACCCACGACGTTGTGCGCATCGACGCCACCATTCACCCGAAGAATTTTCGCTCGATGCGAATGGTCGAGAACTGTGGTTTTGTTCTCGCCGGCGTTGACTACAACACCCAATGGGACCGCCATGGCCACATCGATGACCAGCGCTACAGCCTGACCCCCGAGCTCTACGCCGATTGGACAAGCAGACCGCGTCACGTCCCCGCAACCATCGAACTCGTCGAGCTCGACCCGAACGAGGTTCGATCGGTAATCGAGTTGGTTACCCACCCGTCGCAGAGACGATTCGCCTCGCCAATCGTGGTCTCGTTGGCCGAGGCGGCAGTCCCGCCCTATGAGCTCAACTCCGAGGGCACGCCTGGCAGCCCGCAGGTTGTTCCGTGGCATCGGATCATCCACGCTGACGGGCAGGCTGTGGGCTTTGTGATGATCGAGACCCCGACCAAGACCGACCCCGAGCCGTACCTCTGGCGGCTGCTCATCGATCGCAGGCATCAGCGCCGCGGCATTGGCAAGCGTGTTGTGGAGTTGGTGATCGACCAAGCACGTTCATGGGGGTGTGAGTCGTTGGCGGTCTCCTACGGCCAGGGCGTCGGGTCACCCGAGCCGTTGTCTCGCGATGGGGTTTGTCCCGACCGGGGAGATCGAAGAGGGCGAAATCGTGGCTCGCCTGATGTTGTAGTTGGCGACAAAGCGGCCGAGCGACGGCCACATATCCAAAAGACAGGGCTTGGCACTAGGTTTGGCGTATGGGGATCGTTGACGAGGATGTCGAGCGGGTCCGTCAGTCGACGGACATCGTAAAGCTCGTGTCCGAACACACCCAGCTCAAGAAGGTTGGCCGCCGCTGGAGCGGTCTGTGCCCATTCCACAATGAGAAGACCGGTTCGTTCTCGGTCAATGCCGAAGAGGGCTTGTATCACTGCTTCGGATGCAAGAAGTCTGGCGATTCCATCACGTTCGTGCGTGAGCTCGAACATCTCGACTTCCCTGGCGCAATCGAACACCTCGCTCGCAGGTCGGGCATCACGCTGCGCTACACCGACGCTGGTGAAGGCGCCGTCCGAAGCCGAAAGAAACAACTGATCGGCCACGTGAACAAAGCGGTCGACATCTATCACGAGTATTTGCTTACCTCGCCGCAGGCCGGCGAGGCCCGTGGCTACCTACGCCAGCGCGGTTTTGACGGCGACATGGTGCGCCGATACCAGGTGGGGTTTGCTCCTGAGAGCTGGGACTTCCTGGCCAAGAAGCTCCGCATAAGCAACAAGGACCTTGTCGATTCTGGCCTCGGCAAGATGAACAGCATCGACAAGCAGATGGACTGGCAGCGCAACCGCATCGTCTTCCCCGTGTTCGACGAGCGGGGCGATGGTGTTGGCTTTGGCGGCCGCATCATGCCTGGCGGCGAAGGAGCTAAGTACATCAACAGCCAGGAGTGTGCGGTCTATTCGAAGAGCCGCGTTCTTTATGGGTTGAACTGGGCCAAAGAACACATCGTGGCTAGCGGCGAGGCGATCATCTGCGAGGGCTATACCGACGTGACCGGCTTTGGCCGCGCCGGTATTCACACTGCGGTCGCTACCTGCGGCACTGCGCTCACCGACGACCACCTCAAGTTGCTCAAACGGTTCACCAACCGCCTCGTGCTCGCGTTCGACGCCGACGATGCTGGCAAGGCCGCTGCTGACCGGGTGTACGAGTGGGAGCAGAAGTACGAGATCGAAATCATGGTGGCCGATCTTCCCGCCGGCGTCGACCCGGACGATCTGTCTCGTGACGATCCTGAACGTCTTGCCGAATCGGTTACCAAGGCGCTGTCGTTTCTCGAATTTCGACTCGAGCGTGAATTGGCCAAGCACTCGATGGACTCGATCGAGCATCGAGCTCGGGCAGCCGAAGAGGCCTTGGCGCTCGTGGCCGAACACCCCAACGCGCTTGTCCGGGACCAATACGTCATGACGATCGCCGATCGTTGCCGCATGGACGCCGACCGGCTTCGAGAGATGGTGCGAAATCCTCGAAAGAACCGCGGCAAGATCGTGGCCGAAGCACCCACCCTTCCAATGCCACAGAAGGGTTCCGATCACGTCGAGGACCAAGCCATCCAGCTCATTATCGAGGGCCACACCGACGCCGTCGCGCTGTTCTCCGAGCCGCTCTTTGTCACCCCGCTGCGGAGAGATATTTACCTAGCGCTGAAACGAGCGCCCTCAGTGCGCGAAGCTGTAGACATGCTTGGCGCGGATGAAGGCAACCTATTGATCGAACTCGCGGCATCGTCCGACGAAGATCTTGACGCCCCGGCGGTTGCATCGCGCCTCATCAGCAAGGCCGCTGACCGCCTGGCCCGAGAGCTCGAAAGTGAAGCTCGCATAACCGGCAATGTCGAAGAGTTGTTGCCCGATGTGAAGTTCCTACGCCAGTGGGTGATCGATCTTCGTGAACCACGATCCGACCTTACGGAACTGGCTCCACTTGCCGATTGGATTGCCATGCGGGAACAACCAACCCCTGGCCAGTCCAATGACTGACGCGACGAACCCCATCGAGCACAATGAAAAGCCGGTAGAACGCGACGAGGTTGCTGCGGCGCGGAAGCGCCGTGAACGCACACACTCGCTTTCGGGCGACCGAACGAGCGTCTCGACCGACTCGACGCGGGTGTACCTCAAAGAGATCGGCCGGGTTCCGCTGCTCACTGGGCCTGAAGAAGTTCGGCTGGCTGAAAAAGTAGCGCTCGGAATGAAGGCATCTGAGGAGCTTGCGCTCCACGCCGCTGCTGAAACGCTCGACTCGGTCGAACCATCACGACGTTCGCTGCTCGAACGCCAGGTGCGAGCCGGCGACGCAGCCAAAGGCGACCTTACCCAAGCCAACCTGCGTCTTGTCGTGTCCATCGCCAAGCGCTACGGCGGACGCGGTATTCCGTTGCTCGACCTCATCCAGGAAGGCAACCTTGGCCTAATGCGGGCGGTCGAGAAGTTCGACCATCAGAAGGGCTTCAAGTTCTCCACCTACGCCACCTGGTGGATCCGGCAGGCCATCACCCGAGCAATTGCCGATCAGGCCCGCACAATCCGTATCCCCGTCCATATGGTCGAGATCATGAGCCGGGTTCGCCGCGAGCAGCGTCGCATGACCCAGGAGCTGGGTCGAGAGCCAACCATGGAAGAGCTCGCCGAGATCTGCGACCTCACCGAACAACGGGTGACCGAGCTGCTCAAAATTGCCCAGGACCCGCTTTCACTCGACACTCCCGTCGGTGCCGAGGAAGACACAAGCCTGGCCGACTTTGTCGAAGACTCTCAAGCAGTTCGGCCAGCCGATGCAGCGACGCGCAAAATGCTTGGCGTTGAGGTCGGCAAAGTGCTCGGACAGCTCTCTCCACGCGAACAAGAAGTTGTACGTCTGCGATTTGGGCTTGACGATGGTCGCCCTCGAACCCTCGAAGAAGTGGGCCGCACATTCGGCGTTACCCGTGAGCGCATTCGCCAGATCGAAGCGAAGACTCTCGCAAAGCTGCGCCATCCCCAGAGAAGCGAACACCTCAAGGGCTATCTCGTCGACTAGCCGAGCTGGTCTCCAAGCTTGTCTGGGTCCCGCCGCCGTGTCTGCACCACTTCGGCCGCACGTTCGCTCCGCTTCGCTTGCTCTCTACTGGCGGCCTACTTGGCGCCGCCACGTCATCGGGACCCAGGGGGCATTGGCGTCCATCTCAACTGGCAACGGATGCCCTGGGCTCGCTCGGGCAAGGGGAGTGCTCGCTTTGGTTCGTCTCTTTGTGAGGAGAACGGCGAAGGCCGCCCTGTGGGGCGGCCTTACGTTCTTGCTCCGCGGGTTGGGATCGAACCAACGACCTGCCGATTAACAGTCGGATGCTCTGCCAGCTGAGCTACCGCGGATTGACTCGATGCATGCTAGCAAGCGTT